>JADGAM010000021.1 GCA_015232015.1 Oligoflexia bacterium | reverse complement strand
GGTAGGACTTTTCCAATATTAACGTTAATCCAATCGATCTGTCGTTGCTTCATCTCCTGTATTTCTAAATTTCTTTGCTTCTCTTTGGATTTTTGTACTTCAGGAGGTTCATTGGCCGCCGGAGGCGGTAATGGTTCTAAATATGAATAGGCAAAATGATAAAAATTATCAAAATCATAAAATAATCCGTTTTGTCCCTTTTTTTTAACTTGATATGATTTAGAAAAAATAAAACGATCAAAAAATTTTGTATCAAAAGTTAAGTATTCGTTATCTTCGAGAGGAGTGTTTCCTTCAATATGTATATAATCAACTGTAACATAACCTACTCGAACTATTTCAACCATGTCTAGATTTTGTTTTCTATTGGCAGAGGCAAATTGGCATTTGGTATTTTCTTTGGGAAACATCAAGACAAGTGCATCAAATGCAACATCATGAATCTCGATTCCTTTAATATGATTAATACAAATACCGGCAATGCCTGATTCTTTCATTAATGCCATATCAGCATTTTGATCAAATAGACCAATAATAATAATATCTTTAACAGGAGTTAATCTTCTTAATATTCTTCCAACTTTCAAGGTGAATAGTGGATTGGTAGTAAAATCAAGATATATAACTTTAGGGGCAATTTTTATTATTTTTAATATAAACCATACAAAATCAACAAAAGTTGTTAGACTGTCCATTTGAAAATCAAAAGATTTACCTTTTGATAAATCTTTTAGCCTATCTTGTATTTGAGACCAATAGCGCTCATCCTCTCCGATGTATAAAATCGCATCTGCTTTTTTTGCTCCCTGCTGTTGTGATTGTGTTTGTGTTTGTGTTTGAGACACTTCGATATTCCTCTACAAATTTTTACATTCACAATTTATGTATAGTATATATTAGTATATGCTCAAATTATTATAGCATTAAAAAAATATTTGTTGGTAGCAAATTGATTAGATATGTCCTTCAAATTAATATTTAAATTCTATGATATTTCGCAGACATTTTAGGGAAAATTTTATTTCCAATTGCTATTTCTTAATAAAAGTATTTATATCAAGAATATACTGAAAATAATAAATATGTATGAATGAAAATAAACAAGGAGTTTTTTGTGAAAAATAATTGTTTAAATTGCTCAGAAATTTTTAATAACTTAATTAAAGATAAAATGAAAGAGAAGATTGAAGAACGTTTTTTAAAATATGTAAAAATTGATACTACCTCTGATGCAGATTCTGCAATTGAACCTAGTACGAAAATTCAATTTGATCTAGCTAATTTATTGGTAAGCGAATTAAAAGAACTAGGTATTAGTAATGCTCACGTAGATGATAAATGTATTGTGATGGCACACCTTCCATCAAATTTAAAAAGTTCTAAAATTCCCAAAATAGGTTTCATAGCTCATCTTGATACATCTTGCGAGGTAAGTGGTAAAAATGTTAATCCCTCAATTATCAGATGTTACGAAGGAGGAGATATAACATTAAAAAGTGGTGAAGTGATTAAAGAAAGTGAATCGAAATATCTAAGAAAATGTATTAAACACACAATAATTACTAGTGATGGAACAACCTTACTTGGAAGTGATGATAAAGCAGGAATTGCAGCAATCATGGTGGCCTTAGAGTATTTACAAAAACATCCTCAAATTCCTCATGGAGATTTAAGAATTGCTTTTACTCCTGATGAAGAAATCGGCAAAGGTGTAATAAATTTTGATATAAAGAAATTTGATTCTGATTTTGCCTATACAGTGGATGGTGGTTTTACTATTAATATGGAGACATTCAGTGCTGATGCTGCCGAAATAATTATTCAAGGAAAAAATATTCATCCAGGTAAAGCAAAAAATATTATGATAAATGCTGTGAAAGTAGTAACCGCCATTGTAAATCGCTTACCTCTACACATGTCTCCTGAAAGCACTGAAAATTATGAATCATACATTCACCCGCATGTCGTAGAAGCATCAGTAGACAAGGCGAAATTAAAATTATTGTTTAGAAGTTTTGAGGATGAAGAATTAATCGGCCTTAAAAAAATTGTAGAGGGAATAATTTTAGAAGTGGCCAAACTTTATCCAGAGGCCAAAATTGATTTAAATATAATCCCAACATATAGGAATATGAAAAAAAGATTACTAGAAGAAGCGCCACTAGCTTTGAAATTGTTGAAAGATGCTACTAAAGAATGTGGATTAGATTTAGAATTTACTCCCATAAGAGGAGGAACGGATGGATCTGGTTTGACCGCAATGGGACTTCCTACTCCCAACATTTTTTACGGTGGAGATAATGCTCATGCTGTAACTGAATGGCAATCGGTTGATTATTTATTGAAGTCAACGGAAACCATATTAAAAATCATTGAACTTTCAACAGCTGTTTAAAATTCCTTTTTAAGGAGTGAATTAAAATGCATTCTTATTCAAATTTCAAGACATATCATAATTTAATGCCCTATAGAGTAAAAGAGATTTTAATTGTATCAAGTCCCTACGATGCTTTTATTATGGAAGAAGATGGGGGGTTAATGGAACATGTTTTTGCCAGTGATCGCGGTATGAATATGACTTACCCTCCACGTTTTACTATTGTTTCTACTATAAGAGGGGCCCTTGATATTGTAAGTAAGTATGAAGTTGATGTTGTTGTAATTATGCCCAGATATTTGGAGATGGATGCAGTATCATTTGGATCAGAGTTAAAACAGCTTTCAATCAAACGTGATATGGCGGTTATTTTGTTGGTTCAAAGTTCTCTAGGTTTAACTCAATATGCAGAAAAATTATCACAATTTGAAAATAGTATCGATAAATTATTTGTTTGGCATGGAAATAGAAACATATTGTGGGCAATACTAAAGTGGCAAGAAGATAAAATGAATGTTGTTCATGATACAGAGGAAGCAAATGTACAAGTATTAATTTTAGTGGAGGATTCTCCAACCTACTATTCTTCACTACTGCCTTTAATTTATGAAGCAATCTTTGAACAGACTCAAAATATTTTAGAAGAGGGAGTAAATGATGAGCATCGATTGTTACATTTGAGGGCCAGAACAAAATTATTATTGGCCAGTAATTATGAACAGGCACTATCTCTATACAACAAATTTAAACCATATTTGCTTGGCCTCTTTTCAGATATTAGGTATCCTAAAAATAGAGGTGGAGAAATTGATGATGAAGCAGGAATCAGCCTATTAAAAAAGATAAAAAAAGAGTTACCATATCTTCCAACATTTCTTTTTAGCTCAGAGGAAAAAAATCGAGAAAAAGCAAAAAAAATTAAAGCATTTTTCTTAGATAAAAATTCACCCACTCTCTTACAAGAGATTCGGCAATTTTTCTTAGATAATTTGGGATTTGGTGATTATATTTTTCGCATGCCTAGTGGCACAGAGGTGGCAAGGGCGGCCAATTTAGTAGAGATGGAGAGAATTTTAAGCGAAGTTCCTGATGAATCACTTAAGCATCAAGCAGTTTTAGGGCACTCTTTTTCTACTTGGTTTCTAGCACGATCACAATTTGAGTTAGCACAAAAGGTTCGAAATCCCAGATATGAAGATTTTTCAAGCGTGCAGGAGATAAGAAAATTTTTAATTGATAGTATTCATTCTGTTCGTATTTTACAGCGTCGGGGTATAGTAATAAATTTTGATCGCAATAGTTTTTATCCTGAGTCTGAGTTTTTAAAGATTGGCAATGGTTCAATGGGGGGTAAGGCCAGAGGGCTTGCCTTTATGCTTAAGTGTATTGAAAACAATACTGAAAGACTTAAAAAATTTTCCAATATAAAAGTTACTATTCCCAAAACATTAGTAATTACCACTGATATTTATGACCAATTTTTAGAGGAAAATAATTTAGAAGAATTTATTAAAATAGAATGTAGCGATGAGATTATTGCCTCCAGATTTGTTGAAGCAAAACTTCCTACATCACTCGAAGAAGATTTGTTAGAATTTTTAGAACATGCTCGTTATCCACTTGCGGTTCGCTCTTCTGGACTTTTAGAAGATAGTCAATTTAAGCCATATGCAGGCATTTATAAAACATACATGTTGCCTAATGATCATAGTGATATTAAGGAATGTCATCGTCAGCTTTTAAGGGCCATAAAATTAATATATGCTTCAGTTTTTTATAAACCACCACGTACTTTTGCTAAAACTACAGGACATAGAACTGAAGAAGAACAGATGGCCATTAGTATTCAAGAACTTTGTGGACAGCGCTTTGGTGATTATTATTATCCTACTATTTCAGGAACCGCTCAATCACACAACTTCTATCCAGTTTCATTTATGAAAGCAGAAGAGGGAGTAGCACATATTGCTTTAGGCCTGGGAAAGACTGTGGTCGATGGAGGACAATCACTCCGCTTTTCTCCAAAATATCCTCAAGTATTACCACAATTTTATGATGTAACTTCGATTTTAAAAAATGCCCAACAATATTTTTATGCTCTGAAAATGGGAAGTTGTAGGCCCAGTGAAGGTCGAAATGGTATAACAAGTTCAGATTATATTGATAATAATATCTCAGATTATAATATTAGTAATCATAATAACAGTAATTGCAGCACAAACAATACAAGTAGTATAAATAGCAAAAGATTTACAGTTCAATGTAAAAACACTGTTATAAATCAGGAGAAATTCAAATGTAATCAAGAGATTTGGCTTGATGATGATGTTAATCTTCATAAGCGATTGGTAGTGGATGCTGTTAGTGAAGGTGCTAATGAATCACTGATGAGTGTTTACGTAGCTCAAGACAATCAAATCAGTGATACAACCTCTAAACGTGGAACTCCAATTCTTACATTTGCAAATATTTTGAAGTATGACATGTTACCTGTTGCTGAACTCATTTCTACGATTTTGGAAATAGGTAAAGAGGGATTAGGTTGTGATATTGAATTGGAGTATGCGATCAATATTAAAACTGAGAAAAATCATACAAATGAATTTATTTTGCTTCAAATACGACCGATGGCAAATAGGATTGAAGATATGGATATAGTGATAACGAAGGAAGATGTGAGTAATGCCGTAGTTTACTCTACCAATGCCTTAGGACGTGGAATATTGCAAAATGTAAGAGATGTTGTTTTTGTAAAGAAGGAAAATTTTTCTTTTAGAGATACAGTGGCTATTGCAAAAGAGATCTCTGAAATTAATGCAAAATTTGAAGAAAAGAATCAACGTTATTTACTAATTGGTCCTGGACGTTGGGGTTCTTCTGATAGTAGATTGGGAATTCCTATAGTGTGGAAAGATATTTCGCTGGTTGGTGGGATAGTTGAAGCATCGATTGAGAATTATAAGGTTGATCCCTCTCAAGGTACACATTTTTTCCACAATATAACTTCTCTGGGAGTGATTTATTTTACAGTTTACCAGCAAGAAGATTTCTTGAGATGGGATAAACTTAATGGTAATTTTAATAAGAATATTTTAGAGGTAGTAGAAGAAACAAAATTTATTAGTCACATAAAATTATCTTCGCCTGTAATTGTTAAAATTGATACAAAAACAGGTTTAGGTGTTTTAGGTTTTTAAATATTTTTTTACAGTTTATTTTCACTGACTAATTTTTTTAGGAGGTCTTTTTTATGAGTAGTTCGTTAATTAATGAAGTGAAATCTTTATTAGAATCTCGCGATCCAGGTCAACCAGAATTCCATCAAGCAGTTATGGAAGTTGCAGAATCAGTTGCTTCAGTTATTGAAAAAAATCCAGAATTAAGAAAAGCAAAAGTTTTCGAAAGAATTATGGAACCAGAAAGAGTTCTTACTTTTAGAGTTCCATGGGTTGATGACAGAGGCGGCGTTCAAGTAAATCGTGGTTTTAGAATTGAGATGAACTCTGCTATTGGACCATATAAAGGTGGTCTTCGTTTCCATCCTTCAGTTAATTTAGGTATCTTAAAATTCCTAGCATTTGAACAAGTTTTCAAAAACTCACTTACTACACTTCCTATGGGTGGTGGTAAAGGTGGTTCTGATTTTGATCCAAAAGGAAAATCAGATAATGAAGTTATGAAATTTTGTCAAAGCTTTATGATGGAACTTTTCCGTCATATTGGTGCCGATACTGACGTTCCAGCAGGTGATATCGGTGTTGGTGGACGTGAAATTGGTTTTATGTTTGGTATGTATAAAAAACTTACAAACAAATTTGAAGGCGTTTTAACAGGTAAAGGTCTTGATTGGGGCGGTAGTTTAATTAGACCAGAAGCTACAGGTTACGGTGCAGTTTATTTTGCTCAAGAAATGTTAGCAACAAAAAATCAAACTTTATCAGGTAAACGTTGTATAGTATCAGGTTCAGGAAACGTTGCTCAGTATACAGTTGAAAAATTATTAGACTTTGGTGCAAAACCAATGACACTTTCTGATTCTGATGGATACATCTATGATGAGCAAGGTTTTGATCGTGAAAAATTACAATTTGTAATGGATCTTAAAAATGTTCGTCGTGGAAGAATGAAAGAATACGCTGATAAATATAGAAGTGCAGTTTATACAAAACTAGATTCTTCAAAACCATTTAACCCATTATGGAACCATAAAGCAGATTGTGCTTTCCCAAGTGCTACTCAAAATGAATTGAACGCAAAAGATGCACAAAATCTTATGAATAATGGCGTATATGTTATTTCTGAAGGTGCAAACATGCCATCTACTCCAGATGCAGTTGAAATTTTCTTAGATAAGAAAATTATGTATGCTCCTGGTAAAGCTGCTAATGCTGGTGGTGTTGCTACTTCTGGTTTAGAAATGAGCCAAAACAGTATGAGACTTGGTTGGACACGTGAAGAAGTTGATAATAGATTGAAAGGCATTATGAAGAGTATTCATAAGAGTTGTGTTGATGCTGCAAATGAGCATGGTCATCCAGGCAATTACGTTATGGGAGCTAACATTGCAGGTTTCATGAAAGTTGTTCGTGCGATGATGGCCCAAGGTATAGTGTAATTTAATTTTTATTTTATTTTATTTTTTGATTAATTAATTTGATTAATTAATTTAATAGACCGATTGATAAATATATATTTTTATATTATTTATCGATCGGTTTTTTATTTATAATTACTTCGTAATTATTATTGTCATATTTAAAAATTCCAAATAAAATCCGAACGTGTGCACTGTAGTTATTTATTTATAATTGTTTTTTTATTTTTATTTTTATTTTTTATTTATTTTGTTCTTTCTAAAAGGAGAAAACTATGTCTGACGCTTTAGGTATGATTGAAACTAGAGGTTTTGTAGCAATGGTAGAAGCAGCTGATGCTATGTTGAAGGCGGCTAAAGTTGAACTTGTTGGTTATGAGAAAGTTGGTGGAGGACTTACTACTGCAATCATTCGTGGAGATGTTGCTGCAGTAAAGGCCGCAACTGAGGCCGGTATAAGGGCCGCTGAAAAAGTTGGTGAGTTAGTTTCCGTTCATGTAATTCCACGTCCACATACAAATATTGAAGATGTTTTACCATTGGGTCGCGCAGCTACTACAACAGCTACCACTAAAACAAAATAAGACTTAATTAAGAATTATTAAGAATTATCGAAAATTATTGAGAATTATCGAGGATATTGAGAATAGGAGATTTTGCTTATGCAAATTGCAAAAGTAGTAGGTACTGTAGTTGCTACTAAGAAAGAAGGTAGAATGGATGGACTCAAACTCTTATTGGTACAACCTGCAGATGTTGAGGGAGTATCTAAGGGAGGAGTTATTTGTGCTATCGATTCTGTTGGAGCTGGAATTGATGAGATAGTGTTGCTTGCATCAGGAAGCTCGGCCAGATTAACAGATGTTACTCAAAATAAACCGGTAGATGCAGTAATAATAGCGATAGTGGATACCATGGATGTTGAAGGAAAAACTCGTTATTCCAAATCATCCTCTAATGAATGAAAGAAGGGTTTAAAAAATGAAAATAAACGAAACCCAAATTGATAATATTGTTAGTCGAGTAGTTGAAGAGTATCGAGCAAAACAAGCGCAACAAAAAGCGCCTGTACCAGCTCCTTCTTCACTCTTACCTCCTTCTTCAACCTTACCTTCATCCTTACTATCTTCTTCTTTTTCTTCTTCTTTCCCATCTTCAACAACTACTACGGGATGTTTTAATAGCATTGAGGAGGCGGTGGCCGCTTCAAAGCGAGCATTCTCGCAATATCAAGAGATATCTCTTGAGCAAAGATCAAAGATAATTTCTGCTATAAGAAAATATGCAAGAGAAGATGTCTCTCGTCTGTCACAAATGGCGAAAGATGAAACAGGACTTGGAAGAGTCGATGATAAAATAAAAAAAAATCTTTTGGCCATTAATAAAACACCAGGGATAGAAGATTTAAATCCAACAGCTTTTACAGGAGATAATGGATTAACCATAATTGAGCAAGCACCTTACGGTGTAATTGGAAGTATCTCTCCTTGTACAAATCCCTCTGAAACTATAATTAATAATGGTATTGGAATGCTTGCTGGCGGAAATACAGTTGTGTTTAATCCGCATCCATCGGCCAAGAAAACGTCTGCGTATACAATATCTTTACTTAATCGAGCAATTATTTCAGAGGGTGGCCCTGCAAATCTTTTAACAACCATTATTAATCCAACAATAGATTCTGCTCAGAAATTGATGACTAATCCAGATATAGCATTACTTGTTGTAACTGGAGGACCCGCAGTAGTTAAAGTTGCAATGAAATCTGGGAAGAGAGTTATAGCGGCAGGACCAGGAAATCCTCCAGTAGTGGTAGATGAAACAGCAGACATCGAAAAGGCCGCTAGAGATATTATTGCAAGTGCAAGCATGGATAATAATATTATCTGTGTGTTGGAAAAAGAGATAATAGTTACTGAGAAGGCATTTAATCCTCTGAAAAAAGCACTATTGTCAGCTGGTGCTTATGAGCTTTCTCAATTTCATGGAAATAGATTGACCCGCTTATTGATTGATGAAAGTGGACATCCAAATAAAAACTTTGTTGGTAAAGATGTTCAATTAATTTTAGGAGAAGTTGGGTTGCAAATTGATACTGCTGTTAGATTAGCTTTTGTGGAGACTGAAAAGTATCACCCATTTGCAAAAACAGAAATGTTAATGCCTATTCTTCCTCTTATACGAGTAAATAATATTGATGAAGCAATTGAACTTGCTTATAACTTAGAGGCAGGTTGCAGACATACAGCAGTTATTCATTCTCGTAATATAGAAAATATGCACAAGATGGCAGTTAAGATGAACACTTCCATATTTGTCAAAAATGGTCCAGCATTGGCCGGTCTTGCATTTGAAGGAGAAGGGCCAACATCATTTACCATTGCTTCTCCAACAGGAGAGGGAGTTACAACCGCAAGGCACTTTGTACGTTCACGTAGATGCGTTTTGAGTAATGGCTATTTTAGGATTGTATGAGTAATAATAGTATTAATAGTAGTAATAATAGTAACAGCAGTAATAACAGTAGTAATAGTAATTTTATAAATGATCTTATAAAAAAATCAATGGATGCTGGTATTATTGGGGCCGGTGGTGGTGGCTTTCCCTTATATAAAAAATTTCTTTCGGCGCAAACTCTGACAAAAAAAATCGATACAGTTATTGCAAATGGAAGTGAGTGTGAGCCACTTTTGGAGAGTGATAAATTACTCATGCGCAAATTTCCTGAGCAAGTAATTTTAGGTCTTGAACATTCAATGAGAATTTGTCAGGCCAAATTAGGAATTATTGCAGTTAAAGGCGAGTACAAAGATGTAGTAGTTGAACTTGAAAAAATAATAAGTCAAAGAGCATCTCAAGGAATTTATAATCCAAATATTTTTGAAATTAAATTACATCTGCTTGAAAGTTATTATCCAGTAGGAGATGAATTTTTATTAGTCTACGAGACTACTTCCAGGATAATTCCAGAGGGAGGATTGCCTCTTTCGGTGGGAGTAATGGTTCACAATGTATTGACCTTGGCCCAATTATCTGAAGCAATTGATGGTGGAGGAATTTCTGTAACCAGTAGATTAGTAACCGTTACAGGTGAAGTTGAAGGAGTAAAAGTTTTTAAAGCACCCATCGGAATTTCCATAAATGATCTAATATCTAGAGTAAAATTAAAACGGCCGCTCTCTCAATTAAAGATTATTGATGGTGGCCCAATGATGGGCAAACTTGTAGATACAGAAAAAATTAATGTTGGTAAAAGATCGAGTGGAATAATACTACTGCCAAAAGATCATCTATTAGTTAAAGCACAAGAGATAGATCTTAATCAGATGGTAAAAAAATCTAAGGCCAGTTGTTGCCAATGTTATCGTTGTAGTGAGCTTTGCCCGCGTTCTTTACTCGGACATTCCTTAAATCCTCATCAATCTATGCGAATGCTGGATTATAATTTATCAGCACCACTAAATGCAATTACCTCTGCGTTTTTATGTAGTCAGTGTGGAGTTTGTGAACTCTTTGCTTGTGATGTAATGGAGCTTTCTCCTAGAAAGATTTTGGCCGAATATAGAAAGCTCTTAAGTCGAGCTGGGATGAAAAATCCTCACTCAAATTCGCCAATAAAAACTTTAGAAGCATTAGAATTTAGAAAAATTCCAACGAAAAAATTAATCACCAAATTAAGATTGGCCGATTACGATACTCAAAATTTTCATGATGCTCATAATAATCATAATACTCATGATGTTCATAATGTTCATTATGAGGTGATATATCCCTCAGAGGTTAGAAGTGTTACTATAAACATAGCAGAACATATTGGAGAAGCAGCAAAACCAATTGTAACAGTTGGAACAAATGTTTCTTTAGGTGATATCATTGCGATTACTCCTAATATTGATATTGAAATGGGTAATGGGAATAATGGAAATAATAATAAATTAGGGTCAATTTATCATGCTTCTATAAATGGATTTGTGAAAAATATAAGTGATAAAGAGATAACAATTATAAACTCGAATACAAGTAGTACGAATAATACAAGTGGTATAAGTGGCAGTAGTGTGGAGGAGTAGCATAGTATGTTTAATTTGCCAGCTGTCGGAATTTTAGAATTAAAATCAATAGCACGTGGGTATGTTGTTGCAGATGTTATGATAAAAAAATCTCAAGTGCAGTTGATAAAGGCCCATTCAATTTGCCCAGGAAAATTTATTGTGATGGTAGCGGGTGAAGTTGAAGAGGTGAAAGAAGCAATGGAAAGTGGAAGAGAGCGAGCAGGAGATTTGTTAATTGCAAATATTTATATTCCATACGTGCATGAAGGAATTATCCCTGCACTGACTGCTACAACAAAAAATATAAAGTGGGATGCCGTGGGAATTGTAGAAAGTTTTTCAGTTGCTGATGCTTTTTTAGCAATGGATGTAGCACTAAAAAAAGCGGCCGTACAGGCAGCTGATATTAGATTGGCAAATGGATTAGGCGGCAAGGCCTATTTTATTTTAACTGGAGAACTTAATGATATGGAAGAGGCGGTTGGTGCCGCTAAAGAACTTTTATTATCAGAGGGAAATTTAGTGGGATTTGAGATAATTGCAAATCCTCATCAAGAATTTTTAAATACTCTCTTTTGATTTATTATTTTGACTTGTTATTTATTTAGATTATTTAGATAAGGAGCTCATAAAAATATGCGTTTTGCAAGAGTAGTAGGTACGGTGGTTGCAACAATAAAAGATCCCAAATTACATGGGGAAAAATTACTTTTAATTCAACCATTAGATGATAAACTTAAGGAGAGTGGGGATATTATTGCTGCCATTGATGTTGTCAGTGCAGGCCCTGGGGACATTGTTTATTATACACTTTCAAGAGAGGCGGCATTTGCCTTAAAAAGTGTTCCCCCTGTAGATGCGGCCATAACTGGTTTTGTTGATACAGTTAATATTGAATGGGAGAAAGTCGATGAAGATTTACGAAAAAAGGTATTTGAAAATAATTAAGAATATTTGAAAATATTTGGTATTTTGGAGATAGAAAAATTGTGAAATTAGGAAGAGTTAAAGGAAATGTCGTTTCAACAATAAAGCATCCATGTTTTAACAACCATAGGGTGTTAATTGTACAGCCAATAGATCAATATGGTAATGACGAGGGCGTGGCGATTTTGTCAATTCCATGTGATGAAACCGATGCGGGACCAGGCGATATTGTAATCTATTCACAAGATGGAAAGAGCGCTCAAGAGTTGTTAGGAACAAAAGATGATCCACTTCACTCTGTGATAATAGGAATTGTAGATAAGGTTACAAAAAAATAAAAAATATTAATAATAATTAATAATATATAAAATATAGATAATATATATAGAAGGGAGATATAAAAATGAATTCAAGTATAAGAACTTATGGTTTGTGTACCTTGAAATTTAATAGTAAAAATTCATCTTCTGATAATGCTGGTAATAGCAATGGCAAAGGTAGCAGTGGCAGTGGGGGCAGTGGTGGTAATAACAATTTTTCAGGAGAATATGATCATGAATTAGCAAGGATGATTGATCACACATTATTAAAACCAGATGCAACTAGAGCTGAATTAATAAAAGTATGTGAAGAGGCCAAACAGTATAACTTTGCGACAGTTTGTGTGAATTCATCAAACATCCCATTAGTTGCAGAACAATTGGCCGGTTCATCGGTCAAACCAATTGCAGTAGTAGGATTTCCTTTGGGAGCGGCCACTGCATCTTCAAAAGCATTTGAATATCGAGAGGCCATTATGGCCGGAGCTAGAGAAATTGATATGGTCGTAAATATTGGAGCACTGAAATCCAAAGATTATAAAACAGTTTTTGATGACATTGTTGCCGTTACCCAGGCATCTCACCCTTATCCGGTAAAAGTTATTTTAGAATCAGGTGGACTTACTCATGATGAGATAGTTATTGTTTGTGTTTTATCAAAAACCGCAGGAGCGGCATTTGTTAAAACTTCAACAGGTTTTGGAAAGGGTGGAGCAACTGTTGAAGATATAGCACTGATGAGAGAAATTGTTGGTTCTTCATTAGGTGTTAAAGCTTCTGGTGGTGTTCGTTCTCGTGAAGATGCTTTAGCAATGATTAAAGCTGGAGCTAATCGAGTAGGAGCATCTTCTAGTGTAGCAATTGTAACTGGTAAAAAAAGCAATTCGTCTTATTAAAAAAATTAAAATTAAAATTAAAAATTAAAAATTAAAATTAAAAATTAAGGAGAAATAAAATATTATGAGCATACCTACAAATTTTGAACTTCGTACTCTTATATTCATAGATAGTATGCAACCCCAATTAGCGCAATATACTGCTAAAGATAATCGTGTTTACGATCCTGCTGAATATGATGCTGCTTTGATGATTGAGATTGCTCCTGCTATGGAAATTCACTCTATGATTGATCTTGCATTAAAGGCCACCTCTGTTCGTCTAAGCTCGGTTGTCACTGAAAGGCAATTTGGAATGATGCAAGTTCATCACCCAAATCAAGGCGAAGTTAGAGAGGCCGGCCGTGCAGTTTTAAGAGCAACAAAATTAAGTGAAAATGATAGAGCAGAAGTAAAAATTCTTACTAATAAAATTATTCGTGGAGTACAACAAGATCATGCGATCATGTTTACTGGAATGGCCAGAGGTAATATGGTATTGGCCGGAGAGTCTATTTTTATTTTAGAGACTACTCCCGCAGCTTACTTAACAATTGCATGTAATGAGGCCTTAAAAGCAGCTAACATAAAATTAATAGACATAATTCCATTTGGTGCTTCAGGAAGATTAATTTTAAGTGGAAGTGAATCGGAAATTGATTCAGCTTCAGAGGCCGCTCTCAATATTTTAAAAAAATTAAATGAAGTTCAAAAATCAAAAATGGGATCTCAATTAGATTAAATCGTTTAAATTTAAATTTAAACATTAAGATAAAAATAAAAATAAAAATCAAGAACAAAAATTATGAATGATCTTTCATTTCATCAAATAGCAAAAGAGATTACCTATTTCTCTCATAAGCTGGATGCTAAAGGATTTGTTGCGAACCATGATGGTAACATTACTGTTCGCTTTAATGATAATTTCTTGGCCACTCCAACTGCAATTAGTAAAGGACTTATGAGAGATGATTGGATAATCACTCTGGATAAAGAAGGAAAAAAAATTGCAGGACCAGGAAATGGCAAAGCTTTTTCAGAGGTAAAATTGCATTTAAAAGCATATGAGGTAAGGCCAGAAGCAAAAGCAGTTATTCATGCGCATCCTCCTTTTGCGACCACTTGTGGGCTACTGGGAAACGCGATTACTCCACACTTAGCAGAAGCAATTATTTCTATCGGCAATTATATTCCAGTGGTTGCTATGTCACTTCCTGGTAGTGAAGAGCAATTAAGAGGAGTTGATACTGCTCTAAACGAAGCGGATGTTTTTATGATGTCTGGAAATGGTGTGCTTGCAATTGGTGATAGTCTTGAGCAAGCATATCTTCGTCTTGAACTTTTAGAGCATATGGCACAGATAAATTATTATTTAGAGATGTCTTCAAGACAAGATAATAAAAAGATTACAACTCTGCAAGATAACGAGATTAAATCTTTGCTTATAAAACGTGCAGAACTAGGTCTTGGACCAAAAATTAAGATGAATTCATCTCAAGCTCAATCTCAATATCAATATCAATATCAATCTCCATCATCATCACAATCACTACCATCTGCTGATGTATTAAAAACGATTATCTCTCAAGAGATAAAAAAAATGTTAAATAAATAAAATTTAAGACAATTATGAATAAGACAATTATGACTATAGAAGAATTAAAGAAACAAATAGTTGATGTGGCCAAACTTATGTATAAAAATGGATATATAGCGGCCAATGATGGAAACGTAAGTGTTTTATTAGATGATGGAACAATTGTTACTACACCAAGTGGAGTTAGCAAAGGCATGTTAACTCCAGAAGCATTGGTGATAATAAATAAAAATGGAGAAAAAATTTCTGGTGGAACTAGTCTCAATTCTAAACCTTCAAGTGAAATTAAAATGCATCTTAAGGTTTATGAACTTCGTTCAGATATAAAAGCAGTAGTTCATGCGCATCCTCCAATTACTACCGCCTTTTCAGTTGCAAATATTAGGCTTAGTGATTGTATTTTACCAGAAACTATTTTTACTCTAGGAAATATTAAAATTACAGAGTACGCAACTCCAACCACCGAAGCAGTTCCAAAATCCATTGAAAAATCAATTATTGACAACGATGTAATTATTTTAACAAGACATGGGTCACTTACTGTTGGTGATAGTTTGATGGATGCATATTTAAAGTTGGAATCGCTAGAGCATACAGCAAAGATTATTAGTGAATCAATGAAACTTTCTTTAGCTTCATCATCAGTGACTCCTCTTCCTCCTCAAGAGATCGAACGTTTGAAAGGAATAAGAAATGCATTACTTGAGTCTAAGCAAAGAAAAAAATCTTCAGCAAATGAATTAAATGATTCAACTGAACTAACTGAAGAGATGGTTAATCAATTAGTTTATGAAGTATTAAAAAGATTAGAAAATTAATTTAATAACGTCTCAATTCAAATAGTAGAAACGGTAATTAAAGACCCAGTGAAGCGAGTTTCTTATTGCCGTCATTTGATAGGGATGGAATAAATGGTTTATTCGGATATCCACAAGAAAGATTATCAAAATGCAAATAATCAACTATCTCTTTTGGAGCAACCATTATTTGATCACCTATTGGTTATTGTTGGCCTTGGATGAAAGTTTTTCTAGAGGGAAAGCTTTCTAGTGTCGGAGATGAGAATACATTGTTTTAATCAATTCTTGTTATATTTATAAAATTATACATAATGAAAAAATGTTTAAGAGATGTTTATCTTCTATTGCGAGATTGCCAAGCTCTTCAAAATTTTTATATAATCATGAAATGAAAAATAAAACACTTAGCAAAAATAAATTAAATGAAAGTTTTTTAAAAGAATTTAGCAATGACTTTGATGATGGGTCATATGATGCTAGCTTAGAAGTAACTAAGGAGAAAGATATAGATAGAGATAACAATCTCCCTTTCTCAGAAACTTCAACAAGCAGTGATTTCACTAATCTTCTTAAAGAATCTTTTTCTACACCTCAAAAAAAACTATCACTTGGAGAAAAAGTTAAATGCGAACTTGCAGCAATTACTGATGAAGAGATTTTTTTCACTATTAAGGGAGGGGCCGGCAGCAGACCTGCTGATGGAACCATTTCCAAGAGAGAGCTGTTAGATAAAAATGATGGGAGTTTTCCTTATAAAGTTGGTGATCACCTTGATCTTTATATAACAAGGATAAAAAGAGGAATTTCATTATCCACATCACCATCGGCCAGAAGTCAGGCGGAAGATATTGTTGAAGCATTCCAGATGTCACTTCCTATAGAGGGAAAAGTAACAGAAGTTTGTAACGGCGGTATACGTGTTTCTATTCATGGAAAGATTGCATTCTGTCCAATCAGTCAAATAGATTTGGCCAGAGTAGAAACTGCTGATGGCTTCGTTGGACAAAAATTTGATTTTCTTGTTACTGATATTTCAGAGGGTGGAAGAAATATTATAGTTTCTCGAAAAAAACTTTTACTAAATCAAAAATCAATCTCTGAAAAGGCCTTCATAAAAGAAAATAGAGAGGGTGAAATAGTAAAGGGCCAGGTTAGAAAGATTGAGGTCTTCGGAGCATTTGTTGAAATCGCTCCCGGGATTGAGGGACTTTTACATATTTCAGAGCTAAGTTGGTCTCGAATAAATAATCCTCACGATGTGCTTACCATTGGTCAAGAGGTAGTAACAAAGATATTAAAGGTTGAGCAAAAAGAAGGTCGATTAAAAATTTCTTTATCCATGAAACAGGCAACTGAAGAACCTTGGACAAATATCTCTCAAAATTTTAAAGAAGGTCAAGTTGTTGCAGGAAAAGTTATTCGTTGTTTGAAGTTTGGTGCTTTTGTTGAATTGGCCCCTGGAATAGAAGGATTAATTCCTCTCTCTGAAATGAGTCATACAAAAAGAGTTGTTCGCTCTGATGATCTAATAAAAGAGGGTGAGCGAATTACAGTTAAGATTAAGGAAATTACAACTGATACGAAACGAATTCTTTTATCATTAAAAGATGCAGGCGAAGACCCTTGGGTCCTTGTTCCTCATAAATTTCCAGTCGGAACTATAGTTACTGGTAAAGTTGTTCGTAGAGAGCTGTATGGGATTTTTGTGGAATTAGAGGAAGGTATTATTGGACTTCTTCCTAAATCAAGAGCAACTGCCACTGAAGTTTTAGATTCTCTTCCTGACTTTCACTATGATAAATTTAAAATTGATGATCAAATAACGTTACAGATTGCAGAAATTGATACAGAAGGAAGACGTATTGCCTTGGATGTGCCTCCAGATCCAAATAAAGATGAGTGGAAGAAACATGTAAATGCCTCAGCCTCAGGATCTTCTTCAAATTCAAATTTAAATTCAAAAAATGCCAACACAAACACAGGTTCAGGTCTTCAAGCAAAACTTGCAGATAAATTTAAAAATATCAAATTAAGAGATAAGTAAAGTAGTAGAAGTCAATAAAAAGTAACAAATCAAAAATCACAAATCAAAAGTCTAAAATCTAAACCCGATTCCCAAGAAAGCTGAAGGGATGTATTTATATTTAATATAAAATTCATCAATCTTTTTATCAACTTGCCCTTGCACCTCTGCCTTAGCATTTTCGTATTCAGTTTTTAATGATGGTATCATGAGCATATAAGTAAGGTAATTACCTTGTATTTCGAGTGTATAATCAGGCCTTTCTAATTTAGAAATACCCACTCCTCCAATAATAAATATACCATTTGAAAAAAGTAATTGATGACCGATAGTAAATGCAAAAATTTTTTCTTCTAATTCACCTCTTCCTGTTATGATATCATCAAACAATTTTTTTTTTAACTTTTTACTATAAAGATCTCCTTGTAGTTTTGCGTTCAATTTCCAGGGAGCATATCCTAATTGTATAAAGAATCCACTATTGTTACTGTTAAAAGGAAATAATCTAATAAAACCAGAGTAAGTATTTAATGTGTATTCTTGAGAGGGAATGATTTCGAAGTCGGTTCCAAGAGCAATGTTTTTTATGGTTATATGTTTTTGTAAATAACTATTAATAGGATAATATCCATAACCAACACCAAAGACTAAATAAGGAACTCCTACAAATGCTACTTCACCTCCAAGTAATTGAGGCAAACCACCAACGGCATTGATATCTAAAATTTTATTATTAATACTAAATCCAAAGCAATGATTTTCGTCGTTAACATAGAGGAAACAGCAAACTAAAGATATAGATATAAATACAAATATAAGTGTAAATTTTAAAAATTTTTCAAAAAGCTTCATATAGTTTATATACAATGTGTATGCTGGATGCATGTAATAATTAATGATATTGTCATTCTAATAAACGCAATATACACTTTATTTCCTATGAAAGCATTTTCGGCCAGGGACGAAACATTGTCAATAGGATCGCGATGTCAGCGCACGCGTCAGGAAGTCGCAATCGCGCAGACGTAGCAGATTCAATTGCAATCTAATTTAAAAAAAAGGAAAGATTAATTAAAGATGAAAAACTATCTATCTCTAGAAATAAAATTAACAAGAATATTAATAGCAACATTTTTTACATTTTTTTCTTTGATCCTAATATATAGTTGTTCAACATCTATTCCTATTTCTAATAATCCTACTTCTATTCCATCGATAAATCCTCCTATCACTCCAACCACTGTTCCTTCTGCAAAGAAGGTAGTTCGCAGCTTTGGAAGTGAACAATTACGAAAGGAATTAAATTATTTAATAAAACATTCATACGATGAAACAATGGCATTAGATATTGTCTATGCGACCAATAGAAAAATGCTTAACAACCCCTCCGCTTGTAACAATAATTCATTCGGAGTTGAATCGAACAATAGTAATAATAATAATAATAATAATAATTCATCTTTAGCATATGGAATTTGTCGAATTAACGTTCCTAAATTTCATCGTGTAGGTAATTTTGAAATTACAGATAATCCTCGCGATAATTCTCATCAATATTTTAAAGTGGTAAAACAAAACTCACTTACAGAAAGTTTATTTCAATTATATCTAAACCAATCACAACAACAACGTCCAACTGATATATTAATTTTTGTTCATGGTTTTAATGTTAAGTTTGAAGAGGCAATAATTAGAACTGCACAGATAGCATACGATTTAAAATTTCAAGGACCTATAGTTTTATTTTCTTGGCCTGCGGGAGCGGCCGAAGGTATGTTTGAGAGCGCGATGATTAATAAGACATATGAAAATAATCGTAATAATGTTATAAGTTCAATCCCACAATTTACACATTTATTAAAATTACTTTCTAAATTAGGTATTACTGTTCATCTAATGGTTCATTCTATGGGACATCAAATAGTGATTCCAGCATTAGCACAAACTGTGAATAATCTTGAGAGTGAAGAAGCTGCCTTTATTACTACTAACACAATTACTAATACAATAACTAATACAACAACTAATACAATTACTAACACTTTCCCTTATACCCAAAATTCAAGGTGGAACAAAAAATTCATTGGAGAATTAATTTTAAATGCTCCAGATATCCCGGTTAATGATTTTGAACAATACTTACCTGCACTAAAACAAATTACAGGAAGAATTACTGTTTATTGTTCATACAATGACAATGCCATAGCTGTATCAGAGATTTATAATAAAAATCGTCGTATGGGTGGTTGTGGAAAATTAGAAGGAGTTGATTCAATAAATGTGGGAGAAATAGATGCCCCGGCACTAGGGATTGCAGGGCTTGGACATGGTTTATATTCTTCACGATCAATTTTAACTGATATATTTCAACTATTGTTAGGAATAGATGCAAATAAAAGACTTTTCATTCGCAAAAGTGAACCAAATAGTACTGAAGATTATTATCTCAGACCATAAAAATTAACCCTAACGTTGCATATTATCGTGGTCTTTTTTCGGATGCCTGTTCTATTAGAGGTCGTCTGCCCTTGTTATTCTTTTTATAAAAATCTAAAATTATTTTTGCTTCCTTTGGAGAAACAGTTACAAAAGAATAGTTATCAAAGACTTCGATTGCATAAAAACAATTTGCTGTCACATCAGTATTTTCTTTTATAGTAGAAACTAATTTGCTTTTAGTTATATTATCTTTTTTCCCTAGGGCCACAAATAATCTTACATGATCTTTACTGCTGCTGTTGCCATCTCGATCACTGCCACGACCACGGCCACGTTCACGATCATTACTATCGCTGCTGTAATTGCTTCTAGAAGATGAACGAGAGTGTGAAGTTGAAGTTGAAGCAGGAACAGAAGAACGTTTGTTATAGGTAAATTCTTCGATTTCACTATATTTAGTAGTATCTAACAAGTCTTTGAAAGAATATTTTAATAAAGCTGCAATCATGAGATGAGAATTTTCTTCATCTTTAAGAATCTTATGTGCCATTTTTTGAAAATCATTAAGAGTGTTTAACTCTGCTTTTTCTACAACAATATTTTGTTTTTTGTTTTCCAAATCATTATTTATTTCAGACATTTCAGAATAAAGTGCTCTAACATCTTTAATGATTTTTAATTTTTTAACATTAACAATATCTTTTGGTGAAGGAATTTTTTTCTTTTGAATATTTGCCTTAGAAAATCTTTTTATACCGCTTAATTTACTAAATTCTTTAGAGGTAACAAAAGTAATGGCCACTCCTTGTTTGCCAGCACGACCGGTTCTTCCAATTCGGTGAACATAGATATCAGCATTTTTGGGAACAGAGTAGTTTATTACGTGGGTTAGATCATTTACATCGATTCCTCGAGCAGCAACGTCTGTTGCCACTAATATATTTATAATCTTATTTCTGAATTTTTTTAAAATAACCTCTCGTTGAGATTGAGAGATATCTCCATGTAAAATGTCGGCATTATAACCACGATTAATTAGATTTGTTCCTAAATCATCGGCATCTGCTCTCGTATGGCAAAATACTATTCCATAAAATGCTTCTTCAATATCAATAATTCTAGATAATGCTTCAACTTTATCATCAGGTCTTACATCAACAAAATATTGTTCAGTAAGTTCAACCGTCATTTCCTTGCTTTTTGTACGGACAAGATGATAATCACCCATGTATTCTTTAATAGTTCTTAATACTCTATCAGGCATAGTTGCTGAAAAAAGAAGCATCTTACGTTTAGGATTTGATACTTTGATAATTTCTTCTACTTGTTCCCAAAACCCCATGTTGAGCATTTCATCTGCTTCATCTAAAACAAGATGAGTGATATGACTAAAATCTAATTCTTCTCGTTCTAAAAAATCTATAACTCTTCCAGGAGTTCCAACAACTATGTCAACTCCTCGACGTAATCTTTTTATTTGATCGCGAATAGATTGACCTCCGTAAACAGTAGCAATAGAGATTTTACGATCACCCTTAAGGGAATCAATCTCTTCTGCAACTTGAATTGCAAGTTCACGCGTAGGAGCTAGAATTAATGCTTGAATATTTTTAGAGTTATGTGGAATTTTTTCTAATATAGGAAGACCAAAAGCTGCGGTTTTTCCCGTCCCAGTCTTGGATTGGGCCACAATATTTTTTTTACCTTTTAAAAGGAGGGGAATGGTTTCTGCTTGAATTTGAGTTGGGATTTCAAATCCCTTTTCTGAAATTGCTTTGATTGATTCGGCCGAAAGACCTAGTTTTTTAAAATTAAGAGTATCATCATCTTCAACTTCGTCTTCATTACCGATGTCACTAGAATCGTCATCATATTCTTCATAGTCATTGTTATCATCATTGTCGTGGATTATTTTACTAATTTCATTAATTGAACTGATTTCAGATTGAGTTTTGGCCTTAGGCCTGTTTTTATTCTCAGATTTCATGGTATTCCTTATGATTAAATCAATTTAGATAGTCTGCTCTACCATTTTTGAAGATAAATGTCTCTATTTTATTTCTCTATTTTATTTTTGTTGTTTTTTTTGATTCCAGATACTCTTGATAATCACCTGGGTATAAATAAGCACTCCCTTTATCTATTTCTAAAACTTTGCTTGCAATTGCACGCAAGAAAAAGCGATCGTGACTTACAACAAGTAGAGTACCCTGGTAGCGCTTGAGAGTATCTAGTAAAACTTCACGAGATTTTATATCCAGATGGTTTGTAGGTTCATCCAACAATAGTAGATTAAGTGGAGAGGAGAGAATAGATGCCAAAACCACTCGCGCTTTCTCCCCTCCTGAAAGGTAGCGAATCTTTTTAAAAACCTCATCTCCCTTAAAAAGAAAGGCCGCCAAGATGTTTCTGATAGCGGCATCGTTTTTATCTGGAAGTTTGGTGCTTAACTCTTCAAAAACAGTATTTTCTACGTTTAAAACTTCTATTGTATGTTGACCAAAATAACCACAACCAATACTAGGTCCTATAATTACCTCTCCACTGCTAGCATTAGTTTGAGATGCTAAAATTTTAAGCAATGTTGATTTTCCAGCACCATTAATCCCTACGACAGCTATTCTTTCTTGGCGATTTATGATCATTGAAAGTGAGCTAAAAACTTCATTCTTATTGCCCTTGGAATCGGTCCATGTTTTTGTAAGATTTTTTATAGCTATGACATCATTTCCCCCTCGAGGAATTTCCGGTAATAAAATGCGCATCTCATCTTCATCACTCATTAATTCAACTCTTTCAATTTTTTCTAGCTTTTTTACTCGTGATTGAACCTGCGCTGCATGTGAAACTCTTGCTTGAAAACGAGCAATAAACTCTTCTTCTTTTTTTAACATATCTTTTTGACGATTATATTCCGCCTCATTTTGCTTTTTTCTCATCTCTCTTTCTTGTAGATAGAAATCATAATTTCCAGAGTAAATCGTGGCGGTTCCTTGAGAAATTTCTACAATTTTTTTTACAATTTTATTCATAAAATCGCGATCATGTGTGGTCATAAGAATTGCTCCTTTAAAATTAAGCAGCCACTCTTCCAGCCAAAGAATTGTTTCCATATCAAGATAGTTTGTAGGTTCATCCATTAAAATAACATCAGGAGTACAAATTAATACTTTGGCCAGAGCAATTCTCATTTTCCAACCACCACTAAAATCTTCTACCATTTTAGAATGATCTATTGGTTTGATACCAAGACCAGTCAATATCTCTTCGGCATTACTTTCAACCTCATATCCTCCAAGTTTTTCAAATTCACTTTGGGCATTTCCCATACGATCTAAAATTTTATTCATCTCTTTTTCATCGAGAGAAGAATCCGCCAATTGATTTCCATATTTTGTAATTTCATCTTGAAGTAATTTAACTTTTTTATGGCCACTAACAACCTCTTGAAGCGCAGTATTCCCTCTCATTTCACCAACACTTTGAGAGAAATAAGCAAGCCTAGTATTAGTTTGCAAACTAATTTGCCCTTCATCCGCGCGATCTTCACCAATAATTAGGCGAAAGATTGTGGTTTTACCAGTACCATTGGCGCCCACTAATCCCACTTTTTCTCCGGGATTAATTTTAAAAGTGACATTGCTGAATATTTTTTGACCACCTAATATTTTTGAGAGATTTGAAAGTTGTAACATATTATTTTAATCCTTATATTTTTTTTCAGGACTTAAGTTAGTTTTATGTTAAGAATAACTATGTCCCATTGATTTAATTTCTAATTTTATTTAGCGTATATATATATACACCTATAAATGTATATGACACTTTAATAGAATAACAAAATTATAAAATTTTTTCGAGGTAGATTTATGAAAACTTTTAGAAGGCGTGGATACCTTTTTGTGTGTGATTTCGTTTTTGTGGCTATTTTATTATTCAAATTTACCTCTGTAAATTGCTACTCTGCAAACATTCCAAAAGATACAAATAATACTGATAATATTGCAAATGATTTTCGATTAATTTTTGATAATCTTCTTCGTAAAAATGGTAGTAATTTAGATATAAAAAAGATTATCTATCTACCACCTTCAAAATTATTACAATCTATAAAAAGTAATTTAATTGCTGATACGATCAATAAAGATGGAAGTAATAGTCAAGAAGGAATGAAGATACTTGATGTAATTTCAAGGAATTTTAGTGAAATAAAACCTGTAGATATATATTACAACTCTATCAGCAGTACGAATAAATCGCTCAAAGGACTTACTGAATCTCCTAATGAAGTTGAAAATGAGTATCAAAGTGAGTATCAAAATGAATCTCAAAGTGAATCTATAGAAAAGAAAATTGATCAATCATTGCTGAAATTAAAGAAAAATCCGATTACCATAGTTTTATTAACAGGTATGTTTACCGAATTTACTAAATATCAGATGTTTCATGAAATTTTTACTCCAAAATATCAAAAAAAATCATTATTTTACAAAAAATGGATTAAAAAGCTCAACTATCGAAAATCAATTGATGTTGAAAATGATCTATTGAGAGATCAATATCAAACACTTTTGAAGACAGAACTTGATACTTACGGTGAATCAAATAATAATTACAATCCATACAATGCAAAAACTAAAATGGGATATAAAAATGCAGCTATTGAAGAATTAATTAATATTTCAAGTTTTTCAGTAAATGATTTTAAGAATGAAAAGAATGAAATTAATGAAGATAGCGGTGATAATCAAGAGGTTGTTAGAGTTATATTGTTACAATCACCTCTTTTGTCTTTAGAGACTTTGGAAGATTATCGTCTTATGTCGAGGGTATATACGAGACGCTTGAATAAAGTTTTTTCTATCCTAGGTGAAACGCCTTCGAATCTTTATTTATTAGGTTATTCTCGAGGTGTTTTTGTAGGATTAGAAATGTTAAAGACATACAATGAATGGCAGAAAAGTGTTAGAGGTGTTATTTCATTAAGCGGTGTGCTTTACGGTACTGATTACTCTGATGAGGGAGTATGCCATATAAGTCCTACAGCAGAAGCATGTAAGCAACTGAAAGCAATTATGAACATGGCCGCGAGTTTACGTTACATTGGCCAATATCCACATGAAGGAATAATATTTGGTTCACTTAATTTTTTAAGTAGACTGCCTACAATTGCTTACAATATGTATACAATTGTAAGCTTCATAAAAAATATGCTTGTGGTTACGGATTTTAGTAATTATAAATCTAATACAAACAACACAGCTTTAAATGATAAGATAAATAATTTTTTTATAAAATATTCTCAATTAGAAAAAAAATCATTTTTAAATCCTAGAAGGGTAATCGAGGATGCAATTGAAATAATTGCAATAGCAAGGAATGGAGTTTCAGCATTAAAAACTGTTGATCCCCAATTGATTTTATATCTTGTTTTTAAAATTGGTTTAGAAGGATTACATTTAAATAATATTTATTTTGAACACGATCTTATAATTAAAAAATTAAGAATTGTTTGTGAACACTTATACAAGTTATTATATCAAATTTCCACTAAAGATCGTTTAGAGTGGTGGCGTACAAGTAACTTGCCTACAAAAGACATTAATTATTATTCAATAACTGCAACTATGTTTGAGAATAATAAAGAAAATAATAAAGATCAAAATCAGGCAGCTGAAGAAATTAATCCTTACTATTATCCTAGTGTAGGATTAGATTATTTAATTCAACAATATAGTTACAAATTAATGGCCAAGCATTATGGTTTTTATCTCAATGATAGCAAAGTAGTTATGCATAAAGCAGTTTTTTGGAATGAACTCAATGCTGCTTTAAATCCATATTATATAAAAAATCCTTTAAAGACTACTTGGCTTGGAATTGCAGGTGTTGATCATTGGGGAATTGCCTTTGGTTCTACGTTTAATTTAATAGAACAACAAAACAAATTTCCCAGAGAAGAATTATTTAAAGCATTATCGTTAGTGTTATAGTACTTGTGATAAACAACTTGAGGTTTGTCAGATTCCGCGCCCGCTCCTGTACCTAAATCATTTTTTAAAAGACTATAGCAAGTACTCTAGATAATACAAATTAATGTTAATTTTTTTCCATTATTAATCAGTAATAATGTATTTTAAAGGTTCCTTTGAATTCTAACGGCGGTTTTTTAGAGGAACTTGGAAGATATAGAAACAATTGTTGCTCTTGTTTGTTAAAAAGTAG
Organism: Oligoflexia bacterium; assembly: GCA_015232015.1. Classification (GTDB taxonomy): domain Bacteria; phylum Bdellovibrionota; class Bacteriovoracia; order Bacteriovoracales; family Bacteriovoracaceae; genus JADFZW01. The sequence goes on along the minus strand of JADGAM010000021.1, from coordinate 11,772 downwards.
GTCAAAATTTAAATAAAAATGGTTAAGCATTTCAAATTTTTCATTATAGATAGAAAAAAGTTCATGGGAAATAATTCTAATGTCGGTGTCTTTAAATTCTTTTCCACTTATAAATGAATCAACTTCATCGTTAAATAAACATAATGAAATAAAAACTGGATGCCCGGATCCAATTTCATCACTATTCATTAGCTTTGTAAGAGACTTTAATTTTGTTGAATTATTTATTGTCTCATCAATCCAAATTAAGTTAACTCTTTTGTAAGAAGGTATCTTGAAAGGAAGATTCCCATAGGTAATATGATCTTTAGTAGTATAAAAAACGATCTCTTCATCTTTAATATTTAGTTTTTTCATTGAGAACTTAGTGTGGTAGTCGGCCAAATATTTGTTGAATGAAAGTTGAAATTGAACACTTTGCTTATAATCGAAGTTAAAACTTTGAGATATTTTTTTAAGATCAAAATAATAAGTGGAATGTTTTCGTCTACATTGACCAGCACTAGAAAAATTGGCCCAATCAGGTAAACCTGGAAGATAGTATTCTTGAATGCCAGAACGTAAATAATAATCACCAGGGTTATTTTTTTCAACTCGTTTCATGCTTATCCCGCCACAAGATACAAAAATAAAAAGAGATAAAAGATATATGATAATTGTTGAAAAAGATATTATACGATTTAATGGTATCATAGGTATAATTGGTATCATTAGTGCGAACCTTTATTTTGCTCTTTGATAATAGATAAATATAATTTATCATAATATGCATGGAAATAACTACTACATCAACTAATGTGAAGGCAATTGTATTTTTTTTAAATATAAATATATTATTAGTATTAATTTTTATCAGTGTGTCTTGTAGCAGAATAACATACAAAAATACAGGAGATATTCCAGTGTTTTTTACTCCGCAAAATGGACATAATAAAAATTTTAATATTAATAGCGATGTTGATTTTTATCTTTTCGGCCTTATTCCAAAAAAACATACAATCTTTCTCGATAGACTTGGTAAAATAGAAGGGTTTACTGAAATATCTAAATTAGAGATTTATGAAAAAACTTCTTGGAAAGATTTTTTGTATATGTTTTTTTCTTTAGGAATTTATACACCTAGAACTGTTTTGATAAGCGGATGGGGAATAAAAAATTGAAAGGATTTTACTTTGGAATATTAACAGGTGCAATGAGTGTAATGTTATTAACTTCCTCTTGTGGAAGTAATTTAGTTATTAGCTCTAAACACTGTCAAATAAGAGATACAATCGATTTCCATAAAATCACGACGTCAGTGCTTCGTGCAGACGTTGTAGATTCATTTAATAATAAAGATATTTCCAGATTTAATTTAAATATTAGAACTCATGCTTTTTTTGGTTCTACAAATCCTAATAGTTATAGTGTTAGTATTTGTCCATTTTTAATAGAAAATTTGCGAGATCAATATGTAAGAGATGTAACTAATGAGATAAATAATCCTAGAGAAAAAGATTCAATTAAAGAACTAGAAATAACTACTTTTTATTCTCTTAAAGATGTTATTTTAGGAATTATTCCCATATATAGTCCAAGAAGTATCAATGTAACTGGTCTCTATTATCGAGAAATCTATTAACTCAACGTTAGGGCCACAAACAGCTATTTGTACTAAGTAAGCTATTCGTGTATTTGTATATTTGTATATTTGCCCATATTTGTTGTCACTTAAATTTATTCTTATTAACCTCTTGAAAATTTCAAATCAAATAAAATTAATCAGTTAAAAGAATTTTGAAAAAAACAAATAAAAAATATTTAATTGTGATTTATATTGGTACCTAAATATTTTTTATTGTTTTTTTAAGAAACAAAATATTAATAACCAGATCTAAGTTGTGTTTTCCAGAAAATAAAATAAACGCACAAACTTAAGAAAGAAAAAACAAAAACAAGAGGTAATAAGAATGAAAAGAAAAATGAAAATTTTAAAATTAATGATCTTGATGCTAGGTCTATGTGGACTAAAAGTATCTGCAGGCATAATTGATGCTAAAAATAATCCAGATGTTATGAGAACTGAAGGAGAGGCGGCCTATGACAGAAACTTTGCTTCTCTTAATACAGTTCTTAATCAAAATGGAGAAGCAGAGACAAGCAATCCAGGATGGTCGGATGATTACTACGCTGTTGTTCATGGTGGAATTGCTGTACAATTTAAAGGTAAATTTGATTCATCAACAGAGGCACAAGCATCAAATGAAACAATTGAAGAATTTGATGCTAGAAAAGCACGCCTAGATGCTGTTAAAGATAATTTAGATTCAATATTGAAAATTACAGAATCAGACATTAGTAAAATGTCAAAATTTAATCTTGAAAAAATTCCAGCTCCAATGATTCTTGATATTAAAAATAAGAAGTTTAATTATCCTCTTATTAGAAATGAATTAGCTCGTACAAAAATAACTCGTGATAAATATAATGCTTTAGATGTTAAGAAAAAAGATGCTTTAAAAAGACATAATGCTGCCGTGGAAGCTGGAGACACTGTTTTGGCGGAGAAAATTAATAAAGAACGTGATCAAATTTTAAAAGATATAAATAAGATCAATTGGTTTGGACAATGTCATGGTTGGGCACCAGTAACGGTGTCTGAAAAGGAACCAAACTATTGTGAAACAAATGCTGAAGCAGCTGGAATAAAATTATCACTTCCTGTTTGGTCATCAGATATGAAAGCATTAGTGGCCCACCTAGCGGCCCATTATTCTCATGATTCAACTCCTATTTGCGGCGATAGGTGCAATACATATCATGAAGAGAACGCGGAAGAGGCACTTAAGGATCCTTCTTTTTTAGATATTAACCCAGGAGCATTACATATTGTTTTATCTAATAAAATTGGGAAATTGAAAAAAGGTTTTGTTTTAGAGGTAACTTCAGATGCCCCCGTATGGAATCAAGGAGTAGTTGCTTACAAGATTTTAAAATCTGAAGAGTTAACTCCAGAAAAAATTGATCAGATGATAAAAAGTAAAGAGATTGCAGATGCTAATGTTGCTCCAGGAACAGTTAAGCAAGTATATATTGAAAATAAGGTTAAATATATTGTTGAAGTTCAACCTCACAAAAATGCTATGGGCAAAGCAAATTTCTTCAGAGAAGCAACTTATAAATATATTCTTGAACTAGATAAAGATGGAAATATTATTGGTGGTAGATATGTTGGGGATTCAATTAGAAAACATCCAGATTTTACATGGGCACAATCTGCTATTAATCCATTTAGTCCTTTAGCAAAAGATCTATTTGGTCAAGGGATGGATGAATTAATGAAAGAATCTGCTATGAAAGCTGAAACAGAACAAGAAAGAATAGCAAGAGAAAAGAGCGAGCAATTAGAAAAAGAGAGACTTGAGAAAGAGCGTTTAGAAAAAGAAAAACTTGAAAAAGAGAGACTTGAAAAAGAGCGTTTAGAGAAAGAAAAGCTTGAAAAAGAGAGAATTGCTCGTGAAGCTGAACTCTTGTTAGAACAAGCTACATTAGGAGTTTTAGAATCAATATCTAGACAACAAAAAAATGTTTGGGAATTAAATACTAGTGATAAAGATCAAATAATTAAATATAGTGAGAACCCAGAGAAAATGGAAAAAATGAAAGCTCTTGCTCAAAAAATTAGTAATAACAGATTCACAATTGGTAGTGATGGACTAATAAGCTTTATTGATTGGGATTCAGCTACTGGGAGATGTACAAGTTATAATAGTAAGAAAGAGATAGCAGTTTTGGATAATTCACAATGTAAATCTGAAAAAAATTCAAAATTTCGTGTAACTATGTTTAATGGAAAAAGATGTGTTGAATACCGAACTGTAGGTCTAGGTTTATTATTCAGTAAAATTATTAGAACTGTTCCTCAAAGTGTTTGTAAAAAATAATTAATAACTAACTAATTATTCAATAAAATAAAAAAAACAAAAAAACAAAAAAACAAAAAAATAAAAAAACAAAAAAGTAGCGGTAAACTTAAATAATAATGATGCCAGTACTTTTTTGTTTTTTTATTTTTTTTACTTTTTGCTTTATTGCTTTTTTATTTTTTGTTGTTTACATAATCTAATCATTAAATCAAAATTATAATTATAAATTAAAATAATCAATAAATTAAGGAACTCCCGTTCCTTGAATGATAAGGGGTGGAGAATGAAACAAATAAAGTATTTGTTTTTTTCATTCAGAGTTTATTTTATTAATTATTATTCTTTTAAGTATGCTTCTAAATATATTTTTATTTTGATATTTACTTTTACGTTTTTTGTAAGTTGCGGGGATGATGGTTCAGCACCAAATATTCGATTATATTCTATTTCAAATGCATTCCCTATAGGTCTTGCATTCTCCTCGCCTACTCAAAGTATCACTTCTACCGAAGCTTATAAAAAATCAAAAAGAATAGCTGTTTTAGCAACCGATATCATTTCTTCAGCGACGTATTCAACTAAGGTAGAGGCAATTACAGACATGTTTAATGGTTCAAACATAGTGGCATGCAATTTTAATTTTAAAATACATGTAAGTACAGAAAATGCTAATTGCTATGGACCAATTGTATACTATAACAATCAACATCCAGATGGTCTGGAAACTGCAGGTCACTTACCTGCCGGTGATTTGGGTATTTGGTCTTCAACAGAAGGTTCTACAACAGAAGCATGTTCAGCGTCTGAGTTAAATAAGAAAGTACAAGGAGTAGCAACGCTTACAGATACCATGATTATGTCTACTGCCTCGCTATTTTGTATAGCGAAGGTTAATGCTAAAGCACTACCTGCTGAGGGAGAGACATTAACTTTAACTAATGAAGTTGCAGCTGCATTTATAGCAAATGCCATAGGATTAAATGTTACTTTGGCCACAATTACTAGAGGAAGCAGTGATTCTAATGGAAATCCTGTGTACATTACAACTCTTAAAGGAGCTACCACTACTACTGCTCCTACTACTACCACTACAACAACTGTGACTACAAATGATGTAACCATTCGCTTGAAACATATTCCAACCTCCGCTGATAATTCTAGTTATAAGGGAAAATTATCTTGGAAAATAGGATCAAAAACTCCAAATGTAAATTGTACTCAATCTGATTATAGTTCAGAGGGAGAAACTTTTGCAGGAAGTATTGCATATGAAAAAGTAAATTCATCAACAATGAAATATAAGTTAATGAGTGCTCAGTTTTGCGGGAATCCTACTCATGCGGATGCATTCGCTAGCTCAAATAATTGGTCAATAGACCCTACTAAAGCATTTGCAGATAATACAAGAGAGGGTGGTTGGGTCGAAAACTTTAATTATGCTGTTTTTAGTTTTAATCCATCAGATAGCATTGGTGAATATCAATATGCTTGGCAGGCAGGAAATAATGATGGAGCTACTAGAGTATTTAATATTTCACTTGTTAAAGACACAAATGATTCAACTAAAACAAATGGTACAGCATATTTTGGATTTGGCCCTTCAATTAATGGAGATTTAAATTTGGGAACTATTAGTGGAATGTATTGTAATTGGGCCGGCCCTGGAGGAAAATTAAGTGGGGCCCCCATCCAAGCATTAGCGCAAAGACAAACAATTACAAAATCTAAATCGGCATTACTTTTCTCTGTGGTAGCAGATAATATTTCATACGCTCCAGTAAATGCTTGCCAAACTAGCAGTGGTACTTTTCATTATGGACTAAATGATTCTTATCCTGCGACTGTAGTAACAGCTCATACATTAGTAAGTACAAGTACTATTGCAGGAGTAACACCCACTCCTCCGGTAGATGTGGAATTATAATAAAAAATTACTCTAGGTAATAGGTAATAGGTAATGGAGAGAGTAAATGTTTCAATATAAAAATTTTCTAATCTCGATATTTTTTAGGTTAATACTGGTTAATTGTATTTTATTTATATTGGCCAATTTTTCCTATGCAAACATATTAATTGAACCAAGTTTAGGTTATGCTTTAAAAGGGGTGGTTAAACAAAAATTAGAAGCAGGAGGAACTACTTACGAAAATGAGAGTACTGGTTTAGGTTATGGTTTACGTTTAGGTTATATTAGATTTGGTTTTATGCTCGGAATTCAAGGAGACATGATTAGTGAAGACTGGACTGGTAAAGGACCTAAAGTGACAGATGTAAATGATAAGAAACAAAAAATGGATGGACGTAATGCTGGAATATTTGTGGGATACCAAACTCCATTTTTTGTTAAATTATGGACTACATTTTATTGCTATGATGAATACGTGAAAAAAGATGATAATGGACCATATTCAAAAGATGATGCTTATCTTGGTACTGGATATACCGTTGGTTTAGGAGTTGCATTTTTATATTATATGGCGATGAATATAGAATATCGAAAGTTTTCATTTGATAAATTACGTGTGAAGGCCGATGAAAAAACTTATAAGTTAGATAATGAACGAGATGTGAATAAATCTGAAATATATTTAAGTTTAAGCTTCCCTTTTAACTTTTAACTTCTAACTCCTAACTTCTAACTTCTAACTTCTAACTTCTAAACTTTCTATTTTTTCTCTCTTTCTCTCTGGTCAGGCCCTTAGTTAAGATCTTTAGCAAATATCAAAACATTCTCATTAATACCACTTCCGCACATTGCTTTGATAGTGGCGCTCATTACTTGTTCATATTTATCTAATTGAGGAGTAGTTTCCGCAACAAGAGTAGAGTTAGTGATTTTGCCTTTAAAAGTATATTCCATATTATGATCCCATCTAAAATTATTTTTCAAAACAGTATCTTTATTTGGGCCATTAAATGAATCTACAAGGATTACTGGATTTTTTAAGTTTTGCTTTATAGTGAGTGCAAAATTAATTTCCTTTGATTCACTGGGGATTGAATACCCCGTAATTGCAAGAGTATATTTTTTAGAAGTAGAATTAGAAGTATCAGACATAGCAAATTTAATAATTTCATCTGCAGTTGGCGATCCAGAAGTTGCTAGTTCCTCTCCTTTTTCATTTAATAAGGAAATATCAATATCAACTTTTTCAACAGTACCTAAATATCTAGTAGTGATAAGTAATTCATTGACTGCTGGATGAACAGTAATAGGAAATTGGATTGCTTCTTTATCTTTTATTTTAACAGTTTCCTTATGCCTCAAAGAATTTATAGCAACATTGGCAGAAAAAATTCTTAAATAAGAACCAGTGTTTTTTGCATTTTCTAGTATAACTTCACTGTTATCACCATCACTGGTCAGATATGCCTTAGGAACATTAAGAGTAAGCTTTGATGATTGAAAGTTGTAATATGAACCATCAACGCCATTAAAGTTATAACTAGCATTTATATCTGCTTGTAAATCAACTTCATATAAACCTGCCGGTCTTTCGGATATAATATATCTTAAGCGACCTCTTCCTTCTCCAAAAAGAGAAGAACTTAAGGCCCACATGGTTGTTGCTTGTAAATCTTTATATGGAATATCTAATCCTTGATAATAAACTGACATTGACATATCCCCAGGATTGTCATCAGAGACTGTTAAATCTGCAAGAATTGCATCTTGTTCTTTTTGCATAGGTAAGAAAAATCTTACGAAGTGTCCCGCAGGAATAAAACCTTTAGCATAGAGATGATCATTATCAATTATGGGATCATACTGAGTATTATATCCAATAAGAGTAATGGGGAAAACAAAATCAAAAAAATCAATTCCAATTTTGTTACTTCTATTAAGATTAAATGCTTTTATAATAGCAGTATGAAGTCCTGCTTTTAATCTATTATTTTGAATTAACTTTTCTGTTTTCACGTACACACGAACAAAAACTTTTTCAGCTGCAAATAAATCGACATATTTATTCTTTATTATTTCCTTTGGGTCAAAGGATAGCCAATCAATGTCATTATCAATTTTTAAAACAAAACTCTCATGATCTATGATATTCATTAAAATATCTTTTTGATCAAATTTAATCATAAAGTCGATATACTTTGGAAGTTTATCGATAGCGAAATATCCAACGGAATTAATATTATTATACCCATTTATTGTAGTAAGAGTTTCAGTTGTATATAAGCGCATAGGTTCATTATAAATTTTTTCAATTATCTCAAATGCACCTAGAGCATTTACTCGACCGGCACCTCCTTCTATCCACGCAGGCCTTTGTACACTACTTTGCAAAGTCATTTCCTTGGCCATTTTATTATTAGTTGTCCCTTTTGTGATCATTCCCCTTGCGAGTATGGCCGAACCTATTATTTGAGAATCATATGGAAGGGCCGAATTTTTAAGAGCAGTAAAAATTTTATCAATGGCAATTGGTGGATATGGTTTTTGATTTAGAATTTGATTTAGGCCTGGATTTAAACTTGGAGTTTCACTTTGGTCAATAAGTCTTTCATTAATTAATTTTGCTTTGATTGCCCCATCGTAAAGTAATGCTACAACACTTGCCAAATTAGGAGTGGCCATCGAAGTACCGGACCAATATTGAAAGCTTCCTTTATTGTTAGCATTAATAAATTTGGAAAATGATCTGGCACCCATTGTCCATCCGGGAGCTCCAATATCGGGTTTTAAAGCTCCATCAATAGAAGGACCACGAGAAGAGGAATTTTCAATGAAGAATTTATCATTTTGAAAGTTACCTTCTCCGTGAGTTTCACGGGAATTTGTAGAGTAATAATTTGCAACACTGATGACATGATTTGCAATTGTGGTTCCATGAGATTTTATTCCAGGACCTTCATTTCCGGCGGCCTTAATAAATACTGTTTGATATGTGCGGACGATTCGATCATAAATTTTAGACATATCTGATTGAGTATCATTGATGGCGGAGCTACCTCCAAAACTAAAGCTAAAAACCACATTTGGATATGTATGAGCGATTTTTATTAATGCATCTCCAAAATCCCCTGTATCACCCCCACCACCTAGTAGAGTTAATCCCACTATTTTTGCATTATAAGCACCAGATTTAAATTCGGCAGCGGTATCAAAATTTCCTGCGGCCAAACCAGCACAAAAAGTTCCATGTGCATGAGTATCATAACCAACTAGGCCTACTCTATAAATCTCTTGTCCCTCTGCTGATGTTGATACTTTATTAAAACCTTCACCATCGTTAGTTAATTCAAGGCCTGGGGCGATGGTGATTCCCAGATTAATCAATCCTTTATTTCTATTTGTTAACAAAGTTGGGTTATTTGTATTTTCAGAATCAACTATATCTAAGCGAGTAGTATATCGATAAGAACTTAGAGCAGGATAATTACTATTTCTAATAAAGCGATCTTCTCCTTTAAATTTATTAGCAACATAGTTGAAGTCTAATAACTTATTTTCATCTTCTATGGAATTATCACCTTTTTCTCCATAGGTTAATTTATCATTAACATTTACATACGCTTCAAATATGTCTTCGTTATTTTTATATACCACCATTGGAAATATTGCAGTTGCTGCTCCGTCTTGATTGAAATCATAGTTTTTATGATCATCATCTAGAATAGCAAATTGTTTTTCTGTGAAGTAACCTATGTAATATTGACGATCTTCTTCTAATCGCTTGCTCTTTAAAATTTTAACTTCCACTCCGTTTAGTTTGCTCCAAAGATATTTCTGTCCATCTATTTCTTTAACTTCCGCTTTTGTGATTAGTGCACTATCTACTGATCTTAGAGTATGAAGTCCTATTATTCTATCTTGAAAGGCGTCAGTTCTTGAAATATCTAGTCCAGTATCCGCCACAACAACTGTAACATTACTTCCATCTAATTCTTGATTATATTTTTCTTTAAAATATTTTTTTAATTCAGGAATTTTCATCATCTCTGCAGAGTAAATGTTACTTCTTTTAGAGTAAGTTGATAAATCGTTGGTGAACTTATTTATATTATTTAAATTTTTTATATTTTTATTTTTTGAAATAGAGCTATTGTTAGTATTAACATTTTCGAATTTTTTTAAATCATTTTCTTTAATCTTATATGGTTTGTAGGTTAAACTTTTATCTATAAAAAAACTTTTTAAGTTGTTTAATTCAGAGTGAAGGAGATTAAGGGCCAGGTGTGAGGGATATTTGAAGTGAATGTAACCTAAACGAGCATCTTCAAAAATAATTTCTCCTCCTGTTCTAGTAATTCTTTTTGTAAGACTTTCATAGTTATAATTTGAGTTGGATTCCTCGTTGTTAGTTAAGACAATAAAACTTCTTTTATTATTGCTGTCACTGATGTTGCTGGTGTTATGGCCGCTACTGCCGTTACTATTGTTAAAACCTTTGTTAGCATTAGTAACTGAAGTAACTGAAGTAACTGAAGTAACTGAAGTAACTGAAGTAACTGAATTTTTTGAATACTCTTCAAGTTTACTTAAGTCTGAATTGGATACAACTCCACACTCTTTAATCTTAGCAATTTCATCTTTTGCGATAATTTTGGGATCAATTGTTTGGTCTTTACTGCAACCATATGCAAATAATAATAACAAAAATAGTGATAAGACTGCCATTTTAAGAATAAAAGACATTTAATTTCTCCTCGTTTTTATATTTTTAAAGCAGAATACTTAACTATTTTATTTTCTTTTCTGGATGTAAAGACACGCACCTTAAATATAAAAATAAGTGAAAACCTAACTACATCTTAACGAGCAGAGAGACAAATGGTACAATTTTGTTATTATGTGCCTTCTAAAAGTAAGATAAAGAAAGATTGTTTGAAAATTGTAATTAAAAGGAGGAAATAATTTGAATAATAATTTGAATAATAAATTGAATGATAAAGATAATGCTAATGAAATAGAAATTAAAATAGAAACAAAAATTACTGATGCATTAAGAGAAGAAGTGTTTCAACTTTATTTAGAAGGCAATTGGTGGAAAAAAGATGATAGAAAAAATATTCATCTCATAGATGAAGTTATAAAGAATTCTTTCTGTTTTGTTGCTGCATTTTCTCAAAAAAAATTAATTGGTATGGGGAGAGTAATTTCGGATGGACTTTCAGATGCATACATCCAAGATATAATTGTAACAAAAAGTTTTAGAGGTAAAGGAATTGGTAAAAGCATAGTAAAAAAGATTGTCGATCATTTAAAGGAAAAAAAAGTGGCATGGATAGCATTAATTGCTCAACCTGGAACAAGTAGTTTCTATACTGATTTGGGTTTTAAAGAAATGAAAGATTATACTCCTATGTTATTAGAGGATTAACTATAGTCTTTAAGACTATAGAAATTAAAGACATTCAGCGCAGAAGGAGAGCTAAAAATAATATGATAATGAATGAGATAAAGATTAATCTTAATGATTTTAGAAAATTTAACATTGAGGATAAAAAAATACTTTTTCCCATTCTAAAAAAATTTAATCCTAAATTAAGTGATTATAGCTTTACTAATTTGTTTATTTGGAGCGAGCAGTATGGATTAAGTTGGATTAATCTAGATCAGAAATTATTATTTTACGATTCGCAAAGAGATTACTGCACTATGGTTATCGGTATGTGCAATAAAATAGATATAAGTATTTATTTGAAAATTTCTGATGAGATGATCCGCCAGGGTAAGTCTGGAAATTTTTACCTTATTGATTTAGAGATTGTAGATAGTTGCAAAGAAGATTTTTTAAAATACTTTGAATTAATTATTGATGAGTCTTTTAGTGATTACGTATATGACACAAAAAAATTGGTGGAATTGAAAGGGGCAAAGCTTGCAAAGAAGAAAAATTTAATATCGCAATTT
>JADGAM010000219.1 GCA_015232015.1 Oligoflexia bacterium | reverse complement strand
TAACAATCATGAATAACAATAATACAAACAAAACAAACAATACAAACAAAACAAACAAAACAAACAAAACAAACAAAACAAACAAAACAAACAAAACAAACAAAACAAATAAAACCAAAAGTATTCTAAATGCATTAGCAATAATAATGTCGTCAATGTTATATGCTGTACTTATATCTTTACCTATATTTGCTCAAGAACAAAACAAAGATGATTCATGGGAAGGTCATGTAACTCTTAAAGTAACAATAAACAAAGCTCCATATTTTTATACAGAAATGAAACCCGATACAACGGTTTCTGTTCCTTATGGGGTTGATTATAGCTCTTTTGGAAGTGGCAGTTATTCTCATTTATTCAATGTTAAAGATGGTAAAGTAAGTAGAAGTGTCGTTTCTGGACAAGTTTCATTAAGTAATGTTGCTAATAATGTAATAATAATTGATGGCAAACCCGTTGCCCCTTCCGGTATATCAGAAATGATTTTGTTTTTTTGGAATAATGAATTAGCACCCAAAGATCAATCGGCGATTGAAATTACATCTGTTTCAGAGACAAGTTATAAAGTATCGCTATCAAGTACACACAAACATCTCAAGCAATTTTCCTGGATGCAGTCTTCAAGTGCTAATCCCAATCCTGTTCCTGTTAATCCAGATATTTCTGTACCATCACAATCGACTTTTCTATATAATTTTAACGATACAGAGGCAGTAGATGAGGAAACAAGGATTGTTTTACGAGGTAATAAACAAATCTATCAAAAAACTTTTAATGCTGATAAATTTAGCGAGCTACCTACTTGGTATGGAGATGGGATATTATCTGAGCAGGCAACTGCACCCAACATGAAGTGGGCGCATCTATTTAGAAAAGGCAAAGTGACAATTCAAATTCATGCTTTTTGGAATCTTATAAAGAAGAAGAAATTGTGGGGCTGGAAAGGATCAATTTCTACCCACTATAATTTCCATTGGAATAAGACTACTCGAAGTCCTTTCGTGCAAGGAAAAGAAAAAACATCAATTGAAAACACTAATATTAATTTTGATACAACAATAAACGTTGATCCAAAAAAAATGGAACTGAGTGAAAATCAAGATATGTCATTCAAGTATACTGGCGAAATGCAAGTTAAAGAAGATGCTGATGCCCAAGTAAATTGCCCAATTTCACAACCTCCATATAATGTAATTAAAAATACAGGGATACATACTACAACCAATTCTAATACTAGTTTTAACAGTAACGGAAAAGTTAAAGTAAGTTTACCAGATAGAGCTGATAGTATTGATAAACTTGAAGCAAAATTTTTACTTCCAACTTTTACTGGAGGAACAGGTAAAAGCACTAGCTCTGGTACTACATATGGTTGGGACTATTGTGATTATCCTAAAAATGCGGGTGGACCACCTATAAATCTTGATGGTAGCGTTTCTACTCCCTATACCATGGTATGGTTAAAAAATGGAACAGTAACTAATAACGATGATGGTTCAATCACCTGGAGCGGTAGCTTTTCTCCTGATGAGCAAGAGGGAGGACCAATGAAAACCAGACACAATTGGAGCTTAGTTTATGGACCATACTAACATCAAAACTAAGACCAAAATTGAAATTAAAACCACATCAATAGTAGCTTTAATATTTTTACTACTCATGATGACCGATTCAGTGAAGGCCCAACTAAGTACAGTTGTCCGGGAAGGTCCTTGCGATCCAAATGAACCAATTACAAACTTTGATCTCAATAAAATTTTCTAAAAATTTTTATCCCAACGCTACATCAAGTATCATCATGACTGTAAAACCTAACATTGCACCAATGGTTGAAATATCTGTTTCCCTATCTCTTTGTGATTCAGGAATAAGTTCTTCAACTACAACATAAATCATCGCTCCAGCAGCAAATGAAAGTGCATAAGGTAGCAGTGGTTGCATCCAAATAACTGCAAGCGCTCCAATCACTCCTGCAATCGGTTCTACAACCCCAGAAAGTTGTCCGTAATAAAAACTTTTAGTTCTAGAAAGGCCCTCTCTTCTTAAGGGAATAGAGACTGCTGCGCCCTCTGGAAAATTTTGAATACCTATCCCAATCGCAAGTGAAACGGCCCCGGCCAGGGATGCCGATTGAATATTTGCGGCCACAGCACCAAAAGCAACTCCAACTGCTAATCCCTATGGGATATTATGAAGTGTTATGGCCAAGACTAAAAGAATACTTCTCTGCCAAGACGTTTTAATCCCCTCGGCCTCGGATATTGGTAGTCCAAGATGCAAGTGTGGTAATAATTTATCGACTATAAATAAGAATAATCCACCTGACAAAAATCCTATGGCCGCGGGAATCCATGCTGTTTTCCCTGCTCGTTCACTCATTTCAATCACAGGAGCGAGTAGTGACCAAAAACTTGCAGCGATCATCACCCCTGGCCGCAAATCCAAGCATTCCATTTAAAACACGACGATTTATAGTCTTAAAGAAAAAGACCATGCTTGCACCAAGAGCAGTTAAAAACCAAGTAAATATTGTTGCCAGTAGTGCTTGAACCACTGGATGTAGATTAGTGAAAAATGATACTAACTGCATTTTTAGAATCCTTTATTTACGTACCATAAATTTTTTTTATCAATAAAACACACAGAGAAAGAATAAATATACCTATATTTTTATGAATTAATTAATTTAATTGTTCTTCATCCCAGTTTGCTTCCGTCATGAAGCGGTTTAAGCATGATTGACTTTGGATATCGTTCCAAGACATATTTTTAAGAAGCTGGTTAATTTTTATAGTTCATTCATCTACAGTTATAAAAAATGAATAAATAAGATAATAAACTCAGGTTCGTTAGTCAAAAGTTAAGTGGGGCGGATTTTAATTTAATATTGCTCTAACCTTGTCTTAAGGCCACTGGTCGTGGAAATTGGATTACAAAATATTCTAAATATTCTTTTTGTAATCATCATATTTGTTCAAGCGTTTTCCTATCAAGCTAAGCGGTTTTTCATACGACATAATTGGTGGAGTTCTTTCAAAAGAATCATTGTATGTACTCTCCAATTTGTGAAGAGCAGCTTTCATGTTTTTAAAAATCTCACTTTCTCCAAGTGGTCTTTTACTCCAGTCACCCTGAAATTCACTATTTTTGGAATCATCATTTCTTGCATCATCGATCATCTTAAAGAAATCATCTGAGTCCATAAATTCTAAGATATTCTTTGTTTCCATTAATCGAGCGATATCGTAAATATGACGAATCTTATTTCTAAGTTCACTTAAATCAGAATCACCTTGGTAGGATGCCCTGACAAGTGCCAGAATTTTTTCTACAAATGTTCTTCGCAAATCTAAAACATTAACAGAAAAATCACTAATCCCATACTCAGTAAGAAGAGTGGGATTGTAATCTTTGATATAGTCTCCGATAAACGATGAAACAATCATTCGATCATGAGGAAAAGGATTAGCAAAGGAATTGATTTCTAAAACAATAACATCTAAAATTCCAGGCAATTCACCATCAAGTAATCTAGGGTAAGAATGAACTGACTTTCTAAATTTTGAACCCTTGCTGATTAGTAAATGATCTTTTACCTCTTTAAATGGTGCCGATGCAATTGTCTTTTCAATCTTAGCAATAAGATTTTTTATTTGGTTTGCACTTTGGGCCTCTGCCTTTAGTGCAAAATCACAATCTTCAGAAAATCTTCGTGTTATTTTATGAACTTTCGAGAGAGATGTTCCTCCCTTGAATACAACTTTATCCACAAAACTAGATTTAGATAAATTGTATAGTAAAACAGTAATCCAGTAATCTTTTTCAATCATGTGTTCTTGGATAGAATATTTTTTTGCAGCACCTAATATGGCCGCACGAAATTCTTCAGGATGTTTATGCAGATTCATTGTTTTGGCCCCGAAGTTAAAAGTTTCCATTTTTTTGAATCTTTGAGATGATCAGCTACGCTTCCCACTCTATAAACACTGTTTTGATTAAGGCCTTTCATTAGCTTGTTTGAAAGAGGGATATCTATTGATGAAAGAATATTTCCCAGTATTGCACAAACTCGTGGAGGATAATCAGCGGAGACATTAAAAAGGAGTTTTTTTTCATTTTTATCAAACGCCTTAATGGCCTTCGTGATCCAGTGAAGTGTTGTTTTAATCTCAATATCCAAAATCAATTTAATATTTTTTATAACTTCCAAAATTATAATTACTTTTTTTGTTTGTGATGTAATCTTTGGTCGTATTCGGACATACCTAATCTGAGTATTTCCAAATTTTGTATTGTAACTAGATTTATTGTTTAAAATTTCAATGACAGAAGGTATTTGAGTGGTAAGTCCTAATTTATTATAAAGAAAAAGTCCTCCAAAGCACTTATCTTCACTTTGCTCAATTTTGATGGAGATGATTTCAATAGGAGAAGACGATGCAGGACCTAGTCTTGTCTCCTTAGATTTGGAATATACTCCATTTTGCAAACGTAGAATCACCCCTTGTTTTTGCAATCTTGATAGTGTTCTAGTAATGGCATTTCTGGACCAAGACTCAGGAAATGAATCTGGTGTGATCACCGCACCCGTGGGCATTTCTTTAATTAATTTTCCTATTGCAGTGGCAGTTTTGTCCTTCATGTCCATATTTTAGGCCTAAAATATGGACAATGCAAATTTTAAATCAATAAATTGTGCTCATTACAGCTCAAGTAAAATTATTGATAATTTATAGGAAACAGATTTGTGTAAGTTCAGTTACTATTTTTTTATGATTTTTTTGTGTTCGATATGATTTTTAGAAGGTGCAGTGGAAGGTGCAGTGGAAGGTGCTATCAGTTTGTCAGTATATAGTGACAACGAAGGTAGACCCTTGCTGAGTTTTATTGCTAAATCCTTCTCTATTGCTTGGTAAAATTTAATTGCACCAAAGCGTAAGGTAAAAATTAAAGAGATAATAATAAATAGTTCGGTTAAAATTTTCATGAGCGATTTTCCTTTTCATCGTGTAATAGGCAGTGGTAGACAACCCGTAGTTACCGTCTACCGTACTGTCTACGCCTAGTTTTAACGCTCTTCTTTCAGTTGCCTTCGGGTCTTTTTTAATAACTGAGTATTTATAATCGCCAAAATGGAAAAATTGTTGCTACTAATTGCTTACTCCAAAAAGCACTGGAATTTCCAAGTACCCGAAGTGCATCGCCTACCGACTGTCTACGGCCAATAGAAATCAACCGAACATCACCGAATTCTACGGGCCACAAAAGCTGTTAACCCTTCAAAATCATTAATAAAATTCAATAAAAATAACTACTTGCATTTTACGCGCAACGGCTCATAACCCGAAGGTCGTAGGTTCAAATCCTACCTCCGCAACCAAAAAAATATTAATGATTTCGATCATTTAAGTTATGAAACCCATCCTTTGTGATGGGTTTTTTTTTGCCTTCGGGCCCCAGTTCGGGCCTGAGAAAACCAATCCATCATTTTGACCTCTGTTTTGAGGTCATCACTTCCAGCAGAAGATCAGAGTTATTTGCTGGATACTATTCTTGTTGGTCATCTTAAAAAGGTGCTTATGACAAGAATACGCATTAGTTTATGCTTATTTGTTTCTCTACATAAGTATTTAATCACTTCCTGTATGGGAGACTTCACACTAGTATTTTGGACAATGAAATCGGAGATGTTTTTTATATTATCTTTATTTGAATTGCTCATTTATCCTCCACTTTTGGCATTGGGATTTCACTCTCTGCACTATTTGATGAAGTAGAAAAATTAGGATCATCACTTTTTAATTCAAGCACTTTGTTGTTTTGTTGAAGTATCCTCGAAATAGTTGATCTACTCAATTGGCGGCCAAGGTGCCTTTCAATTTCTCTGACACCAAAACCTTGGTTATGTAGATTAAGAACTTGATCGATCATCTCTTTAGATTGCTTTGATGGTCGGCCTTGATGATAATTATCCCCTGCCAATAATTTTTTAGAGGTCATAGCAAGTTTTATTTTTTCGCTTTTAAGATTTCTTTCTATTCTCAAAAGAATATCCATAACCTCAACCAAGTTATAGTTTAGTAATGTTTCCTCTAATTATAAAGAATTTTATTTGGGAAATGTTGCTAACATCGAACTTGATGATGTGGTTAATGGCAACACTCTTTTCATTAGAGAATATAAGGATAACCATGGTAGTAAAACGATTTATGAAATGTTAGGTAGAAAGAATGAAGCTAAATATTTTCAAAGCAAAGGATGTGTTGATAGATTTCATTCAAAAACAAGCGATCCGTTTAATTTCGTTTATGCTAACCTTTTAAAATACATTTTAGAAAAGATTAGTTCTCAGTTAGTCCGCTAAAATAAGAAGTGGCCAAGTGGTCACGTTATTTTTTATCTTTCTTTTTATCTTCTAGATTTGCATCTTCTAATTGCAAAAATTGATCTAATACCAAAGTCACAATCATTGTAACATCTAAGCGTTTTTCGTAGGCCAACTCTTCCAATCGCTCTAGTAAAGGGATGGGCAAGCGAAATGAGGCCATCTTCTTACCTCTGTTTTCATCAATATATTTGATTGTTGGCAACACATATTTCTTTGGATATTTCATTCTCGCCTCACTAAAAACTAAACAAATAACATTGTCATTATTAGTCTAACCATTTATCTCGCTAATGTCAATACAGTCAATACATTAGTAATACAGTATATCTATCGTATTGACAATTAACGTTAAATAGAGTACACTATTGGTAGGTTATTTATGAAAGAGGATAGGTTGCAAGCAATTGCAGCTAATGGAAATAATATGCAAAAGGAGCAAAAGTGTGCTGCTATTTACATTTGTTGTTCTAAGTTATTAGGACACAATTCCAATTCGCAGATCGAAGCGATCAAAAATTATTGCAATCAAAATAGTTATAAAGTCTTGAAGGTATATGTAGATGATGTAGTTAGTTTTAATGATAAAAGAGTGGCCTTGCAAGAGTTAATTCGTATTGCTCCCAAATGTCAAGTTCAGACGATCGTTGTAAATTCTTTTAATCGCATAGGCATGAATATTTCCCAACTGGCAACTTT
>JADGAM010000218.1:4795-7121 GCA_015232015.1 Oligoflexia bacterium | reverse complement strand
TGTTGCTGATAGTGTGAAGGCCGCAATAACAGGTTTTGGTATAGATGCACTATTCTGGTGTTCAGGTTCACAAGGTTCAGTCTATCCCTTAGATGGTAGTCATGCCAACCACATTGGAGGAGTTGATAGTTCTCTGGCCCTTGTTCATAAAATGATTTTTAAAATGCATAGACAGTTACTAGCGCAAGATACTTCAACCCCCTTTGCAATATGTGGAGGAATCCCACAACCAATTTTAAGAAAAACTCAGTATAAAGAACAAATGATGTATCCCATTCCGCAAACATTACAAGGATACGGATTGGGTGCACCAACAGTTCTTTGGGGTGCTGGTAGAGAATTTCCATATAAAGGAGAGGATTTTAGTTATTTAATTTGGAGGAAACGTGTTTGCTGTAGTTTTTAATTTGATAACAGTTTTAATAATTTTTGGTATTCTAATTATAGAAGGTAGTGGTGGTACTGACATCCCGCTGGTCAATAGGAAGTTGACTAAAGTTGATAAGTTTGTGGTGAACACGAAGTTCGCTGCAAACTCTAATACCTATCAAAATTTTCAATATCAAGAACCAATAAAAGAGAATATAGAAAAACAAAAGTCTTTTGTAGTAGATGCAATTAAGCAAGCTGATTCAATAATAAAAAATAAAGAGGTAGATAAAAATAAAGGACAGTCATTTAATCTTCCAGATTTTGGAAACAGAAGCTCTGTTAGTAAATATATTTCAAAAGCATTGGACGCCAGTGAACAAATAAAAACTGCTCAAGCAAAAAATGACAACTCAGAAAATATTCCACCAATTATTTTTGTTAGTCTATCAATGCCCAAGGATGAATTAAAGCAGTTATTATTTGATGCAAATAAAATTAAATCTCCGGTTATAATTCGCGGAATCTATAAAGATTTAAAACAGACGATAGAAAAAATCCAAGAAATCTCTCTGCAAGACAGTGGTATTTTAATTGATCCAACTCAATTTAAAAAATATCAGATAACTAAAGTTCCTACTTTTATTTTACCAATAAGTGAAGAGAGTTATGTAAAGGGTTGTGGATCAGTGACCTTGGATTATTTTTTGAATCTAATAACTAGAACTGGAAAAGAGGAGGAAATATTAAAAGCAAAACATTGGTTAAGAAGATTATAGGAGTAAAAATTAAAAATATTATACTAATTGTAATGCTAATAATGATGCCAACTAATAAATTATTGGGAAGTGATATAAACGAAGCAGGCAAAGATTTTGCCAATGAAATGAACAAGTCAATTGGTTCTATTGGAGCAAACACCAATCCTAATAATATTCCTGGGTACAAAGGAAGTGATGTTGCAGAAACAAAGTATTATGAATCAGGATTAAAATTAGAAGATGAAGCAAAAATAGATACCAGGAATAATCCAAACGGAAATTATTTAAAAACAGCAATTGGAAGTAGACCAAAAATTACCATTGATCCTACCAAAGATCCGCTTTTTAAACGCTACGGAGAAGTTGAAGAGAAATCTCACAATCTATCACAAACCTACCAAGGATGTAAAAAACTTCCAGTGGGAGTTGAAGATATCACTCAATATGATAAAAAAACCTGTTTTGTCTATGGGAGAAGAGATCAGGTTAATTTTAGATGTGATAAGAGATTAGATGTTACTTGTAGAAATGCAAACGCAGGCGAGTTAGTGGGTTTTAACATCAATGACTTTGCGGTTTCAGGCCCTGCATGGGATAAAAGAGATAGAGGGTTTAATATACTTTTTGGGGCTGATTATAATGATAGACATGGAAATTGTACTAACTTTACTAATACCATTATCTTTTACTTAAGAAATATTGAAGATGTAATTGAGTTTAGGATTGAATCATTTGTATTCGATGATTGGATTACAATTTCACTTAATGGACATACAACCTATAGCGAACCTTTTTCGAGATGTGAAAGAGGACAGATATTTTCCAAACCAGGATTTGACTTAAAACAATTTTTGCAAAATGGAACAAATAACTTAACGGTGGTCAATCTTGTTGCTGGTGGGGGAAGGGCCTTTATAAATTTACGGGCCATTAAACGCATTCCTTGCGATCAACAGGATAATTACATTTATAATTGCGATGGTAATCAAAATTATTGGGATGCCAATCTTGATAGTAGTCGTTGTATGGAGGGTGCTTCAAGTAGGAGTGTTAGAAACACTACTGTTTATAGAGGTTGTTGGCGATGGGAAGAGAACTATTCTAAACTAACCGATCCTATTTATACAAAAGACCCCCTCTGTGATGAACTTGTTAAAAGTGGATGCGGAATAACTTCAAGAGAATGTATTGAGCTT
>JADGAM010000218.1:0-4645 GCA_015232015.1 Oligoflexia bacterium | reverse complement strand
AAAAAAGCAGCTACCGCCCTAGAAGTGGCCAAGTCCATTATTGCCGAACTAAATACAGAAGGCAATAGAGATGGTTTATCAATTTTCAAAGGGGAGAGCAAAGAGTGTAAGGAACATGTCTTAGGAGCTGCTGATTGTTGTAGCGATCATGGTTGGGGCCTAAATTTAGGAATATCTAATTGTAGTAATCAAGAGAAGGAATTAGGACTAGCGAGAGAAGCGGGTAGAACCATATCTGTTGGTAAATATAAAACAGGCAGCATCTTTGATAGAAGAACCTACAATGTTTTTTGCTCTTATCCTTCTAAGCTCGCGAGAATAATTATTCAGCAAGGAAAAGGACAATTACATCAAGGATACGGTGATGCCAGTAATCCTAATTGTTCTGGTTTTACTTTAAAAGAATTGGAATCCCTTGATTTTAGTAAAGTAGATTTTTCAGAATTTTATGGGGAGGTAATGAGTAAACTTGATTCTGCTCAACTTCCTAATGTTGATCAAACTATAGGGAAATTGAGAGATTCAATTACACAAAAGGTAAATACAAAGTCACTACGTTTAAGAGGGAATAAACGATGAATTTTTGGAGATGTATTGTTTTATTAGTAATAGTTGGGTTGATGGCCATTAACAATCCCTTGTTTGTTTATTCAGGAGAGGAAAAGGAATATTTTAAAGATCGTGAGCGAGGTTGGTGGTGGTATGAAAAAATACTAAGTAATGAAGTTGTTATTAGTAAAGAAAAAAATAAAAAAGCAGAAGCTACACCAAATATTGCATCAAAAAAAATTTTAGAAGATCAAGGTCGTAATTGGGAAGATGCACTTTCAAAAGCAATACTTGCTCCAACAGAAGAAAATATTAAAAACTATTTAATGTTAACCAAGAGAATAAATCTGCAAGCACAAAAGTTTGCAACTGCATTTAAAGAGAGTATTTGGATTAATCCCGAGTATGATTATACAATCGAACGACCAACTACTACCCAGGCCATTATTGCTAAGAATGAAAGTGATTTTATTAAATCAGAAAAAGAGTTATTTAAAATTGCTCAGACAAATGGACTGATATTCCTTTTTAGAGGAGATTGCCCTCATTGCCATCGCTTTTCTCCAATTTTGCAAAACTTTTCTGATAAGTATAAATTTTCAACGATAGCAGTAACTTTAGATGGTGGGAATTTACCAGAATTTCCTGATCCACAAAAAAACTTCTATTTGGGTGATAAATTAAAGGTTTCCATTGTTCCAGCACTCTACATGCTTAATCCAGATTCAAATATAGTAACTCCAATTAGTTTTGGATATGCAGATTGGACAACTCTTTCACAAAAAGTTCTCTCTGCTGCTAAAAGGGCGGAGAGAACTGAAGGTGGCAAATGAAATTAGAATATAGTTTTATAAAAGTAACTGGTGTTTGCTTAATAATTTTTATAATAGAGGTCTCTTATGCTGGTACTTCAGATAAGGTTAAGGCCTGGTTCGAACAACAAAATTATACAAATATAACTAATCCCGGAATATATGATGCTCAAAGCGCCCGCTATTCAACATTAGGGGGAATCAGCACGCGTTCAGCGATTACCCAACCCTTCCATCTCGTCGATATACAGACGCCAAAATTTTCTGCTGGCTGTGGAGGTATTGACTTCTATGCTGGTGGATTTTCCGCAATCAACGCCGACCAATTTGTTCAAAACCTACGGGCCATAGGGCAGAACGCTCAATCGCTAGCATTTATGCTAGCGATTCAAATTGTTTCTCCTCAACTTTCGGCCGTGATGGAAGAGATCCAAACATGGGCCAATAAATATTTAAATCGCAATATGAGTTCCTGTGAAGCGGCCACGCAGATGGTGGGGGGAACTATGGAGTATTTTGGTGCTAAGGCCGGAAACTGTACTGTTAAGCGAATGCAAGATTTTGGTGAGGATTGGACTAAGGCCAACTATAACTGTACTACCGGAGGACAAATTAAAAGCACTGAAAATGCTCCCGGAAATGACATTAACAAAGTTGATTTTATCAAAGGTAATTTGGCCTGGTTTGTATTAATGCAAGACCCTTTCTTTCAAAATGATCTTGAGTTTGCTGAATTAGTGATGAACTTAACTGGAACTATGATTATTGTAGATGCCAATTCCGCAGACGATGGGCCTAGTAATATCACTATCATTGAACCAGCAATTAGCGATGAAGTAAGAAAAGAACGCTACAAAAATATTCATAATGCTCTTTTAAATGGAAATGAATCTAAAGATAATCTAATGATCTATCGTTGCCTTAGTCCTACGTCTGATACAAATGGTTGTGATAAAATTTCAAGTAACTTAGAGAGTATAAAACCAAATTGGGAGGGATTAAATAATCGTATTCAAAAAATAGTCCGTGAAATTGTTCAAAAGATTTATAGAGATGAACCATTAAATAGTGAGGAAAAAGGTGTAATCGCAAGTACCACAATTCCACTCTATCGTTTTTTAACTGTTACGGCCGCATATTTTCCTCAGAAAACCGATATCTCTCGCTCGATCGGTGATTATACCAAACTTATTGCAGAAGATATTTTGCTTCATTCTCTAAGTGCTGTGATAGCAGAGGTAGAACAACAGACCTCACAAATGAAGAATGGAATGTCTGAGTCCAAAAGGATTCTTTATTACAAACAAAATATTCAAAAAGTTTTAAGTGGTATTGCTTCTCTCAATAAAGAGAATCGAGATTTGGCCGAAAGATATTTAGATATTCAGCAAAGGATACAAATGTATGAGAAGGCCTTAATGAGTAGACTTAGTAGTGGAATTATTAATAGTGCTACATGGGGTAACAATAGATGAATTGGGAAATTTATACTTACGGTGGCGGTGATTTTTTAAGATTAATCTTTAATGGAATCGCACAGATTTTTGGTGATGGTGATTATGTTTACGCCCTAAAGTCAGCGGCACTTATAGGATTCATTGGGGTATTAATCAACTCAGCTTTTCATCGCCGACATCTGGATTTGGCCTGGATTTTGGGAGTAATCATGATCTTTCAGATTCTAATTGTTCCTAAAACTCATTTGGTAATTAATGATAGAGTAGTACCTGCAAATTCAGCAGTTGTTGAGAATGTTCCCCTTGGTATAGCTGCTACGGCCAGTATCTTTAGTAAATTTTCTGATTGGTCTACTCGTAGCTTTGAAACTGTATTTTCACTCCCTAATGAAATTAAATATAGTGGAAACGGTCTGCTCTTTGCTCAGACTTTAGTTGAAGAATCAACTCGCTTTGAAATTACCACTCCTTCCCTTTCTGCAAATCTCTCTGATTTTTGGAAGAGTTGTGTTTACTATGATCTTTTACTTGGTCTTTACAGTTGGTCAGAAATTTTACGAGCAACTGATCTAGTGGATTTTTTAGCTCAAAAGACCTCTAAAACACGCTCCTTTACCTATGAGCAAAGTAATTCCGGTCATAACCGTGAAATTGTAACTTGCAGGGATGGATTTAATGAACTCTTAAAAAAAGATATTGAAAATGAGATAGCAAACTCAACCAATATTCAGGGAGCAAGATTAGTTCCTAATTCCTATAATCGCAATGAGGCCGTATCACGATTTGTATCTACCATGCCTGTTGCTTATCACTACTTAACTAATCTCTCCCTAACTAACTCTAAAATTATCTCACAAAATATTTTAGCAAATAGCTTTAAGCGCGGACTTTTAAATTTTGCAACGGACACTGATGCCAGTGCTGCTGCGGAAGATTTTTCTATGGCCAAAGCAGAGGCAGAGAGAAAAACCACATTTTCAGTAATGGGGAAGTTAGCAAAAAAGATGCTTCCAATTCTACATAATATTTTTGAATCTTTTATATACGCCATCTTTCCAGTAGTAATGATTATGGCCATGTTACCAAATGCTACCAAAATATTAAGCAAATACGCGATGGCCTTATTTTGGGTTAACTTATGGTCTCCACTCTATGCAATTCTTCATTTCGCGGCCTCTTATCACGGACAGAAGGCCGCTACAGTAGCAATGATACAATCAGGGGAAGGGTTTGCTACTGGATTAAGTATTATGACCAATACCGCCCTTGGAAATATTCTCTCTGATTATGCGGCCATTACTGGTTATTTGAGTTTAAGTATTCCGATGATTTCCTGGCTTGTGATTAATGCCTCAGGAAGTATGATGGCCGGATTAGCAGGAAGATTAATGGATGGCTATGATCGTCCAGTTTCGAGCGCGGCCAGTGAATCAAGCACTGGAAATATTTCTCTTGGACAGTTTCACTACCAAAACCAAACCTCTTTCCAAAGTAACACTGCACCTCAAAGCTCCACTGGTACAATGTCTATCCAGAATCAAAGTGGTGTTATGGAAACTGTCACCTCTAGTGGACAATATTTTCGTTCACCTCTTTCATCGCTACCAATATCCATTGACTTTAGTAATACCACTTCAAAGGCCCTAAGAAATGCTTACTCCGAATCAAAATCCTACGAGCAATCGATGGCCAGTGAGCAAAGTAAGATGTCTCAATTTGCAGTTGGGCAGCTAAGTGCTTTAGGACAGCAAATTAATGAATCAAAAGGATTGTCTCAGATGTTTAATGAATCTGAAAGAAATACTCTTTCTCATTCTAATGAAAACA
>JADGAM010000217.1:3421-7142 GCA_015232015.1 Oligoflexia bacterium | reverse complement strand
AATTTCACTCCTAAGTGCCATTGAGATTTTGTCATGCTTATCAATGACCTCATCCACCTTATTCATCAAGCGATAGAAGATTTGAATTTTAAAACCGTCAGGAACAGAATTAATAAAATTTTCAATGGAGGCAGTGAAGGCATTTATCTCCTCATTGTTTGAGCTGGTAATATCTCTTCCCTGAATTTTCAATCCTCCACCTATTGAACCATCTCTATACACCAAAAGATCATCATCAAAATGCCAAACAGATAAATAATCGGCCAAAGATTCTTTTTCTTTAATCATTGATATGTCTCCTAAATTTGTCTTCGTTTAAGGCCTTATCCCTGGCCGCAAATTGACCAGGGATAAGATGATATTTAATAAAATGAATAATAAAATTTTCTGGTTTGTTCTTTTTCCCAAAGTGAAGAAGTACCCCAACTATCATTGGAAAAATAAAAACCATGATCCATGAGATAGATGTTCGACCAAAGATTAAATTCATTACAGAAGAGAGGAACAGAACTAGCAGGATATCTGCCAGTTCTATTCCTAGTAATTTAATCTTCATCTCTAAGTTTTTATGAACTATGGAGTTTCTTAAATCTTCCATTGATTTCCTCCCTATTGTCCAATTGCACTTTGAACGAAGGCGATAATATAGGGAGCGAGAAAGGCCACGGCACTACCAATTAGACATAAGACAATTTTACCTTTAGCTCCTTCATTACCAGTGGCGGCCAATACTCCGGCATATCCAAGACCAAAGACCGCCATGATCGGTAAAATTACGTTGAGAAATTTATCTTGAAGTCCTTTAACTTTGGTTTCAAACCCACTACCACCGATAGTTATGGCCAATAAGTCACTATTAATAACTGCAAATAAAACCATTCCGAGCGCAATATATAAAAATGTTTTTAATTTTAAATTCTTCATTAGTTTACCTCCATTTTTTTTGATTGAGTTAGATCTTGCCTACAAGATAGAACCCAATAGTTTAGTAATTTTTTCTTTAATCGTTCCAGTGCTTGAATGTAGAGGATTTTAATTTCTTCCTCTGATCTTTTAAGTATGTTTGCGATCTTGGCAAAACTTTGTTCATGCCAAAAATGCATTACTACCACCTTGAGTTCATCTGTAGGTAGCTGGGCCACTATCTGGCGAATTAATTCTTTATCTGTTTTAAAAAAGTTAAATAATTTTGACGAAATATCTTCGACTGCTTGAATGCTTTGTTGATAGCTCTGATATGACTGGTGTTCTCCTATTGCTTCTAGTTTATGCTCCTCCAAATATTTTTCTTTGCTGAAAGAGTAATTTTGTAAGTACATATAAATTTTTCTCCTTAAATATTGTTGTTAATAGGTGATGATAGAAAATCCATCTCTTCATCATCACCTGTGATTGCAATGTCAGTTGCGTTTGTAGTATCCCCACCTGATCCAACTTAATGTTGGCCAGGGAGGGATTGTTAATAGTTAATAAGTTTCTAAAGCTATTCATGATCTGAACCTTCGAATTTTTCATTCGAGTTAAAGGGTTAATAAAAGTTATCCTACTAAAAAAGTTTTTCTATGATCGCTGATGGGAACGCTATATCGTAAGGAAAGTTCTCTCAGCTCTCTCAGATGATCTGAATCAAGCTGCTGCGATCTTTGAGATATTTCACTTATGGAAAACATCTCCCTACTCAGCGATAAAACCATAGACATAAATCTCGAAAACATGTAATACCTCCTGGTTGTGGTACTGGCCCCGGAGTTATTTCCAGGGTGATAAAACTTAAAGGCCAAAAAAGTAAACGACGGCCGAACCAAAATTTTGGTCATCATAAAAAATCCTCGAATGTGTTAGAGGTTGATAAATTGTAAGTTTCCTGTTCCCTTATATTGCAGGCCATGCCAACTATAGGACGTTCCGCATTAACTGAAATAAAGACTTTAAATTCGCTGAGTTATTAAAATCAGTATTTTTACTGTTTTCCTCCAAAGGGGAAGAAAAAATCCACATTTGTGGATTTGCCTCAAAATTTCTAAATTCAAGACTAATCGCACTCACCCTGTAACCACTGGATAATTGGTAATATTTTCTTGGGGGATTTAGGCCAAAAACTGGCACTAATTCTGCAAAATGATCTTTCTGAACACTTTAACTTTAAGAAAATTTGGCCTATGAAATTATTGCTCGTCACACAAAACATACTTGACTTATTTCCTCGGCTGAGGATATATTCCCCCCACTTGAATAATGCCTTAGCGCATTCAAATAAATGGGGAATCGGAATTATGCTCGATCTAAATAAACGTTTGCAAGACATAGAAAGAGAAGAAAAACAAAAAGAACAAAGAGAAAAGAATGAAAAAAAGTTCCGCATCCTAGTAGTAGATGACGATGAACTTTTTATTAAAACCTTCATCTCTGAAATCTCCCCTTATGCAATTGTTGACGATGCTTCCAGCACCTATCAGGCCAGAGCTAAATTAGAAAATAATAATTATGATATGGCCTTCTTTGATTATCACCTTGGTGATAACGATTACCTTGATTTTAATTTAATTAAAAAAGCCGCCAAAGAAAAAAATATCTATACAGTTATGCTTACTGTTTATGATAAAGAAGAGGTTTTTGAAAAAGCATTTGATTACGGTCTTCATGAATATTTAGTTAAGAGTCGCGGCTTTGCGGAAATAATAAAATTGGTAGTGAAAAAATCCTCTCCACAATCAGATGCTCAACTCGAAGAGTTTATAAAAAATAAATTTATTACCCAAGATAAAGACACTATTCGCTCCTTAAAAAATTTGCTTCTAGATGATAACTATTTCAATCAACCTGTATTTATAGAGGGGCCAACTGGTGTTGGTAAATCACTCTTGGCCGAGGCCTCCCACGAGTTTTTGCTTGGTAAACAAGCTCCTTTTATTCATCTTAATTGTAGCAGTATTGCTGAAAATCTTTTAGAAAGTGAACTTTTCGGACATGTAAAAGGTGCATTTACAGATGCAAAGGAAAGTAAAATCGGAAAATTGAAATTAGCAGAGAGTGGAACATTATTCCTTGATGAAATAGCAACCATGCCACTTAGACTGCAAGAGGCACTACTTGTGGCCATAGAGAAAAAACAATTTATGCCTGTTGGTGGTAGTCAATTAGTAAAATCAAAATTTAGATTGGTTTGCGCTACTAATGAGAATATGAAGGATCTAATTGAGAGTAAGAAATTTAGAAATCAGAATACCTCCGTCAAAGACGGCGGTTTGGTGAGTGGGGCTCCCTCAAAGGGAGCTGCCTAGGTTGTTAATTGGTTGCTAAAAACTAAAATCTTCCTTGCTCGTCAGCTTCTTCTTGCTCACGAACATATTTCTTTATGGCTTCAAGTTCAAAACCAACGGTTGACACCGAATAACCACGGGCCCAGAAGTGTTCGCCAGCAAAGTTCTTCTCTTTACCACAAATCCTTGCAATGTTAATTGCACTCTTCCCTTTCAAAAAGCCAACTACTGAGGCGACTGAATACTTCGGGGGAACAGCTAAAATCATGTGCACATGGTTGTCGCATAAATTTCCTCCAATAATTTTACATTCTCTTTGCTTGGCAAGTTCATGAAAAATTTCTCTTAATTGTTTTTTTATATTTCCAAAGATGACTTTTCTACGTCTCTTTGGGATAAAGACTATATGATACTTGCAATCCCATCTCGAATGGGACAAACTTTGATAACCGGACATGAGT
>JADGAM010000217.1:0-3375 GCA_015232015.1 Oligoflexia bacterium | reverse complement strand
CTTACTCCGGTATCGCTAAAAGCGTAATCTAGTCTCACTAGTAAAACTAGTGGATTCCCCATGAATACTCATTGAGATATCATTTTGTTTATTGCAGACAGCATTAAATTTTTTATAACCAAGTGATTGCTTTTCACTTGCTGACTCATAAAAAATTCACACATTCAGAAATTATGATTTTTATCCTTTTCATAAAAAACATTATGCTCCGAATTCTGAATAAAAAGTGTCAGGCAACTTCTACTTCCTATGTTTTCCTCAGAGCTGGATTTCTCCTATACAAGTAACAGAATTCTCCTTTTGTGACAGACATAATCATCAAAATACAAAGTGGTAGAAGGATTTTTTGAAGGAAGAAATCTTCTAAAAATTTTTCTTTTTCCAATTTAAAATTTTGCGATAGAGTGATTTAATCTCAAAAGATCTTTCATGTTCAAGGAATTATAATGATCAAACGAAATATATTTACACCAAGAATTATAAATATCGAATTAACTAATCGATGTAATTTGGAATGTGTGTTTTGTGATCATTTCCATCTCCGAAAAAAATGAGAATTGGCGATATCGATCAAAAGTTATTGAACTTGGCACTTCATTCATTAGATGGTCAAGCTTTTTTTGAATTAGGTTTAGTAGGTCTCGGAGAGCCATTAATGAATAAAAATCTTGTTAATCATCTGAGATCTATTTCACAATTCAGTTTGCAATTTCAAAGGATATCAATCAATTCAAATGGAACTCTAATGAGCTTGGAGTTTGCAGATCTCTTGTTGGACTCTCCTGTAAATTTTATAACATTTTCACTAAATGCAACTAATCGAGAGTCATACAGATCGCTAATGGGAAAAGATTTTTTCGATAAAGTTGTTAGCAATATCAAAGCCTTTATTGAAAGAAGATCGCTACATAAACGACAGGACTTGAAAGTTAGTATTCAGTATATGTCATCCAAATTAAATGATGAAAAAGAAATAAATCAAATCTTTAATGATTATATTTCAAAAGATATTATTGTTTATAATCGTTATATCTTCAACAAGCCTTCTCTTTCGGCAGAAGATTTCTCTAACCGAAAGGTTGATATCAACCAAACGAATTCTTTAAAGAGATACCCTTGTTGGTCTATGTACAGTCGAGTTTATGTCGACATTGATGGAAATGTCTATCCCTGTACCATGGGAAATGATTGCTATCGAGCCAATTCCAATCTGAATATTGGGAATGTAAGCGAAAAATCCATTGTAGATATTTTTAAGGATTGTAAAATATCCAAGATAAGAGAGTGTAGTGAAAAAAACCAGGCACTCCCTTCAGAATGTAACTCCTGTACTTTATGGTCATTACTCCCAAATAATTTTGAATTAAATGAAACTATTTGGCTATATAACTCAACAGAAGAACTCAGGAAGAAAGAATTAGATCGAAGGAATTAATATATGGAAAGAAATTTTATTTCTTTTTCTCCTCCAGATATTGGAGAAAAAGAAATAGCTGAAGTAATTCATAGTTTAAAGTCGGGATGGATCACGACTGGGCCCAAAGTAAGTTTGTTTGAAAAAAACATATGTGAATACTGTGATATCCCTTACGCGGTGGCTACCTTTTCATGCACTTCGGCTCTGTTTCTTACACTAAAAGCACTTGGAGTTGGCAGTGGGGATGAAGTCATTGTTCCAACATTTACATTTGCATCAACTGCACATGTGGTTGTTCATTGTGGGGCCACTCCTGTTTTTGTAGATTCTGATCCAGACACTTTTCAAATGGACACTTCAAAAATTGAAGACTTAATTTCCCCTCGTACTCGCGGAATAATTCCCGTACACTACGGCGGAAATGTAGTTGAGATGGATGAGATTTTTTCTCTTGCTAAAAAACATGGCATTTTCGTTGTAGAAGATGCTGCTCACGCCATTGGCTCAGAGTACAATGGAAGGAAAATTGGTTCTCTTCAAAGTGATGCTACCTGTTTTAGTTTTTACGCCACTAAAAATCTATCCACAGCGGAGGGAGGTATGGTTGTAAGCGGTAATAAAACACTGATTGATCTGGTAAAAAAGTTAACCATGTATGGAATTTCCGATTCACGGGAGATATGGCAAAGTCGCTATACCCCAAAAGGAAATTGGTTTTCCGATGTAGAAATGATTGGATATAAAGCAAATATGACAGATCTCAATGCTGCTTTAGGTATTCACCAATTACAGAAGTTAGACCAATTCAATTCAACCAGGGCCAAGTACTCTCTTATTTATAAAAATAAACTGATTGGAACTGGAATTGGTTTTATGGATGTTAAATCGCATGTTAGATCTGCGTGGCACTTATTTCCAATACTCCTCCCTGCAAATGTTGATCGAGACAAATGTATTTCCGAGTTAAAGGAAAAAAAAATAGGAACTAGCGTATTGTTTAGACCTCTTCATCTCCACTCTGCATATCAAAAATTATTGAAATGTAGGCAAGGTGACTTTCCTGCTAGTGAACGCATTTTTGAACGATTAGTAAACGTGCCTATCTCTCCGTCTATTCCGGAAGACGATATTAACTATATTGCAGATTCCATAAAAAAAGTATTACTCTAAGTTTAAAATAAACACAAACTTATGCACAAACAATGGAGCAAAATGAAAATTATTTTCATGGGAAATCAAACGATAGGTTATAATTGTCTAAAATATTTGATTGAAAATAAAGAAAATGTGCAAGCAGTGTTTGCTATTTGTGATAGTTATTGGAAAAAGTTTAGCAACAAGGAAAAGAGCAATTATAACTGGTATCCTTCTGTAGGGGAGTTGTCCACAAAGAGTAATATTCCTACTTATTATCCCGAAAATATAAATTCTCATTACTATGTAGATCTAATTAATAATTTAAATCCTGATATTATCTTCTCTATCTCTTGGGAACAAATGATTGGAGTCGATATTCTAAAAATTCCAAACCAAGGTGCAATCAATATGCATGGTTCTTTATTACCTAAAAATCGAGGTCATGCTCCTATTAATTGGGCCATTATAAGGGGAGAGAAAATTACAGGATTCACCATGCACTACATGTCAGAAAAAGCTGATGCTGGAGATATTATAGCACAAAAAGAATGTCAGATTTATTTTGAGGATACTGCTATAACTCTTTCGGAAAGATTAATGGAAGCTGGACTTAACTTATTTGCTGAACAATTTCCATTGATCAAGCAAGGAAAATCTCAGAGATTTTTTAACAAGATCGAGCAAGGAAATTATAATAAAAGAAGAAGACCTGAAGATGGCCAAATCAATTGGAATAGATCTGCACTAGATATCTATAATTGGATTAGGGCCCTTACTAGGCCTTATCCTGGAGCATTTACATACTGGAATTCTCAAAAACT
>JADGAM010000216.1 GCA_015232015.1 Oligoflexia bacterium | reverse complement strand
GCATAAGTATTTTGAATTGAGCAGAAGAATGTTAACACAACAACTACAACAACAAGTAAGTTTAATTCATTTTTATAAATATTCATTTTTATATATTATATTTTTTTAGTTAAAAGATTTATATAATTTTATAAATTTTATACGTCTTGAGGATAACTTAAAGCAAGCATTAGTGAAGCTTTAACTACCCAAGAAGGTGTATCTAAAATTACTCCTCCTTCAAGCGAATAAGATGTAGGTCTTAAATCTTTTGTTGTTCTTCCAGTGTTTGAAATATCAAAACTTAGACTAGGATTTACATACCAAGCTGCATTTTTAAAATTATAACCACCATCGTAATCTTTTTTAAAGATATTTGTGTATTTGCATCCTATTGTTGGAAGTAATTCAATTTCATTGTGTACTCCACTTTGCCCTAAATAGCGCAAATAAAGATTATTAGAAAATTGAAATGATAAAATATCTTTTTCAGTTACAGCGTAGTGTTTTGTATAATTAGAATATATATCTAATGTTCTCTCTATCTTAAAAAACTTATTATGATTATTGTATATTAGTATACTAGTAAGAAGAGAAGAGCCTTCTGTTGGAATTAGATGATCATTTTCAGAGTTCCAACCATAATGAAAATATGTTGAGTGATCACTCCCGTTACCAAAGTCACCGTGCCATCTTTTGTAGAGATACTCAAGAGACAGATAGGAAAAATCAGCAAAACGCATTCCTAATTCTAGATTACTTTCAATATTTATTGCTATTCTTTTCTGTTTTGTATCTTCATATGGGAGATAATAATACTCTGTTTGAGTTGTAGACACAGAAGAAAACTTTGAAATTAAGTTAAAATTTGAAAACCATTTTTTTGAATCAAATAGATGAGGATCACTATATGTCAGAGAAGGCGTTAACCAATATCCTTGATAAGAGAAGGTATAGTGTGAGTAATCTCCCTGATGATCATAAGAGGAATTAGCTCTAGCAAAGGTAAGATTAGCTGATAAAATTTTTCCCTTACCTAAAAAATTTAGATTGGAAACTCCTGCTCTTAAAGTACTAAAGTTTCCAGTATCTTTATTTCTTACTGTGTAAGAGGAGGCGTGAAAGGCACTTAAGTTCCATTTAATATCTTTCCCCTCAACAACCTTAATTAACACTATCACGTTTCCTCGAAGATTTCCTTTCTTAAGAGAGATATCAACATTATCAAAAAAACCTTTAGCATCTAAACGTAATTTTGCATTTTGTATTTCTTCGAAGTTAACTTGTTCCCCCGCATTTTGATAATACTCACTAGCTATTGTTGCACATTTTGTCTTTTCATTTCCCTGACACTCAATTCCTTCGATTGTATATTGTGGGTTAAATGTTGATTCGGAGGTAGTAGCAGTGGTAGTGTCAGTATTACTAGTCGTTGAGGGAAGGGTATCATCAGCAACCAGTAAACTACCGTTACAACTAAATCCAAAACAGACAACCATTACAAGTAAAATAAGACGAATAAAATCTGATCTTTTTACATTACTATTTATACCATTATTTTTTTTACATTTATCTTTGCTCATATTTTGATTCATATTTTGGTTCATATTTTGTACCTCACACCTTACATTTCATATTTTATCTTTTTGAATTTTATAGCTTCTCTATTTTCATAAGAGCAAGATACATGCCATTTATATAGGTAAATTAGTTGTAGTATGAGTATACTTTTATATACACCTGTGCATGTGTATCTATAACAATCTTGGAATTATTTCTTTGATAATTTCTTGGAATCTATTTTTTATACCATCATAATTAGGAGAATTGCCGTAGATACAATACTCATTTTGCTTTAAGATTTGTTCAAAATCTTTTTTCTTCTTTTGTAACTCTGCTTGACCACCATTTGCAATATCAAGAGATTTTAGAGTGAAGTGGTAGATAATTTTTAAAGGGTTATCTTTATCTTCAAGAACTTTAAGCGAGCAAACTAAACTATCTATAGAGGAAAGCTCCCTAGTAGCTGGTGCTATAAGTTTGATATCAACATATTTTTCATCTTTATCAAATTTTATTTGCTTAACCTTAAAGCGCACAAAGCGTTCAACTGCTTCTATGAAAAATGTTATTACTTGGTTATGATTAACCATCAATTGTAAGTGAGGCAAATTTTCCATCGGTTCATCACTGCACCCGTAAAGCAGATATAGGCTACCAGATTTATCGGTTATATGAGCATCAATTGAAAGTTTAAATTCAAATCTCTTTTGAAACACTTCACCTGCTTTAATCTCAATATGCTCTTGTGCTTGCACTTGTTCTTGTTCTTGTTCTTGTTGAGTGGTGTATTTATTAATTATTACTGTCCAGGCATTTTTAGATTTATTATGAACTTTTTTCAAATCTCCATGGGCCAAAATAACTAGAAGTGAACCTGAAATTTTCTCAGCGGAAGTTCCATTATTTTTTACAGCAATAGTTCCTCTAATTACATCTCCTTGAATCCAATTTTCACCTTCAGTATTTAATATAAACTCCAAATTTTGTTTTACAGATATACCTTTCATAATTATTTGTCGCTTGATTTATTGTTTGATTTATCGCTTATCGAATTCTAGTTAGCGTTTAACTTGTAAATTTTTTAAATCTGCTTCGACCATTATTTTTACAAGCTCTTCGTATTTAACATGAGGTTCCCAACCTAACTTTGTCTTGACTTTTGTTGGGTCTCCAAGAAGTAAATTAACTTCTGTAGGTCTAAAGTACTTTGGGTCTACTAGAACAATTTTTTTATTAGTGCGTTTGTCAACACCATACTCTTTTTCAGTTCCTCTCTCTCCACACCACTCAATCTCAATGCCGGTCGCTCTAAAGGCCAATTCAACAAATTCTCGAACCTGTCTAGTTTCTCCTGTGGCCAATACGTAATCATCAGCAGTGTGATGTTGTAACATCATCCACATCCCTCGAACATAATCGGGAGCATAACCCCAATCACGTTTAGCATCTAAATTTCCTAAGTGAAGTGATTCTTGCAGACCATTTTTTATTCTAGCAACGGCCATGGTGATCTTTCTGGAAACAAATGTTTCACCTCTACGAGGTGATTCGTGATTAAATAAAATTCCATTACATGCAAATATGTTGTATGCCTCTCGATAATTTATGGTTATCCAATAAGCATATAATTTAGCAACAGCGTATGGACTTCTAGGATAAAATGGGGTTTTTTCACTCTGAGGGATTTCTTGTACTAAACCATAAAGCTCACTTGTAGAGGCCTGATAAAATTTTGTTTTTTTAGTAAGACCTAAGAGACGGATGGCCTCTAATAATCTTAATGTTCCATTTGCATTTACATCTGTAGCATATTCAGGAGTCTCAAAAGAAACTTGTACGTGGCTCATGGCCCCTAGATTGTAAATTTCATCAGGCATTATTTCTTGAATTAAACGAATAAGATTTGTTGAATCACTAAGATCACCATAGTGTAAGAAGAATCGTCCCTTATATCTGGGATCATTATAGAGACCATCAATTCTGTCAGTGTTAAAAGATGAACTGCGCCTTTTAATCCCATGAACTACGTAATCTTTTTCTAGTAATAACTCTGCTAAATACGATCCATCTTGACCAGTGACGCCAGTAATTAATGCAATCTTATTCATAAAACGCCATCCTCTCTAATTCTAATTTTTTTATGTTGTAGGTTGAATCTTAATATTTTTAATATTTTAATATTTTAATATTCGAAATTAAGTTTAAAAATAAATTTATCATATTTATAATATAAATTGGCAACAATCTTCTTGTATGAAAGTTAATATGAAGATTAATAATCTTTACAAAAAAAGTATTATAATAAATAATAACAATATTATTACAATTGCAATTATTGTTACACAATTATAGGGCCATAGCTCAGTTGGTTAGAGCGCTACCTTGACATGGTAGAGGTCGTAAGTTCGAGTCTTATTGGCCCTACCACTTTTTCAATCAATTTTCACTCTGAGAATCAGCAAAGAGGACCTCTAAAAGAGGGCCTTCTATAAACATTACCATTCTTCTTCCCAGGGACTATCCTTCCCAGTGCATTCAAGCCAAGGACCAACATGGGAGAAGTATTTCTGGCCATATCCAGATGCCATTGAGATTTTTTTATAACCTAATTTATAAAGTTCAACAGCAAATTCTTCACCTTTTATTTCTCCCTCTACTAGATTACTGTCCAAATAAATACCAGTGCTATCTTTGGAAAGATTTTTCTCATATTGATAAAACTCAGATGGTTTAGAAATTGTTATTAATTTCACTCCTCTATTTTTGGCCGCTTTTTCCCACCCACCTCTCAAATAAGTATCATCATCTAAGTAAAGAGCATCGTAAATAATCTTTGTGCTTTCAGTTTTAACTTCGCTTGCCGTAATTTTTATTGGAACTAAACCAGCAATCATTTTGGGAATTAATTTTACACCTAACTCCTTACATTTTACCTGGATTTTATCTTCCTCGTAATGAGAAGTAACAAGAATTGCTTTTGGTAATTTATATTTCTCAATTAGATCAAGACCTGATTTTTTAAATCCAATTAGTTCATAGTCAAATAGATAGGCAACATTTTTTTTATCATAGTCTGGATTGTTATTAATCCACTTGCTAAGATTATCTGGATTGGAAATATGATTTACTTTGATATTGGTTTTATTTATTTCTAATTTGTTTAATTTATCGACCCAAGTTGCATGGATGCCAGAATCATCATCAAGAATAACAATTTCTACATCACTTTTTAATTCAATATTGGGAACAAACCATGATGGTGCTTGAACTTTTGGTAGTGATAAAATGTAACTACTCATACCCCTGCTCTCTTTAATAAATAACAAAATTTTATTCTGGTATTTTATTATTAAGAGCAAAGCATATTGCTTCAAACGAAGAATATCCTCGATATCTCATCGACTTTAAATAACTTGTTATTCTAACAAATACTTTTGCGAATTTAAATGTGCGAAATCCACCAGATATTTTTTGCTTTGTTTTGGATTTTGTCGTTTTAAGTTTTTATAAGTCATACCTCTCCATCTTTGCAATTAAAGTGGTTAATTTTGTCCCGCCAATGAATAGAATTTTTGAGCGCAACTTGCCTGAGAATTTACAAAATTCATCTGTCCTTTTTTTGATCATCCTGACAACTTCAATTCTGGCCAATGCGATCTTTGCTTTGAAAAAATTTTTGAAGCCAAGCATGGGATTGATAATTCTTTTTACAAAACGATGATCTTGCTCAATCACATTATATAAGATACTTGCATTGGCGAATTTCAATATTGATATCGTTTTCTACGTTGTACGCTTTAGCACCAGCTTTGTTAGCGCCACTTTTATCGATATTGATTTTTGTTGGAGTTCCATTTCGATCGATTGCTTTTTTGAAATTCTATCTCTAGAAGTGGATTGTATTTAACAACCCAATCATTGATGGTTGAATGATCAACATCCACTCCTCGTTCTTTCATCATTTCTTCAAGATCTCGATAACTCAGAGAATATCGGTTATACCAATAAACATTTTGTAAAATTACTTCCTTTGGAAATCTCATTTTTTTAAAGCTTATCATTTTTATCCCTTATTTATTTTATCTAAAAATCACATCGGAACTAAATGAAAAAACTTTAAAGAAATTTTTAAACACGACAAAGCCGATAATTGTGCCAATCCGCCAATCCCAGACAGTTGGGCCGAATAGCACCGATATTCGGCTCAGCATATGCTTCTATTTGAGCCAAATCAGTGATATAATCGGCTCATGTACTTACAAATTATTGTTTATAGGTGGGAACAATGAAACATATCTGGCAAATACACGATTGGCCTCAATTTCTAGTAGATACAGCAAAAATTCAAGATATTTTATATCAATATGCTCTAGAAACTGGTGCATTATCTGGAGGGTTGGCCCAATTACCAGAAGAGATTCAGCAGGAGGCGATGGTCGATACAATGGTGGCCGAGGCCATAAAAACATCTGTTATAGAAGGAGAAACTTTTAATCCTGAAGATGTACGGTCGTCTATTTTGAATCAGCTAGGGTTAGTGGACAGGCCAAGCAGCATTAAAGATCCACG
The DNA here is from genome assembly GCA_015232015.1 of Oligoflexia bacterium. Lineage (GTDB taxonomy): Bacteria > Bdellovibrionota > Bacteriovoracia > Bacteriovoracales > Bacteriovoracaceae > JADFZW01. Next base: position 1,037 of record JADGAM010000216.1, on the reverse strand, counting down.
CTCAGTGGGGATTGCTCAGTTGATGATCTCTGTTCGCGAGTCATTCAATTCTGATATTGATGAGCAGCAGCTCTTTTCATGGCATAAAATGGTTATGTCCTCAACATCTAGAATCACTGATCTTGAGGTTGGTAAGTGGCGAACGCACAAAGAACCAATGCAGATTGTATCTGGACCTATTGGTAGTGAAAAAATACATTTTGAAGCGCCTCCGAGCAAAATCATTCCGCTAGAAATGGATAGATTTATCAAATGGTTTAATGAAACTCATCCCACAAGAGGAGCGGTCAAAATACAAGGGCCTATTCGTGCGGCCATTGCTCATCTTTATTTTGAGACAATTCATCCCTTTTCAGATGGAAATGGACGAATAGGAAGAGCGATATCAGAAAAAGCGTTGTCCCAAGATTTACAAAGACCGGCATTACTAAGTTTGTCAGTGGCCATCAACAAAGATAAGAAACAGTATTACCAGGCCCTTTCTAATGCAAGCCATGGCGATATGGACATTACTCCGTGGGTTTATTATTTCGTCAATATCACATTCGAGGCCCAGCTTATTGCCAAAAAGAGGATCAATTTTATTTTTCAGAAGGTACGTTTTTGGAATAAGTATGAATCGCAGATTAATGACAGGCAAAAAAAAGTGCTGAAGCGTTTGTTTAATGCCGGAGCAGATGGATTTGAAGGAGGAATTAATGCTCAAAAATATATGCGAATAGCTGCTTGCTCAAAAGCAACTGCAACGAGAGATCTAAGTGATCTGCATAAAAAAGGATGTATTAATCTTCTTCCAGGTGGGGGAAGAAGCACTCGATATGAATTGGCAATCATTCCCTAACTATAATTTCCATTACCGTTCACCTTAACATATGTTTCGTCTACACGCCAACTTCCTTCAACTGGTTTTTTCTTTCTTTGAAATTCTATCTCTAAAAGAGGATTATATTTAACAACCCAGTCATTGATGGTCGAGTGATCAACATCCACTCCTCTTTCTTTCATCATCTCTTCAAGATCTCGATAACTCAGAGAAT
>JADGAM010000215.1 GCA_015232015.1 Oligoflexia bacterium | reverse complement strand
TGTCGATATTTTAAATGCTTTTATTTTAAGAGGCAGTTTGAAAAGTCATAAAATTAGATAAAAATTTTCCAAAATAAAATAATTTGCTTAATTCAGAATCTCTGACCGTACAGTCTGTGCTGTCATCTGCTACTCAGTTACCGTTACTGAACACCGTGCGGACTGTATCCATTAAGATTATCATATAGCAGATCAAACAGCTTCCAATAATAGAAGAGATGCATAAGGATCAATGAATAAAATTCCGACAGGAATGATTATGTACATTCAGCATAGATTTACTTGATTTTTATTTCTTGATAAATTTTCAAAGCATTATCTCCTCTCATCTCATTTTCCATTAATTTAATCATACCATCTTGAAGATATTTACTTTTATACCCCTTAAGAGTTAAGTAGTGTCTGGCCAAAGAAGCTCTATCTATATGAGGACAAGCGGTAACAATTAATTTATTTTTATCTAATTTATCTAAACTAGATGGTAAATCATTGATAGGTATATTTATTGAAGGTTCAATTTTCCAAAGAGCATATTCCTCCTTGAAACGAATATCAATGAGCTGCACCTGCTTCTTTTTTAGTAATTCGACTAATTCCTTAGCAGATATTTTCATTTCCTCTCGTTCTTTATAATCAAAAGATGATAAATACCTATCAAAACTTGTTTCTGAGGCCGTAATGTTGTTTTGAAGAAAAATAATTAAAGCGATAATTGTTAGAATATACCTCATAACTTTTTCCTTTTTATTATTTATATAATAAATATATTTTCAATTGCTATTTAACTAATTCAAAACCATTTTGCTTCCATTCTTGATATCCACCTAAAATAACTTTTATCTTTTTAAATCCGTTTTTAAGCATTTTTTGAACAGCGATTCTACTCTTATTAGTGGTATTACAGTATATTAGTACTTTTTTTCCTCTGTATTTCATAATTTTATTTAAATTATCATCAAGCATTTCAATTGGAATATTGACTGCACTTTTTAAATGTTCTCTATTAAATTCCTCCACTGAACGTAGATCAACAACCAAATCTACACCTTTTTTCAATAATAAATTTGCCGTCGTCGTATCTATTTCTTCGACATAAGAAGAGATTTTATTATCGGACGCAAATACCCTACCTATATCATTAAAGGCAAAAATGACCATTATCATGCAACTTACAAAAAAAATAGTTTGCTTCTTTACAAACATATATTTACTCCATCTTAAACTAATAAAGAAAAAGGAAATAAGATACTTATAGATTAAACACATTGGTTATAGTTAGGTATATCCCAATTATTATAATAACAATTCCAGTGGTGATTCTAACCCATTTTTCAAAAATAGTTATCTTGTTAAAAACAGTGCTTATAGATTTACTTCCTATTCCAATAAGTATAGCAAAAACCATTACAGGAATAGCTGTTCCAAATCCATATACAAGAGGTGCGATAAACAAAGAATTAATCTTAAGAGAAATTGGAATTAAACTTCCAAAAAATAGTGCTGCAGAAACTGGGCAAAAGGCCAATGCAAAAATTGCTCCTAAGAAAAAGCTACCAGTAACTCCTCCATCTTTAAATTTATTTTGTAAACTTTCTAAAAATGAATTGCCACCACTCTTTAAAAATTTAAATGATATAATATCTAAAACCATCATCCCTATCACTATTAGAAATGGACCCACAAATAGGTTCATGTACTTTTGAAGAAAAAAAGACATTGAAGATATTGCATATAGACCTTTTACAGTAAGAATACCAACTACCATATAAGCAAACATTCTTCCTATGGCATATAAAATCCCTGAGAGAAATAAAAGTCTTGTATGAGCAGCCTTTCGTCCAATATACGATACGGCCGCAATATTGGTGGCCAAGGGGCATGGACTTATCGAAGTAAGAATTCCAAACCAAAAAGCAGAGGCCACGCCTATCCAAAATTCAATCATAACTTAAATTCTCCTAGATAATTATTAACTTCACCTTGAATATAGGTTTCAAATTTTTTTTCATCTCTTAAATACTCCCAGACCTTATCCAAATTTTTCCATTTTTTCTCTTTTCCTTTCTTATGGAACGATAGAATTACTGACTTGGTATATAATTTGTAATCTTTAACAAAATGAACATTATTACTTTCTTCAACGTTCACAGTATGCCACTCAATTATTCCTTTATTTAATTCATCTGCAAATTTTGTTTCAATCGTTCCCTTGGATAGCTTTTCAATTTGCAAGCAAGAAGTACAACGAGCATTTCCATGAAAATAGTAAGCAATGATTTTTTTATCTGCTGCTTTAATGCCTTTAATTGCCGCCTTTTTTAGTACATTTTTTTTATCTTCTTTATCTTTAGATATATCTTTAGATATTTTTTCTGTATTATTTAGGACCAGATTTGAATTGGTATTTTCTACTGTCTTAGTTTTATCACTATTTTCAATCACAGGAGCAGAAGAAGGTATTGTTTCATTATTTTTTTCAGCTGTAATATTTTGAGGTGTACTGTTTTTTAATTCCTTATAAACCGCAAACGACAAACTTATAAACACAAATAATAAAAGTGAATATTTAATTATCGTCTTTTGTTTTTTACTCATAGAACCTCCAAGCACTTTTTAAATATTTAAATATTAAAATATTAAAAAATATTATGAGAGAAGTTTTTTTAATTCATCAATACTTGGAACCTTACCTGAAACCTTTACTACACCATCAACAGCTAATGCCGGTGGAGACATTATTCCAAAAGACAAAATCTTATCAATATCAGTTACTTTTTCCATTTCGTAAGCAATATTAAGTTCTTTTGCTGCCTTCTCTGTTTCTTCATAAAGTTTTTTACATTTAGGACAACCAGTGCCGAGAATTTGTAATTTTTTCATTTCATAATCCTTTTTAAAAGTTTTCTAATAATTATCATATAATTAAAATTGAAATATTATTTTTAATAAAAAGACCCAAAGATAACACCACAAATTGTTGCCATAATTACTACAAGGGTGACATATGTAAATGTTTTCTTTGGTCCTAAAACTTTATTAATCACTAGCATATTTGGAAGGCTTAATGCTGGACCGGCCAATAAAAGTGCAAGAGCTGGTCCTTGTCCCATTCCACTTCCAATGAGCCCTTGTAATATTGGTATTTCTGTTAGTGTAGCAAAATACATAAATGCACCAACAACTGATGCGATAAAATTTGCACTTAATGAATTACCTCCTACTGTTGATGATATCCAATGAGATGGAATAACTCCTTCAAAACCAGGACGTCCCAGTAAAAACCCTGACACTAAAACTCCTCCCAAAAGGAGTGGAAGGATTTGTTTAGCAAAACTCCATGATGAAGAAAACCAATCACCATTTTCACCTTTATCAAAACTAATAACGATTGAAAGACTTAAAAACCCAATAGCAAAAGGGATAAGCGGTTCATGAGAATAAAATATTGCAGAAATAATAATAGGTACGGCCATTAATACTAATTTCCATGCCGCTAATTTGTAATATCTATTAAGAATAAGACCTAATAATATAGTAAATATAGAAACCAATACCCATTTAATATTATAAATTGTCATCCAAATTCCTGCATCTGCTTTCGCCCAATTTGCAAAAATTAAAATGGCCACCATTGATCCAAAAAAAGAAGCTGTATGAAATAACGGTCTAACGTTTTCAGGTTCTAGATTATTTATTTGTGCTTCTATTCTCTTAACTTCTTCATGTCTAAAAATAAAATGCATGATTAAACCGATTACAATGCTAAATATTGTAGCTCCAATTATTCTTGCAACTCCTATTTCTACTCCTAAAACTCTCATAGTAAGAATCATCGCAATCACATTGATTGCAGGTCCTGAATATAAAAAAGCAGTGGCCGGTCCAAGACCAGCACCCATTTTATAAATCCCACTAAAAAGAGGAAGTACTGTACAAGAACAAACCGCCAGAATAGAGCCAGAAACAGAAGCAACTCCATAGGCCAATACTTTGTTGGCCTTCGCTCCTAAATATTTCATTACAGAGTTTTGACTAATGAAGGTTGAAATAGCACCTGCTATAAAAAAGGCAGGTATTAAACAGAGAAGAACATGCTCTCTTGCATACCATTTGACTAATTCAAAAGCTTCTTTTATTGCATTGTCAAAGCGAGGAGTTCCTACTGGAAGATAAAAGCATGCTAAAAAAATAGCAACAATCCAGAATAAAATATGAAACTCACCCTTTAATCTCATTTGAAATTACCCCCATAACTCTTTGGAATTTTTTCTAACAACTTTTTCAATGCAATCAATATATTCGATTACACAAGGACAAGTTAATTTATAAAAAACTTTCAATCCTCGTTTATCATCATCAACAATGCCGGCATTTTTTAAAACTGATAGATGTTTTGAAACAGTCGATGGATCGTCACCCACAAGATCAACCAATTCACAAACACACTTCTCAGTCTTATATAATGAATCTAAAATCACAAGCCTAGAAGCATGGGCCATGGCCTTCATTATTTTTTCTCTTCTTTTATAGGTCTTTTTAAAATCTTTTTCATTTCCCATTTTAATTGCTCCTCTTTTTGACTATATGGCAATTTAGCCACAGACTCAAGAAGTTTTTATTCAATTTTTTAAAGACAACATTCGCATAACCAATTTCTTTTATTAATATTTAGAAAAATAATCGATTAAAGCTTTTAGTGTGGTGAGAGGATGAGGGGGACACCCTGGAATAAAAAGATCGACTGGCAAAATTCTATCTACTCCTCCAACAACCTCACTACTTTCGTAAAACACTCCTCCGGAGATAGCGCAACTACCGATTGCTATAATAATTTTGGGATCAGGAATTGCTTCATAAGTTTTTAATAGCGCCAGTTTCATATTTTTACTAATAGGTCCTGTAATTAGCATTCCATCAGCGTGTCTGGGAGAAGCGACAATTTGAATTCCAAAACGAGATAGATCAAAAAAAGGTGTGTTTAAAACATTTATATCTGCTTCACAAGCATTGCAACCTCCGGCCGAGACTTGTCGTAATTGCAGTGATTTGCCAAAAAGTTTTCTTATCTTTCCATTTATCTCTCGCTCAATTTTAGGAATTACATTTTCTTCACATAATACTAAGTCTTCTTGGGTGGCAGTTGCTAGTGAAAAGTCCGTAGTAAAATGAATAAATTTTCCATCAGACAATCTCTCGCATTCACCACAAAAAACACAACGACCAAGATTTAATGCTTTTTTTTCACTATTAGCAATTATAGCAGATTGAGGACAATTTTCTTCACATAATTTCATTGTAATCATATCTGCTTCAAAATTAATTTCAGGTCTTCCTCTGTAAGGTTTTGACAAATTGACATCCACATTTGGATATTTGGTTGTACGATACCCTTGTTCAAGACGATTCAAAAGTAATTTATTTACTCGCTGATTTACTATTCTATCAAATCTTTCTAACATCTCTATTGGCATTTTTTTTCTTCCTTCCTTTCTTTCTTCCTTCCTTCTATTACAAATCAAATCCACAGTAGGAGAGATTAAAACTTTTATTACAAAGTGGAAAATCAGATATCTCTTGATCTCTCATGGCATATGCAAGGCCAGACCAATTATGAAATGATGGATCTTTAATTTTGTATCTTATAATTTTACTTTTCTCATCGGTAATCATTAGATGAGTGAGTTCCCCTCTCCAGCCTTCATTAATTGCAACTATTACTGCTGATGAAGGAAGTAACTTGCTTTGTAATTTATTTTTAAACAATAAATAATTAGAAGAAAAATTTGAATCATCCTGAGATTGCTCTACTGTTTTGTAATCAGTTTTACTTTTTAAATTTTCTAGCATATTTTTTATAATAGATATTGAATCTAGAATTTCTTTGTATCTAATTCTTGCTCGCGACCAAACATCTCCAGATAATCGCTGCTGAATAGTGATATTTTTATTTTCTTTTTCTAAAACAGAGTAATAACCAGGAAGAAAATTTTTGCGAACATCATATTTCACCCCTGATGCTCTGGCGGCCACACCAACAAGACCAAGATCTAGTGCAGTCTTGTTATCTATTACCCCTATCCCCTCAAAACGATCAATTATCTCTTGTGTAGAAAAAAGTAATTCTGAGACGTGCTTAATCTCTGTTAATAATTCATTTAATTTTTTTTCTATGTAATTTATGTCTAATAAATTAATTTTATAAAAATTTATTGCCGGTCTTATAAGGCCTTTACCAAAGCGATTTCCACTTAACAAGAGAAGTAGATTTAAAAACTCTCCTCTCATTCTTCCAAAATAAGCATCAGGAGGAAGAAATGCTACATCACCACTTAAAGCACCAAGATCTCCTATGTGATTAGATAGCCTTTCTAATTCTAAAGCTATAGTTCTAATAATTTTTATGTCACTAGTGATGATTCCCTCTTTCTCTAATTCAAATGCACTTTCTATTAATTCAGAAAATGTTAAAATGTTTGTTACTGCACTATCTCCTGCCACACACTCCATTAGGTTAGATAATTTGGTAATGTCAAAACATGATTTACAAATTAATTTTTCCACTCCTCGATGTTGGTAGCCTAGTTTTATCTCTAAATGTGCTACTCGCTCTCCCATACAATTAAAGCGAAAGTGGCCAGGCCCAATAATACCTGCATGTACAGGACCTACGGCCACTTGATGAACACTATCTCCTGTAATATTATAAAATTGATACTCCTCTGATAAAGTTGTAGCACTTCGTACTGCTTTTAATTGAGGATGTCCTTGAATGTTGATAGAAAATTCCTCATGAATCTCTCTCTCAAATAAATGAAATTTTTTTGCCTGTGAAGTGAATGCCAGATATTCGGTGGGTGCAAAGGTTATAGCAATAAACAAATTGTTATCATTGTTATCATTGTTGTCAATGGTACGTAAAACTATCATTAGTTTTTTACAATTATTTTCTACGAATCCTAGATAGTGGACAATTTGAGCTCCATCATCAATCATAGATAATACCATATTGTAAAAATCATAAAAATGAATTAACGGAATCTCTGATAATTTTAAAAATTGATTTACTCTAAATTTTAAAAACAATTTATTCTCCAATATTATTTATTACTTTTTTCCTCATTACTTATTTCCTTTAATGTTTTATTAACTCACTTAAAAATGAAGGCACCCAAAAGGCCAAAATAACAGAGGTAATAAGAAGCAAATACTGAGGCCATATAAAAAAACGACTGTCGTGTTCTTGATCTACCTCTTCCTCTAGTATTACATTTATTACATTA
>JADGAM010000214.1 GCA_015232015.1 Oligoflexia bacterium | reverse complement strand
TGTCTTAACAATATATTAATTTGAATAAGAGCTACTCTTTTTTTGGAGCTACTCTTTTTCAGAGCTACTCTTATAGAGTAACAAATGTCGAAATTTATTTCTACTGTAAACTATGCGCAGTTTTTTTATTTATAAATATACTTTTTCCTTTAAGAAGCTATTTTCACTACGAAGATAAGGTTAATAATATAAGAATTGTTCAAGCAAATGTGGCCAATTTTCTAAAAATCTCCTCTGAAAAGGGAGCAGTAGATTCTATTCAAGAGATTTTAAATAAGTATTATAAATTAAGTATAGCACCTTCAGATATTAAAAAAGAAGAAGAGATGGTTACTATTCCTTTTGTTGCAAAGGAGAATCTTAAAAAATCAGCATTGGATCTTATTATTTGGCCGGAGACTGCTTATCCTTATAAATTATATCCAAAGAATATGAAAAATATCTCTCAAATATCAGAGATATTTTTAGATATTATGAAAAAAAATGATGCTCAAATGTTTTTTGGAGGTTATGCCGATAGAGAGTACTTGGCCGCAAATAAAAAAGAATTACTTGCAAATGATGAAGATTTCATAAATTATTTTGAACGAACATATAATAGTGCATTTTTGTTAACCGAAAGAAATGGGCTTGATGATGTATATTATAAAAAAATGTTAATTCCTTTTGGTGAAACTTTGCCCTTTTGGCAATCGCTTAATCGCTTTATAAGTAAGCACGTCCAAAACATATCTTTTTTTGCGAGAGGAGATAGCTCAACTCTTTTTAAGACAAAAAACAATACATATTTTATATCAGCAATTTGTTATGAATTATTATTTTCTAATTTTATTAGGGATTTATTAAATGAAAGTACTGTTGGTGGAAATGTAGGCAGTGGAAGTGCAAATATAGGAAAAGGAAATAAAAAGCAAAAAGAACCACATTTTTTAATTAATTTAACAAATGATTCTTGGTACGGAGACACAATTGAGCCATATCAACATCTTTTCTTAGGTAAATGGAGGGCCCTGGAATTTGACTTGCCAATAGTTCGTTCAACAAATACTGGCATTAGCTTAGTGATCTATCCTGATGGAAGTGAAAGTCCACGAATAGAAATTGGAGAGTCCAAGTTTTTAGATGTAAAATTAATTACTCCTGATAGAAAACCAACCATCTATCAACAATATGGAAAAGCAGTTTTATGGACGATTTGGATAGCGCTGATGCTTTTTGCAGTTATTCCATTTAGAAAAATTTTTAAAGCATTATTTTCGAAGAAAAAAACCCTCTTTAAGAAGGTCGTGTAATCTAATTACCCCTAAAAATTCATTATCACTTCCTACTACAGGTAGTACCGATATTTGTCGCTCTCTATTTTCCATAAGTTCAAGAGCAAGATATGCCAATTCATTAGGAGCAATAGAGACTGGTTTTTTATTCATTATTGATGAAATAGATGTGTTTAGAATTTGAGCATTATTGTCTAGTGAAGGACCTCCAAGTAATCTTCTGATATCTCCTTCAACTATAATGCCTGAAAGCTTTGAAGTTATAGGATCAACTATCGCGCAAATTCCAAGAGGGATTTCTGTCATTTTTATAATAGCATCCCTTAGAGTGGTGTTTTCTGTAAGTATTGGGGCATTTTGTTTATTAATCATTAAATCATTAACTAATAAACGAAGTCCTTTACCAAGTAGTCCTCCTGGATGATTGACAGCAAATTTTTCTTTAGATAATCCAACCATACTTTCAAATAAAACAGCGAGAGAGTCGCCTATTGCAAGGGACAGAGTACTACTTGTTGTTGGTGCTTGGTTATTTATGCATGCTTCTCTTTTTACCGAGCAATCAAATACAATATCTGAATATTGAGATATTGTTGAATTAATGTTTCCTAAGAGTGCAATAGTCATATTTTTAGCTATAGGAATAAACGGTAAAAGCTTAATTATTTCTTCACTCGAGCCAGACTTGCTTATTATTACCAAAGCATCATTTTTACTAACTCGACCTAAATCTCCATGAAGTGCTTCTGTTGGATGTAAAAAAAATGATGGCAGGCCTAAGGAAGAAAATGTTGAAGCAAGCTTATGGCCAATTAAACCAGATTTTCCAACACCACTAAATATTAGATTTCCTCCTGTGTTTAAGAGAAGTTCGAAAATATTTATTATTTTACTTAGATTGTTTGGATTTATTTTAGGAATAGCATCTAATATAGCATTGGCCTCTGAAAGAAGCGCTTGATGAACAGTTTGTAAGTATTTATTAGAGTGGTTGAGTACTTTAGAAGGAGATTGAGATTTAGAGGGAGATTTAGATTGGGATTGATGTGGATAGTTTTGCATAATATCTTTCATGGTTTTTCTTTTAACAAAACTCTTGATATCATTTTTTATATGATCAATAAATTATTTTGTAATTTAGTTACAAGTAAACAATTTTTTTTCTTTGTTAAGAGATTAAATTTATCTGGATCTATGATCGTTAGTGTTATTGCTATTATTGTTATCAATATCAATGGAAGCGGTTGTACCTCCTATGATCAATTCAGGTATATCACAGATGATTTTGAAATGCCTACGGAAGTTATTTCTTCAGATTATAATCAAACATGGCAAGCAGTAATTGAAGTTATGAAAAGATACGATCTTGAGCATCAAAATCAAGAGGCAGGAGTAATTAAAACCAAATGGCAGGATAATACTACAGAGGTAAATTTTTCTGATTCATTTGCTTCTAGTGATTCAGTCAAGGGCGCAAAATTTAAACTTACAATAAATGTGGATAAGGGATATCGGGGTGCTAGAGAAGTCTGTAAAGTTAGTGTGTATAAAAAGCAATTTGTAGAACAAGATTTTTTACAAGGCTGGAAAGAAATTCCTACCGATAATATTTTAGAAAAAACTATTCTTTATAGAGTGAATAGAATAATTTCCATTAATAACAAATTACGGTCGCTTGAAAAATTAAAAGAGAAAGAAGAACTAAAGAAATTTTAAAGGTGGTTTGGTTTTCTTAAGTGGACTCCTCTTCAAGTGCTAACTTTTGCCAGTAAATTTTTTTAATCTCTTTACTACCTGTTGGTGAATTTTTTCCGGTAATTTTGGAGAGTGAGTAGTCTATATCATCAAAGACATCATCATAAGAATTTTTCTTTAACATTGTTATTAGAGGGATTTTGGCCTTTTCGTATTTTAACTCGCCAATTGTTTTGATAACATCTTTTATGATCGGTGTGCGTTTTAATTTACCATTAATTAATCGATAATTTTGCTTTTGATATAGCATATCCCAAACTTTAGAGGCCTTTTCATTAATGGTTAGATATCGGATATTTTCTAGTGCTTGTATGCGTACAAGTAGAGAATCATCTTTTAAACATTCAGCATAGTTATCAGCATAGCTAGTTTCTTTTAATGCTAGGAGAGTTTTTAAAGCAGACATTCGGAGTACCCAATGAGGATGTTTAAGAAACTTTGAGATAAATTTTGAAGATTTTTTACCCATTATTTTTCCGAGTAAAAAAGTTGCCATCCAGCGACTATTGTCTGGATATTTATTTTCTTTCATTACCTCTGTTAATATAGGGATGGCCTCTTTTCCCATTTTTAATGTCTTGTTATGTAATTTTTTGAGCAATGACTTATTATTACTTTCTTTTTCATACTCTTTTAATAATTGAAACTGCTCTTTAGAAAGAGTCAAATAAAATTTATTTTGATTAATATTATTTTCACTATCACTACTGCTGCTTCTATCAGTTTTTTTTATTTTACTAAATTCTTTAGTGCTTGCTAGAGAATGGCCAGGTTTAAAATTAGCAATTATGAATAAAAGAAACAGTGGTAAAAATAAAGATGTTGAAATGAATAACTTTAAATTTTTCAAGTAGGATGTTTTATATATAAGTATAAGCATAAAATTATTTAACCTAACATTTTTTCAAATTCACTGAGTAAATCCTCAGCAGATTTTTCTTCTCCTCCTGCCGCAGGTGCAATCTCAGTTGCTGCTGCAGTTGCTGCGGCAGCAGCAACTGCAGGCGCTGGGGACGGAGCAGGTTTTTCTTCTTGTTTAGGAGGAGATGGAGAAGTTGGTGCACTGGCCTTTGAAGTTTCGCCACCTTTACCTGCTAATTGTTTTTTAAGTTCTTCATTTTCTTGTTGCAGTTTTTTCAAATTGGCAAGGTCATCTTCGATTATTTCATATTCTTGCAAACGACCTTTAAGTTCATCTCTTTCTTTGCTTAATTCTTCTATTTGAGCGTTTGAATTATTCCCAGTGCCTGCAGCGGCAGCGGCCTTGGCCTCTTTAAGAGCATTTTCTAACCTTTGAACTTCATTTTCAAGTTCACTAATTTTTGTTCTTAATTTTTTTACTTCATTATCTTGATTCGATCCATCACCTTTGAAATTTGTTAACTTACCTTCTAATTCTCTTATTATGCTAATTTTTTCAGCAAGTGTTCCATTTAAAGATGCTATTTCAGCGTTTTTTTGATGTAGCAATTCAGAAGAAACATCTGAGGCCACTCCCTTTCCTTCTAACCCAGAAATTGGAACAACTGAAGGGATTCCTGCTCCTAGATCAAGCCCGCCTCCTCTAAAAAGAGATGATTTTAAAGCGGTTGAGTTTTGAATTATTGAATCCAGATAATTTTTTACTACATCAGCAGGAATTTGATGTGTGAGCTGATGAAATTTTTTTTTGTTGTATAACCAGTAGGAAACTATTAACGATAAAACAATTAATAATGCTAAGTTTAGTACAATTATTGTTTCATCATTAAAATGTGTGAATATGAGCTTGATTGTTTCTAACAACTTATTTCCCTCCATGGAAATGTTAAAGAAAAATACTCCCTATATATTAAGTATAAAGAGACGTCTTGATTAATGTCAACAGAGGTTGTTAAACTATTTAGCAGACCCTCTCTGGCCTTTTTAAAAATATAATATTAAGTTACTAAAGTTATTAAAGTTACTGAAGTTGCTTTAGTAATTTTAGTAACTTTGAGAGTATTGAAGTAGATATAAATGAATTTATATAATTTATATATAATATTAAGAGACAAATTCAGTAAGAGATAAAGAGGATTCTTTTTATGCCAGAAAAAAAACAAGAAAAACAAAAACTTACCACCAAAAATATTCGTCAACATAAAGTGAAAGCAAATGATAAAAAAAATAAATTACAGATGTTAACTTGTTATGATTTTCAAACTGCTCAATTACTTGACGAAACTAATTTGGATATGATTTTGGTTGGTGATAGTGTTGGTAATGTTATTTTAGGTTACGATACTACTGTCTCTGTTACTTTAGAAGAGATGATTATTTTTTCGTCAGCAGTAAGAAGAGGAGCAATCAACACTTTTGTAGTTGCTGATTTGCCATTTGGTAGTTATGCCCAATTTGATTTGGGAGTAAAAAATTCTTGCAAATTATTTCAAGAAACAAAAGTTGAGGCATTGAAACTTGAAGGGGCCCACTCTTACAAATTAAAATTGATTGAGAGATTAACACAAATTGGAATACCAATAATGGGTCATATTGGATTAACTCCTCAATCAGTACACGAATTAGGAGGATATTTTATTCATGGCAAAGATAAAAATGGAGCGAGACATTTAATTCAGGAGGCAAAAGATTTGCAAAACGCAGGTGTTTTTTCTTTGGTATTAGAGTGTGTTTTTCCAGAGGTGAGTGAAGAGATAACTAATGCTTTATCAATCCCAACAATAGGAATAGGATCAGGAAATTCTGTAGATGGTGAGGTTTTAGTAATTAATGATCTTTTAAAGATGGGCAAAGATAGACCTCCGAAATTTTGTAGACCTATTGCAGATGTTTATGAGTACAAAAAAGATTTGGTGAAGAAATATTTAAATGATAGACGATAGATTCATATAGTTTTTAAGGCTATAGCTTTAGTGGTAGTTAAAGATGAAAAATGTTGCTTCGGAATTATTCATTTTATTCACAATAGATAATGGAAACAGTAATCCCCATGTGGGCATTTTTGAAGGAAATAAATTAAAAATTGTTTGTTCTCTAGATGAATTGACTGTAGAAACTTTTAAAGGAAAAAACTTTGCAGTTTTTATTTCTGATGTAGCAAAAAAAAATAAGCTAATTAATTTTCTCCAAAAAAAATATACCGGCACTAATAAGGTATATAAAGTATCTTCTTTTAAGAGTAGAAAAAAATTTTTGGATATGCCCTTTGAATATGCAGATTCTATTGGAGAAGATAGATTGTGCCAGGCATATTTTACTTATAAAAAAAATTATAAAAAAAAATTGACCCAAGGATCTACTCTACTTATAGATTCTGGAACCTTTACTACTGTGGACCTAATAAATAGTGATGGATTTTGCGGAGGTTATATTTTTCCTGGGCCAAAAACTTTTTTATCTGTATATGCTAAGGGAGCAAATCTTCCAAATCTTGCAAATCCTTCAAATTTCTCAAATTTTAAACTAAAAAAAGATTTTATCAAAAAACAAACAATTGCTCACAATACTGAAGATGCGATTTTGTATGCGTTGGGTATTTATTTGTATTCTTCACTAGAAAAGATTGTTTATGATTATTATTTTGATAAAAAAATAAATTGTAAAAAAATAATTTTAACTGGTGGATTTGCAAACTTACAAAAAAATATTATTGATTTAATTTTTAAATATAATAATAAAATTAAGATGGAGGTTTTAGTTGAAAAACATTTCATTCATCACTCATTGTTTTATATATTTAATAATATTCCAAGAGAAAAGAAAAAGGATTAAAATATATGAAAATCGTTTTAGGAGTTACTGGCTCCATAGCCGCATATAAGGCCTATGATATTGTTCGACATATGGTAAAAAATTGCGCTTATGAGGGGAGAGTTGTTTTAACAAGTGGAGCTTTAAAGTTTGTTGTACCAGAGGTATTTAGATATTTAGGGGCCAGAGATGTCTATGGTCCGATGGATGATTTTAATATTTCACTTACAAGAGATTCTTGGAATGAGTTATATGATACTAATGATGATGCAAATGGATTTTGTGATTATGAAGATGGAATAAAAAATAAAAAGAATGCGCATACTCCAGTCCTTCATATTGAACTTGCAAAGTGGTGTGATCGAATGATAGTTGTTCCACTTTCTGCCAATACTTTGGCGAGATTATCGCAAGGGCAGGCCCCAGATCTTCTCACTTCAATATTTTTAGCAATTACTGCTAAACCCATTATATTATACCCGGCCATGAATACTAACATGCTTGATCACTCTTTTACTCAGGAAAATATTAAACGTTTAAAGACCTTGCCGCACGTTTTTGTTCATCCTACAGCAGAAGGTATTTTAGCTTGTGGAGATGTTGGAAGAGGAAAAC
>JADGAM010000213.1 GCA_015232015.1 Oligoflexia bacterium | reverse complement strand
TACTTTAGATTCTACTTGTAGAACGCTAAAACCGGAGAGCAAACCTCCTATGGTGTTAGTTGATACAGTCGGATTATTATCAAACTTACCAACTCAATTAATTTCAGGTTTTAAAACTACTCTAGAATCAGCTGAATTTGCTGACCTATTAATTATAGTATGTGATATTTCAGATAAAAATCATGATAGGCATTTAAATGTAATTTATGATTTTTTAAAAGAATTAGGAATAGATGATAAAGAAAAATTCGTAGTGTTTAATAAAAGAGATCGCTTAGTAACAGAAGAGGAGAAACTAAATGCTAAATTAATGGTAAGGACTCATCCTCATAGTTTTTTAGTATCTAGTTTTGATGATGAAGATATGAAAAAATTAAGAGAATATACAATTAATTTTTTCTTATCAAAACAAACACATTACGAAGTATTTGTTCCCTATGCAGATGGTGAAGCTCACTCTCAAATTACTTCGAAAACAAATATTGTAAATAAAATAGATCACCAAGATGGAATCTTTTATAAAGTCCGTGCTCCAGAATTTATCTTTCTACCTTTAGGATTAAGCAAATATATCGTGGCCCCTGAAGATCCAATTCGCAAAGATCTTATGCCAAATTCATAAAACAATTTTCGACTTGTAAATTATTGTCGTAAAAATTATCCCCAAAAGTTATCCAAAAAATTTCTTACAAAATTATTGAAATTAGTCGATACAATTCTATAGTCTTCCTGGCAAAAATAAGTATGTGGAAGATTAGAAGACTATAAGATCTTTTATAAAAGAGGAAAGAGGGAGGAAGTAAGAAAATGGCAGCAATTCTCAATGATAAAGAGCAAAGCAGTGAAAAGGACAGCGGGGGTGGTAATAATAATGGCAGTGATGAAAAGTCAGTTAATGAACAAACATTAGATGAACAAAATCAGTTGTATCAAATAACAGATATTCATACTATTAGAAATTTTAGAAGTGTTACAACAAAACTTCTGATATTAATTTTGCTTTTTACTTTAATTGCTACACTAATATCAACAAGTATGCAGGTATATGACGAGTATAAAAGGAATATAAAATTAGTTGATGAAGAGATGGATCAGATAAAGAATAGTTATTTACAGCCACTAGCAATTACAGTTTGGGATGTTGATAGGGAAAGATTGGCCATCCAATTACAAGGTATTTTGTCATTACCTGACGTAGAAGAGGTGAGATTTGAAAATAAAGCAGAGATTGGAGAAGAACTTGTATTTGGAAAAGTTATTTCAAATGATATTTATAATAAAAAATTTTCAGTTATTTATATTAATACCAGTATGAAAAAGGAGGTTAATAATTTAGGAAAATTATCGGTTACCGTAGGATTAGATAAATTGAAATTTCGCATGATTAATATGGGAATCAGAATCTTATGTGTTGAAGCGATTAAAATATTTTTAGTGACGTTATTCATTTTTATGGTTTTTCAATTGCTAGTTGCAAAACACTTGAAAAAAATAGCTGAATATACGCAAGGATTAATTGGATTGGAGAGTTTGAAATCGAAGCTAGTATTAGATAGGGATGACAGCATTGTTGATGAATTTACATTAATGGTGGATTCTACAAATAAAGTAACCGATAGATTGTATGACCATGCTATAAATTTGCATACTATGATAAATGATAAAACGAAAGATATTAAGAGCATTCTCGATAACATCCAGCAAGGTATTTTTACAATTCTTCCTAATAATAAAATTCATAGTGAATATTCAAAATATCTGGAAAATATTTTTGAAACAGAGAATATTGCTGGTCAAGATGTAATAGATACTCTTTTTAAAAATTCAGATTTAGGACCAGAAACGTTAAGTAAAATATTTAGTGTTTTAATTGCATCTTTAGGAGAAGGAATAAATTCATTTGAAAATAGCAAGGAGCATCTAGTACGAGAATTTAAAAAAGGGATGAAAGATGGAACAACTAAAATATTAGAATTAGATTGGCATCCTATCTTAAATAAAAATGAGATAATAGAAAAAATAATGGTAACTGTAAGAAACGTTACTGATATTAGAAATTTACAAGTAGAAGCACAAAAAAAGCAAAGAGAATTAGAAATTATTGCAGAAATACTTTCAATTACACCTGAGAAATTTAATAATTTTCTTAATATTTTTAAACAATTAATTACTGAAAACAGAAAATTACTTAAGACCTTTGATTATCAAATGGTAGAAGATGGAGATAAAAATAATGGTGGGAATAGTGAAAGTAATTTAAACTTTATCAATATAATTTTAAGCAACCTTCATACCTTAAAGAGCGCTGCTCGTTCACACGGTTTATTTGGGTTGAGTGCGGTTACTCATGATATTGAACATACTATTACTGAATTTAAAAATGACCATATAAAAAATAAAATTAAAAAAATTGATTCATTGGTATTATTAAAGCAGCATAAAAAATTACAAATCATCGTAGAGGATTATATTGAGATAAATGATAAAAAACTAGGTCGTCATTCTGCTGGCCTTTATAATTCTTCATCTAATAAACATGTTGTAGCAGTTGAATATAGAGATATTCAGTCCAGCATGGAACTTTTGAGACAGTTAAATTTTAAAAATTTATTACCAGAACAAAGATTACAATTGCATAAGATATATAAGTTTTGGGCATTAGTAGGAACATCAAAATTAAAAAATGTTTTGACTACACCTCTAAGTCATGTTCCGGAGTTAGCAAAAGAATTAGGAAAGACAGTTCCTAAACTTTATATTAATGACAAAGGAATATATATACGGAGTCAAATTCATACTCCATTGCAAAATATTTTCGCTCATCTTTTTAGAAATTCCATTGATCATGGAATTGAACGGGCCAGTGAAAGATTGGCAAAAGGAAAAGAGGCCTTTGGTTTATTAGAGTTTAATCTACATGTAGGTAAATTTCATTTTATGATAAGATACAAAGACGATGGAAAGGGTTTAAATGTTGATAATATAAGAAAATTAGCAAGTGAAAAAGATATTATTTCAAGCGAAGATCAATTAAACAAAGATGAAATAGCTAATTTGATTTTTGATTCAAGATTTTCTACTGCTACTACTGTTACAGAGATATCTGGCAGAGGTATGGGATTAGATGCGGTTAAAAAAATAATTGAAGATATAAACGGAGATATCAAGGTACAATTGATTAATGCTCCTATGAAGGATGAAGGATATTTTGCTTTTGAATTTATAATAACACTTCCAAGGGATGTAGTAGTGCTTAAAGAAGAGATAGAAAAAATGGAGGGTCATCAATCTAATAAATTAGTTGTTATTGAGGATAAAGATAAAGTGGACAAAATTGATAGAGCGGATAAAGAGGCCAACGGATAATCAGAAGAATCAAGTGCAATCATTTATCGTTTATTCAAACTTTCTTTCAAAACAAACTTTTTCTTTAATTTAATGTATAGTAAAGTGTCTTAATCAATAATTAAGAGAGAAAAATTTACGTTCATTATAATTTTGTTCATATTTTGGTAGAATTTATATTATGAAGATTTTAACTATAGATATAGGTTCTTATTCAATAAAATTTATTGAATCTTCTTATGAAAAGAAGGTATTGATTGTTGAAAAAATCTCAGAAATTACTTCCAGAGATTTATTAAGAAGATTTGATGAACAACAACAACAACAAAGTTTATTGAAACAAGAAGAAGAAGAAGAAAATAAGCAAGCAACGGTTGCTACAAGTGAAGTTGCTATAACTGAAGGGCAAAACTCTGAAGGAAGTGGAGTGCCTAATAGCAATGGTAACGCTAGCATTTCCAATGCTAGTAATGGAAATGGCAATAATGGTGTCAATAATAATTCTGCCTTAAATAATCAACTTGAAGATTTACAATTAAGCGCCATTAAAGATTATATTGTGGCCTCTAATTTTGAAGGTAAAATTCTACTTTTTTACTATAGCAAAAATCTTACTTCTCGTTACTTAAATTTACCAGTTACCGGAAGAAAAAAGGCAATGATGATGTTGCCATATCAGTTAGAGAAAGATATCCCGTTTTTAATGAACGAAATTCATTTTGCGGCCCAATTAATTCCACAAAGAAATTCAAGTTATATTATTCTGTCTATTTCTGAGCTCAATTTATTCGATACTTTTTTTAAGAAATTAGAGCAAAAGCATATATTGCCAGATTATTTCACCAGTGAATTATCCGCTATTCAGAGCATAGTTGATAGAAAGATGATTGATGGTTCTATTTGCATTATTGATATTGGGCATGAAACAACTAAGGCCTACTTGGTTTCTAATCGCAAGGTAGTATCCAATCACCTGTCTTACATAGGAGGTAAAGTAGTTACAGAAAATATTGCAGAAACCTATGGTATCTCTTTTGATGAGGCCACGGCCTATAAGCATAAGAGCGCATTTTTCTTAACTGAGAAGCAATTTAGTGATGCTTCTATAGATCAGCAAGAGTTTGCAAAGTTAATGAAACAAATTTTTACTCCGCTGTTTGACGATTTTAATAAATGGGAATTGGGTTTTAGAATAAATTTTGGAGAACATATAAATACTATTTATCTTTGTGGCGGAAGTTCCAATATTAAAAACATTTGTAATTTTTTTACACAAGTGTTGTCGATTAAAACTCAATTGCTAGATATGTATGATGCCCATAGTATTAGCAAGATAAAATTCACTCAGGAACAAAAGACAACTTTTTCTTTATCTCATATAGGAGCATTAGGAATTTTTCATAAGCTTCCTATTTTAAATTTTCGTAGTGGAGCTTATGCAATTCGAGATGCGGAAGAGATGCCTCTTTATTCAATTACATTTATTGGAGCTAGAGTATTAATTTTTTCAATTTTTGTTATTTTTTGTTTATTAATAGAGAGAGGGGTTTTAATTTACAAGAATGAAAAAATTGATAAAGAAATTAGCAAATTACTTTTAAAACCAGAAATAAATATCTCTAAGGCCGAACAACGCCGTTATATTAATAAACCTAATACTATTCTTCAGAAATTACAAAGTAAGGAAAAGATTTTAAAGGTAGAGACTGATTTTATTAGGAAAATATCTCAAACAAATGAAGCAAGTTATTTAATTACAATTAATAAAATGCTTAAGACACATCCGGGATGGGAGTTATCGGAGTTACAAGTGAAAGATAATCAAATAAGTATTAAATTTAAAATTTTAGATGACATTACAGGACCTAGTAATTTAAGAGATCAAATTAAAATGCTTCCATTTAAAGGTTTAAAATTGACGGAGGATATATCGAAAAAAATATTCGTAGCTGAATTTAAGGGGAAGTAGTGGGAAGTATTGGTAAGTAAGGAAAAATAATTGATGAAAGAATTTTTAAGAGATTCAATTAAAAAAACAGACATATTTTTATTTCAAAAAGTAGATCTTTTAAAGAAGAATTATTTTTATTTGAAATATA
Organism: Oligoflexia bacterium; assembly: GCA_015232015.1. Lineage (GTDB taxonomy): Bacteria > Bdellovibrionota > Bacteriovoracia > Bacteriovoracales > Bacteriovoracaceae > JADFZW01. Next base: position 1,944 of record JADGAM010000213.1, on the reverse strand, counting down.
TTGAATTTACAAATTCACTAAAATACGAGGTAAAAGTAACTATTAATCAAATGATTAGTTGGTTATTAATCCTTTTACCCTTAATATTTGTGTTAATAGTACTAATCAATAATTATGTTTATAGAAATACTTTAAATATGAAGTATGAAATATTTACAATTGCTAATAAGATTATCAATAGTGAAAAAGAAATTCAGGCGGCCAGAAGATATGTGGTATCGAATTTTGATGCTACAACAGTTGGTGATTTTGAAGTAAGAATTAAAGACATGGTAAGTACTTCAGGTATTAAGGCCAGTGCTATAAATTTGGCCAACACCAGTAGTAATACAATTCATAATAGATACAATCAAATTTCTGCTGACATTAATTTTATAAATGTTTCAGTTACGGAATTTACAAAATTTTTAGCAAATATTGTTGTTTATCAAAAATTAAAAGTTAACTCTATAAGTGTGGCCAAAGATCCAAATATGGAATTATTAAGAGGTAGTATTGGTGTGTCTCATTACAATGAAATTAGAAAGGAATAGATAACATAATGGGTATTAAGCTAACAGGAAGAGATAAAAAAAATAGTGATGATTTAGAGAAAACAAAAAAAAATGAAAGTAAAATTTTAAAAGATAATGAAATAAGCGATCATTACTATTTTAATAAAAGATCAAAAAAAATTATTTGGATTTTTTTACCTATATTTTTTTTGTTATGTGGCTTTTTTATAAATTTTCAAATCAAATCATTATTACTTTCTAAGCAAGAAGTTTTTCTAAGAAAAGCATTACCTTGTGAAATATTTTATTCAGAAAATAACGTAAAATATTTTTTACCAGGCCTTGTTTTTAAAGAGGTACTCATTCCCAAAGAGTGTTTTGATCTCCCTGGTGCTCTTAAATTTGATAAAATTGTTGTTGATTTTGCTGGAATAGGCATATATCCATATTATGGTTTAAAATTTAATTTAAGTGCAAAATATGCAAAGAGTACTTTCATACTTTACACCATAATTTCTTATAAGAAGATTGTTTTTAGAATAGATGATACAATAGTTAACTTAGAAGATTTTTTAGTTAATTTTGATTCTTGGCCTAAGGTATCTGGTGAGTTAAATTTAAAATCTTTTTTTAAATTAAAAAATAATAAAATTATTGATGAATTTCATTTAAATATGAAAATTCAGAAACTGCAACTTCCAGGAATGAATATCACAGGTTTAGAAATACCTCCTCTATCAATTGGTAATTTATTTTTTGAGGCCCACCAAGAAGCTAGCAATAGAGTAAAGGTTAATGATTTTAGCGTAGGAGATAAGACATCACCTATTTTGGCCAATTTCAATGGAATAGTGGAGGTGGCACAAAATTCAATGTTAAATTCAAATCTTGATTTAAAAGGTGGAGTTAAATTTTCAGAGGCATTTTTAAAAAGTTTTCCAATTCTACCACTCTTAATGAAAAAATATACTCTCAGAAATGATTTCTATCAAGTTAAGGTAGAGGGTACGCTCTCAAACCCCATGGCCAATCCCTTATAGAATTCTAGTTGTAACTACTCACGGCCCTTAGGAAATTTCGATTGAATTTCAGAGGAGCGCGGAGGCGTACATAAAAGTACGTCGCATAAGCGACGATGGAATTCAATCGAAATTTACAAGGGACCGAGTAGTTAATTCTAGTTTTTAATGAAGTGGGTAGGATAGGCCAAGATAGATAGCAGAAGAACTATTTTGAATGTTTAAATCTCCTTCTAAATTTATAATTAATTTCTCATGTCCCTCGATGGGAAGATTACCAACTATACCTACAGCAAGGTGAGCTCTAAAGTTGTAAACTTGAGTGTTGCTATTCATTACAGGTCCCATTGGTATAGCGATAAATGGATAAGCTGTTTTTTTCCAAAAGATATAACCTTTAGAAGCAGTTGGAGCAATGCCAATTATGTTCT
>JADGAM010000212.1:5046-7427 GCA_015232015.1 Oligoflexia bacterium | reverse complement strand
TTCTCTTTGGTGGGAAGATATGGATAAATATTCGTTTAAATTTAATCCTGGATTTGACAAAAATAAATATCTTTTAAAAATGTTAGATGGAACTTATGATACTCTTTTACCTAAAGAATTAATTTTAGACGTTGGATACGGTTTAAACAATAAATCATTTACAGAAATTTTTACACAGACTGATTGGTTTGCAAAAAACATTTTATCTCAAGATATCCTGCTAAATATTGATGATTCAGCATTTATGCTTTCATTAATGGCGCATACTACTCCCCAAAATTTTAATCAAAAAATGTTAATCAATTTAATTGATGGCGGTAGGTCCTTAAAAAATTTGGTCAACGATTTTAATATCAATGCCATAAAACTGCCTTATTCTTAAATATAAAACAAGAAAGGATTTATGAAAGGATTTATTAAATGAAAAGGAAAAATGTTACTATTATTTCTAAAAGTTTTCGGCCTTACTATTTTACACCACTAGGAATTGCAAATATTAAAAGTTATGCTCAACAATTTAAAGCAATAACTGATAATTTCAATATAACTCTTTATCCATTATATTCAAAAGATACAATCATCTCTGTATTATCTCACTTTGCAAAAACCGAAATTCCAGAAATAATTTGTTTTTCAAATTATGGTTGGAACTATTATTTCAATTTAAATTTAGCTCAAACATTAAAGGAATATAATAAAAATATTTTAACAGTATTTGGTGGTCCTCATGTTTCTTATCGAGCAGATGAAATCTTAGCAAGGGAATCTTCAATTGATATAATTGTAAATGGAGAAGGAGAAAAAACATTTAAAAATTTGTTAATGTCATTAATTGATAATGGTGATTTTACGAATGTTCCTGGAATATCATTTTTAAAAGATCATCATTTAATTGAAAATAGCAATAACCAAGCAATTACAGATTTAAATCAAATCCCTTCACCATATTTTAATGGAATATTAGATACTGATATTATAGGTCGCGACTGCTCTTCAGTTTCAGTTTTAGAAACTACTCGAGGATGTGCTTTTCAATGTGCTTTTTGTGGTGGATGGGCGGATAAATCTAGAGGGAAAATTATCAGACATTTTGCTCTTGAACGTTCTAAAGAAGAGATAACTCTCATAGGAAAATCAAAAGGTAATTCAATTTACCTTACAGATTCTAATTTTGGTATGTTTAAAAAGGATTTAGAGTTAGTAAAACATGTTGTAGATACTAATAAAAAATATGGATATCCAAAAAGATTTATTACTTGTTGGTCAAAAATCAAGAATGATAATTTAATTGAAATTGCTCACATATTACAAAGTGCTGGTATCGATTGTCCTTTTTCAGTGTCTTTTCAAAGTACAAATAAAAATGTTTTAAATTTGTCCCAAAGAAAATGTGAAGAAGAAAATATTGAAAATTTTATAGATAAGTGTAAAGAAAAAAATATTAGTACTTATGCAGAATTAATTTGGGGACTTCCTGGAGAAAATCTGCAGAGTTTTTATGATGGATACAATAAAGTTAGAACAACTGTTTCTCAAGTTTCAATTTATCCACTCTATATTTTGCCCAACAGCCACTTCTATCGGAATAAAAAAGAATTTAATATTATTTCTAGTAAATTATTTTTAGATCAAGACTGGGAAATAGCTTTGCAAAGTTTTAGTTACAATATTCAAGATCATCTTGAAGGCATGGCCTTTATTTGTTCTCACTTAATTCTTCAATCATTACAAATTAATCCAATCTTAGATTTAATTAACATCCACTATAAAATTTCCTATACTACTATCACCTCTATTTTTAGAGAGTATATCGAGAATGTGCCTAATAAATTTCACAATGTGTTTCCAAAGTTAAATATTAATCAAAAATTAAATGAATCATATGATCCATATTACATTTGTGGCAATAATATTGGACCATTACTCATGAATCCAAAACTTGGCGATGAATTCATTTTAGAGTTTATTGAAATATTATTATTAAAAGAATGTTCCTTGTCTATTAAAGAAATTCCAGATTATATGCGTGAATTTATTAATTATATTTTAATAAAAAGACCTCTAATTGAAGATAATGAACTTGATAATCCATTTGAATCATCCATATCCATACTAGAAAATCAAAATAAAATATTTAAGTTTAGTTTTGACGTTATCGAAATGGAAAACAAATTAAAAAATAGAATACTAGATACCTCAATAAACCCAAAAGCAAATAATTTCTATATTAGTATTAACTATCCAGCAAATGCAAAAAAATCAATTCCATTATTTCAAACCGCGGGAATGTTATTTATAGGACGAGCTAAGGCAATCGAGGAAGAATACTATAACTTAATTAATTCTTTAGATGGAGCTAAAACTATAGATGAAAATTTCAA
>JADGAM010000212.1:0-5032 GCA_015232015.1 Oligoflexia bacterium | reverse complement strand
CTAGTGAACTATTGATTTCATCACTTTATCTATATGTTCTCTTGGTACCCATACTTCTATAAAAAAATCTCCTTGTACAGAAGAACATGGAACTACAACAGTATTTCCTCTTCCAAATAATTTGTAAGGTTTTCCGTCAAAATTTACTTCTGTATCAGGATAATCTTTAATCATTTGCGCTCGAGGTGTTGTCGTATTAACAATAGGAACAGCGTCTGTTATCTTTCCTTTTTTAACTAAAACATATTTCGTCTGTCCCATAATAATATTCATTAATTCACAAATACCATCCATAAGATCACTATCTGAATCTGGTAACTCACTTCCTATCATTGAGGAAATTACATTTCTAATTGTTGAGCGATTAAAAGAAATAACAACTGTATAAAAAAAATTTTCACCAAAAACTGTCATATATCCAGAACATTCACTGGAAAAAGAGGTTTCCGTGGCCTTCTTTAAATATACTTTTTTTCTAAAAGAGGGAGTATTTGATTGAATAAAAAGTGTTCTAATTGTACCGTATATAAAAGCTTTTAAGAAATTTAATTTTGTCTCTTCTTCTCCTTCTATTTCCAGTTCTTCAATTGCTCTTAATAACGACGGTAAAGTCTTTATGAATTTAAATTCATTTCTTTCAAAAACCTTTTGTAAATTTTTAGTAGGAGTGAGAAAAATTAATTTTGAATCAAGATCCAATAATTGATAGTGTAATACTGAAAAAATACTCATCCATTTATCTGATAAGTTATTTAACCTATAACAATTAACTACAATATTAATTGGCCTCAACATCAAGTTTTTAATATTTTCCACAAATTCATCAGGAGGCACTTCAGGAACATCTGTTAAAAAATCGCAAACAATATATTTTTTCCTATTGATTAAATTGTATAGAGGATGTTTTATAATTGATTCATTCATAATTTATTACTTACATTATTTATTTTCTTTTTGTTTTCTAACATGATGGTTTTTAAAAAATTCTACTACATTCGTGTGCTTATTTATTAAAGCATAATCCCAGGCCGATTTATTGGCAGCATTTTTTAATAGGGGATTAAATCCGAGTTCAACTAATATCTTTACACAATTTATTGCTCCCTTAGATGCTGCAATCATTAAAAGATTTAATCTCTTAAAAATAATATCCTTTTTAGCACCTCGGTTAAGTAAATATGTAGCAATATGAACTTGATCATTCATCACAGCTATGGCCAAGGTATTGTATCCAGCAATGTTTTTTACTTCCATATCAACCCCTCTACTTAGCAACTCTTCAACAATATTCAAATGCCCCTTATGTGCTGCCAACATTAAACAAGTGTAGCCTTTATAATCTTTAGTATTTATATCTGTACCTAAGTTCACTAAAGTTATAAAATTTTTTATATCTCCCTTCAGTGCAAATACCATTAAAAGTGTTTGCCCATCTTTATTTCTCTTATGTGCATTTTTCTTTAACTGAGTAATTCGTTCTTCTTCTTTTTTTTGATCATCAATCTCTCTTACTGATAAAGATGAAATTTTCTGTCGTTCAAGTGGTGAATCAGTAACTGTATCATTAGCTGTACCAATAACAACTACAGTATCATTACTTTCATTTTCTTCTCCACTCCCGCGAACAAAAACACGGTTATCCAGATTTTCACTCTCCTCTCCCTTAATAAGAATATTTTCATTATCACTGTTTCCTTCAAGGTCAGGAAGACCGGGAATAGTTAATAGATCATTTAATCTCTTTTCTGTTTCTGTTGGCCCACCTTTTACAACAACAGTGGAAAGTGTTTCATTGTAATCAGGATTAAGAATATAGGTATCATCATCCACCTCTCCATTTTCAGCATCAGCAAAGGCCTTTATAAAATCAGCTCCATTATAAGCAGCATACTTATTAGATATTTGTAAATCTTTTTCCTTGGCCTCGCTACTTGATCCTTTAGATAAAATAGACATGGTCAAAGTAGTTAATGCTTCTCCAAGTGCATTTTTTCTCTTTTTCTCCTCTGTACTTTTCTTTTGGGCAGATAATTTTGTTAACCCTAACTTCTCATACGTAGGGATACAAATGGCGGCATGAAAGGCAGCACTATTACCCTCATTATCTTTTATCTCTAAGTCAGATCCTGTATTAACTAAATGGTCTACTACTTCTATTTTTTTATTTTTTATTGCAAGAATTAGCGCCGTAGTTCCCATATCATTTTTTAAATTAGCATTGGCCCCACTAATAGTTAATAATTTTACAATATCCAAATTTTCTCTCTCAGTTGCCAACATTAAAGGGGTGTAACCTCTGTTATCAACTATATCAAATTCTGAACCTAATAATATTAATGTTTCTACAGACACAATCTTTTGCGCTTTTACTGCTGCAATTAAGGGAGTAATTCCACTAATGTCATTACGAAAATTTATTAAATCAAAATTTTTTGATGATAAAGAATAAATTTTGGCAATATCAGCACACTCTACTGCAATTAAAAAATCTTTTTTCAATGCTTCAAAATCATCAACTATTTTTGAATTTTCTTCTTCTTTTTGGTCCATTAATTAACTCACAAATTTCAAAATCATACTCACATATATTATTTTATCAGTAAGTCAAAAATTTCCCAAAACAATATAATATTAAAGTGATTATTTTTTATTCTCACTATTTCTCGCTATTTCTCGCTATTTCATACAAAGTTACTCTGGAATTAATTGTTGATGAACCACCACCATTTACGTATTCTTATCCCTCTGGCCGGGCCGTGGCGCTTTAACTGACTACCAAGTGGTGTGTTAGGCATCGTCATCATCTAAATGGCTAGGCATCTGAAACAAATACTGTTAAAATTATTTCGAGTATTATTGCAATCGATACTTCACACTTTTGGATATGAAAAATATGAAATTAGCTCTAGGTTATAGTGACTTTAAAAAATTATTAATCAAAAATTTAATTTTGTGGATAAGAGTTTATTTATTAAAGAGTTTATTGATAATACCTCCACCGAAGTATCTGTAATTACCCGTCCTCGTAGATTTGGAAAAACATTAAATCTATCTATGCTGAGGTATTTTTTGGCCGCCGAAGTTGCAGGAGAATCATCAATGGTTGCAAAGCACAACCAATATCACCACGATCAACGGTCACACACGCAACGAGCAGAGATGCTATGGCTAATAATATGGCTAATAAGGTCGGAGCCGATGTAGCCATAAGATCCATCGAAGAAGAAAGCGCCACCGGAGAAGCTTGAAAAGACCGACGACAACCAAAACCAACGGTTCAAATCTGAGAATACTTGAGGAGTGTATCTTTTTGATGAACCATACCCCATGTCTTTTCCCAGTTGTTCATATTCCTCTTTGCTTGGAAGACGACATTGGTAACCTAGGTTAGAATATTTTTTATTCACTTCCTTGCAATAATTTATTGCTTCCCATTGATCCACTCCTACTTTTATTGTATCTAACCATATTAATCCACGTGGTTCAGGATCTTTCCATGCTATCTCTCCACCGATCTTTACTTGGGTGTAGACTGCTTCCATAGTTGTTGTTTTAATCTCGCCGGTTGCAGTATCATCTGCCATCATTATTACTTTTTTCATTCTTGCTTGTTCCGCTTGCTCTAATTTTTTTAATTGTGCGAGCAAAAGATCCTTGGCACCTGCAATCTCTTTTTCTGATTGTTCTTGTTCTTTAGAGATTTTTGCAATTGCCTCTTCTACCTTAGCAATTAAAGTTGGGACCATAGCTATGCTAGCACTTGCCTCATCTTGGGCCGCTTTGATTGCTATCTGTTCTTGAGCTAATTTGGCCTTTCTCCCTTCTGCTGCTTTTAATTCCTGCTGCATTTTATCTCTTTTGGCAATTTCACTCTTGGCCTTCGCCAACTCCGCCTCCATTCGTTCTTCCTCTGCTTTAATCTGCTTTTGTTTTGCGGTCATCTCTGCAGATTGTTCTCTGGCAGCTGCCGCTTGTTCTAATAACTTTCGTACCTCCGCTCGCTTCTGATCATCCCTTCTTTGCTTTTCTTGGACCATTTCTTTGGAAGCAATTTTTAATCTCTCAAAATCATCAGCATCGTCTATTTTACAGGTAATTGATTGCACATAACTATCTTCCTTTTCTGCATTCTCAGCTAGAGCTAGCTCTTGTGGCCCTTTAATTTTTACGTTTTTGTAGTTTTTAAAAAGTGTAGTTTTCGATGGTTTCATCTTGCTAGCACTACTATGACCTAAAAGATTGGCCAAAAGATTCTTGTCTACTGATGGACTAAAGGTGACATCCTCTCCTTCAACCTTAATACGAGGATTAATATAGGTAACAGTTCCATCATCATTTTTTATCGCTTTATCGTAACTCACTTTTATTTTGCCCAATTTTACATCATAAGTATCTTCCATAAATCTCTTCCACTGTTTTGAGAAAATTATCTCCGCTAGTGATGAACCATCTTTTCCCAATACAAAGGTAACTGGATCCCTTGTACATTCTCTAGAGATTTCTTTTGGAGGTGTAACTTCTACTGCTGCTGCTGCTGCTATTACCGCTGGTTTTAAAATGCTCTCATCTGTAACATCATCCTCAATATACGGAGGAGGTAAGACATCTTCCGCTTCTTTTGTTACTTGCTCACTCGGTGGCAACGGTGGTGCTGATGGCGTAATTTTATATATGACTGGGGAGTTCATTTGTTGAGGTAGTTGTAGCGTCGCTTAAGGCCACTACTGGCAACGATAACGATTCTTCCTTCTCTGGTATGGGCATTGTAACTTTTTCTTTTACTGCTCTCTTTCTAGCTACCATCATCGCATGGGATGGTGAAATTACACATTCATTTAATAGCACTATTGAGACCGCAATAAAGCATAATGGAAAATAAAATTTATTGTGTTTTTTTGTATTAACAAATTTCATAAAATCTCTCCTTTTAGTATAACTGTGATCCCAAGAGGTTTTGCGTAAAGCGCTTGATTTCTCCTCGGGATCAATCTTTATCGAAATCAATCTTTATAATACTATTGTAATCAAGTGG
>JADGAM010000211.1 GCA_015232015.1 Oligoflexia bacterium | reverse complement strand
AATTAATATTTTATAATGCCATCGTTGGTGGTGTTATTGATGCTCGTTTTGTTCCAGCAGTATTAAAAGGTATTATGGAAAAAATGGAAGAGGGTCCTATTACTGGTTCATATGCCAGAGATGTTTGTGTAATCTTATATGATGGAAAAATGCACCCAGTAGATTCAAACGAAATTTCATTTAAGATTGCTGGTGCAATGGCATTTAAAGAAGCTTTCTTAGAAGCAAATCCACTTCTTCTTGAACCAATTTATGAATTAGAAGTTATTGTTCCAGAAGATTTAGTTGGTGATGTTATGGCCGATCTACAAGGAAGACGCTCTGTAATTTTAGGTATTGATACTCAAAATAATTATCAAGTAATTAAAGCAAAAACTCCTCTTTCTGAGTTACATCGTTATTCGACATCATTAAAATCTATTACTCAAGGTCGAGCAGGATTTTCTACTAAATTTACTGAGTACACTACACTTCCTAATGATATTCAAAAGAAACTGGCACAAGAGTATACTACCTCTAAGACCGCTAATTAAAGTAAACAGGTAAATAAAAGCAGGTAAATAAAAGAATGATCACAAACTTTGAAACTCTCACAAAAAAAATAAAAACTGCCACTCGTAAAAAAGTGGCGGTGGTTTCCGCTGAAGATGAAGAGGTATTGCTGGCCATAAAAGAAGCAGAAGAAAATGGAATTGCTTCAGGAATTTTAATTGGTAATCAGAGTGAAATTGAAAAAATTGCAAGAGCACACAACATTACACTTAGTAACTTTGAAATAATCAATGAACCCGATCAAAACAAGGCAGCTACCATTGGTTGCACCCTTGTTAGGGAAAAGCGTGCTTCTGCCATAATGAAGGGTCTTCTTGATACTTCAAAATTTATGCATGCAATTTTAAATAAAGAGAAGGGTCTGAATAATAATGGAAATTTATTATCTCATGTTGCTGCTTTTGAAATTCCAACATATCCAAAACTTCTTTTAGTTACTGATGCTGCTATAAATATTGCTCCTGATGTAATTGAGAAAAGTAAAATTATTCAAAATGCAGTTTCAATTGCTCATTTTTTAGAGCTGGATAAACCATTGGTGGCCGCTGTTTGTGCTGTAGAAAAAATTAATATCAAAATGCCAGCAACCACTGATGCGGCAATTTTATCTAAGATGAGCGAAAGAGGCCAAATCACTGATTGTATTGTTGATGGTCCTCTTGCTATTGATAATGCTATAAATGAGGAAAGTGCTAGAATAAAAAAGATTAAAAGTCCCGTAGCTGGTAAGGCGGATATCATAATGTGTAATGATATTGAATCTGCAAATTACCTCTATAAAACTTTAACCTCTCTTACTAGTTGTAAAGTTGGATCAATCGTTACAGGCGCCAGCTCTCCAATAATTTTAACTTCACGAGCGGATTCTCATAGCAACAAATATCTTTCAATTGTATTGGGCGTTTTTACCTCTTCAAACTAATGAATCTACTTTTCTGTGATTTGAAATAATATTTTTTTGCCTTTAATTTTAGTGGACTCTTTTGTATCTTTTGTATTTAATTCAGAGTCAACTTTATCAAAAAATTCACGCGAAGACCCCTGCTCATTTTCCATAGTAGTAATTAAGTTTTGTTGAGAGATTCCAGACTCTTCTACTAGATAGTTTCGAACAGCATTGGCCCTCTTGATACTGAGTTTTCTTAGATTTTTTGTGCCTTTAGAAGAAGTGTATCCTATTATGTTAATTTTAACTTGTGGATTATCTTTCATGATTTGAATATTATTTTTTAAAATATTCTTTCCTTTTTTATTAAGAAGAGATTTTGTACGTGAAGACTTATCTAAACTAAAATAAGCATCATCAAGAAGGACCAACGCCACTTCTGATTTTTTTTCTACAATAGCAGAAGTTGTAAAACTCCACTGGTAATCTTTTTCTAGTGGGACACCGTTAATTCCTTGAATTCCAATAGTTGCTGTTGCAATGTAAGTAGTGTTGTGATTAAGTTCCTGATTAGGAGTAAATGTTATTGTTTCAGCAGATGAGGCAAGTGTACCTGGTACTAAAATTGTTCCATGTTTTAAAACAAATGTTTGTGGTGTAACACTAGTAGGGTCTAAAGCAACATTAAAATTTGCGCTAATACTAATGTTTGTACCAACTCCTTTTGTACCATTTGAAGGATGAGTGGAAACTACGTCCGGTGCAACTACAACAGGTGCAGGGGTCGCTGGCGCCTCCTTCTTCTCTTCAACTTTTTTATCCCCTCCAAGTACAAATGCTAGACCAAAAGTACCCTCAAAATTGTCTTTGTCCTCATCTGTATTCATAAGCACTATATGACGTAAATCGGTCCTTATATAAGCTCTATCACTTAGTCCCACTAAAAAACCTACACCATAGTCTACAAGGCCTTTAGAACGGTTTTCTATTCCATTAGGGTTATCATAAGTTATTCCTCCCCCACCGAGAGCTATAAAAGGCATAAAAGGTTTATTGGGCATGAAACGAATGATGGCCTCTAGACCATAACGAAAAATATTAATTTCCTGATTACCAAAATCACTTGAGGTAGAATCAATATTGCCAAACATGGCCTCTATACCTAGATTCTGACTAAAATTTCCTCCGACTCTTAATCCATAAAATGGTCTTACGTTATTTTGCAAATGTTGTTCTTTGTTAAAAAGATATCCACCGAAAAATGGTGAAAGAGTAAGTGAAGATCTTGATGGATAATCTGCAAATGCAGGAGTAAAAACTTTAAATGATATTAAAATACACATGAAAAAAAGTAGTACTCTTTTTGTTATTTTCATAAAAAATTACATCCTCAGTAATTGATCAACTAATTAATTGATTGATTAATTAATTAATCAATCACATAATTCATAAGTAACTTGATAAATAAAAGAATATAACTTATTTATGCATTTCTTGGAAGAGATGGCACTGTAAAACTAAGAATAATTAGGTATTGTCTAAGTTAAATATACATCTAATTTTATCTTAGATAAATTTTAATATAAATGTATTATAATAAATCAAAAGAAAATTTCACCTCATCAAGAGTACCTCATCAATAGTATCTCATCAAGAAGGAGGTCACTATGGTCATAGCAAGATCATGGGTATTAGTTGCTAATAGTAGTTATGCTCAAATACTAGAATATCATATGCATAATGGGATTCCAGATGAATTTTCGTTAGTAAAAAGATTAGAGCATCCAGCAGGTAGAACACAAAATCGAGATTTGGTAACAGATAGACCAGGATTATACAAAGGAAGTGATAGTGAAAAAAGAGCTATTTTTGGCGAAAACTCAGATATTCATAAACATGAAATAGATGTCTTTTCTCATGAACTAATAGATTTTTTAACTAAAGCAAGAGATGAACATAAGTTTAATTCTCTGTCCATTATCGCCCCTCCTCAGATGTTAGGATGCCTTAGAAATATTATGGGACCTAAATTTAAAGATCATATTAAAAAGGAAGTGCCAAAAAATCTTCCTGAATTTATAAACAACAAAGAATTGCATGAACATATCAGTACTTATTTACAAGAAGCACCTGTAGAAAAACAATAATTAAAATTTACTAGGGACCTGGCCAATTACCTTTTATTCACAAAGGCCGTAATCTTTCAATAAAGGGTGCTCAGATTTGCCATCACAGTAGTATTAAAATCATAAGAAAAAGAAGCATTCTCTGCTGGAAGATTTCTAAATATCAGTTTTATTTCTTCTGCTGAAATAGTTATTTTTCCCGTAATGGAGTTTAATATGCCAAATGTTTTTGAACACAAATCAGAAACATTAAGGTTATAAACACATCCATCTACAGTATTGCATACAATATCGGCCTTACCATTCTCTTGAGCATTTAATATGTTAAGTTTAGCTGTTGTATTTAGCATTACCACAACAAACAAAAATAGAGATAAATAAAAAAGTGAAATCTTTGTCAATTGTCGAATAGAACTCATACTCATAATCTTACTCTCCTTGTGTAATTCAAGATAATAAAATAATTCATGCTTTTATTTGTTTTATAATTGCTTACATACAAAATTGTGTCCAATATGGCCCTCTCTTTTGAAGAACATTATTTATTGATTCCCTTATTCTTTGCCTTATCTCAGGTTTTCCTATTTCTAAAATTCCTCTAACAATAGAAGAAATAACACCTTGAGAATGGAAATCAGTATGCTCTTCTGCGAGAGAAACAGTACATGAATGCTCATCTAAAATAAAAACTAATTTAAGGGTTGAGGACACATCATAAAGTGTTTTTGTTATTCGCGCGAGGCCTAATCTTATAGTAGTTTGATCTTTTGAACGGGCATGGATATCCATTCTAATTATTGCCTGTTCTCCTGAAGCATCTAAGCTACAATTTGTCAGTTCAACATGTTTAGCATTGCCAACCGTATATCTAGAAAGATGAGAGCTAATTAAATTATTTAGCTCGTTTGTTCTACAATCAATGGCCAAAGCTGAAAAAGACAAAAAAGGTAAGATAGATAAAAAAGATAAGAGGGATAACAATAATAATTTTAAAAGCTTCATAATTAATTTATTTCCTTTATTTATGTTTCAACACTTATTAATAGTAATTAAAATTAACTTTGTAATATATTTTTTTCAACAGTTAGTCTTAGTCTAATTTATCTGAAGACTTTAAAGTCTTTAGAGTCTTTAAGAAATATTAAATTAAAGCGCCGATAAAATCTCTGAAAGTTTTTGTTTTGCAGACTGGCCAATTATTTCACTACCAATATTTTTTTTTAATGCTTCTATCGATCCTGAGTGGGAAAGTGCCATTAATTCCATTTTTGTAACAGTACTACTCTCTATCGAAAAAAAATGTAAGACGTTTAATAGATTTATTATTACTTTATTTATTGGCAGCTTTATTATTGGATTACTTTTAATATTCAGGGAAGAAGAGATTGTTGTCCAGATATCTGAGTAACTTAATGCTTTTTCATATGCGATATTATAAATGAAAGATCTATTCTCGTTTGTACATAGATATGTTTTGGCGATGGCCAAAACAATTGCAGCGTAATCTTCGGCAGAAATAACTCCAAAAGATTGTTTTCCAGAACCAATATATACTTTATTTTTAACCATTTTAATCCACTTAGGAATAGTGTAAAAATCTCCTTTACCAATTATAAATCGTGGACGAAATATCACGTAAGGTATCTTTTTTTGGGTGGCCAATTGATGTATTAAATTTTCACATTCCACTCTATTCTTTGCAAGTATAGTTTGTGGTTTCAAAGGGGCATCTTCTTTAATTGAGATCTGTTCTCCTTGTCCATATACTGACATAGAACTACCAAAAACAAATAGTTTTGTTCGTTCATCTAAAAAGCGAAAAATATTCTCAATATTTTTAATATTTGACGAAAGATCTTGAGAGTTGGTGGCGATTTGCTTAGATGCAAAATGTATAACTACATGATCATTATTTTTAGAAAAAAGTTCTGCTGGTAAATTTTCTAGACATCCTTTTACTATTCTTATCTTTCTTATCTTTGCAGTCTCGGCCATCTCATTATTTTTTTCACCTTTCATATACTCCTTTAAAGGAATATTTTCAGGATTACGAGAAAGTGTAGTAATATGTTTTATCCAAGGCGACTGCAACGATTGAATTAAAACATTTCTACCAACAAGACCAGTAGGTCCTAATAATATAACTTCATTCATAGATAATCCTATAAGTTAGTTACTACCATACAAATGGAATAATACGCTTCCTTTTTGTTGCATACTCTTTATACCCTGGTAGCATAAACAATATTTTTTCCTCAACGAGAATTCTGTGAATAATAGTGGGAATAAAAAAGCATAGATATATAGATAGCGCAACCCAATTGAAAAAAAATAAGACAAATCCTAAATGACCTACGATCATTCCTATATATGCTGGATGACGAATGAAAGAGTAAGGGCCATGTGAAATTATTTTATGATCGTTAGTTATACGAACTCTGTGGGAATAAAATTTTCCCAGGATGTTAATTGCATATAATCTAAAAATAATTCCACATACAAAAAGCGCTAAGCAAATAAGATGCTCTACTAAATTCAAGGTTATTGATGGCGCCACAATCAAAGAGGCCATTACCGTAGCAAATCTACCAAAAGCATACATTTCAAGAGTTCCTTTATCAATATTGGTAGAATCCTTTTTTAATTCCGTAATAGCAACTCTTGATTCAATTAGCAGCCAAACAAGATATAAAAAAATTAAAAAAACACCAACTACAGGGGTTTGAAAACGATCACTATTATATAATCTGTAAACTGTAGCAGCAACTATTGATAAGGAAAAAATCACTGATATTAGAAGAGGAACTTTTTTTTGTAAATTTTGTAAATTTTGTAAAGAAGACATATATTTATTTTCTCCCTATCCCTACCATATAAATGGCAATAATTTGTATTTTACTTTAGCAGAATAATCCTGATATATCTGAGTTTGTTGACTTACTCTTTCCTCCGTAGTCACTCTAAGCCAGATAACAAAATACCAAGCTGCTAGTAGTATTAACGAGTAAAAGTTTAAAAAAGCGATTACAAAACCGGTGTGTGCAATGGCCGTTCCTAGATATGCTGGATGCCTAATAAACTTGTATGCTCCTGCTATAATAAGCTTTTCCGGAACTCTAATTCGATGACTATAAAGATTGCCAATTTTATGAATAGCTAAACAACGAATTAAAATACCACTTATCGCTGTAAAAATTCCTATTATTACTTGCGGCCAACTAGTGTGTGGTTGACCACAAAACAAAGAGATGAGTAATGAAATTTTAATTATCGCCGCCACTTCCATAGTATGGTTATCAAAATTTTCAGAAGATTTTTTTATTTCATTTTTAGTTATTCGCAATTCATATATCATCCATGAAACATAAACTGATATAAAAGCAAGCAGCATTAAAAGCAAATCACTTTTATCTTGGTCGGCCATATTTAAAAACAAAGGAAAAATTTTATATGCCACTAGAATACAACCTACGATAGTCATAAAAAGAGGCATCATTTGATTGGTCTTATTCATGGTCATATCCTAAAACGGTAACTAACCCTGAACTGCCATCAATTTCAATTCTCATTCCATCTTTAATTATATTAGTTGCTGCTGCTACTGATACTACAGTTGGTATTCCAAATTTTCTTCCCGTAATTGCAGTATGCGATAGCATACTTCCTCTCTCAACAACTATTCCTTTCGAGGAAAGCATTAAAAAAAGCCAACCAGGATCAGTCTCTCTTGCAACAAGAATCTGGTTATTATCTAAAGAACTAACTTCAGAGGGATCAATCACTACACGTGCGATACCCGTGACCTTGCCTGGACTTGAACCAAGACCAGAAAGTTGTATAATATTATTAGCAACAGTATCTAAGGCAGTAGCAGT
>JADGAM010000210.1 GCA_015232015.1 Oligoflexia bacterium | reverse complement strand
ATCAACATATCTCGTAAACAATGCGGATTTCATTGCTTGCCATAATCAAGCATTTATTGGTCGCTATGATATTTTAGAGGGAATTAAGGAGGGAGGAACACTTCTTATCAACTCTAATTGGAAAACATAGTAGTAGAAGAAGACGGGGTAACTAAATGTGTAGTTTATACAAGAAATGAAAAAAGGCAAATTACAGGAACAAAAATTGCAGGATGTAACGATGTTAATGTTGCAAAAGTATTAACCAATAATCTGGCCCCGGTAACTGCAGATACGGATTTGGTTGTGATTGCTCAACCAGATGCAGATTTTAGTTCAGAAATTCTTCATGATAAAAATAAAGGATTTTTTACTACTCATACCGAAAATGTAATTTCAAAAATAAATAAGTTCTGGCAAGAAAATTCTGAAAACAAAAACTCCCTTCTTCAACATGGAGATGAAGCATTTTTCGGACTTAATCCCATAAATGATACTTATAAATGTTACGATGGAACAAATGAAAAGTCGGAGACCTTTGATTTAAGAAGTTGTGATGGTAGTGCTGATGTTGCTACTTGTGAGCAAATAAGAAAAGAATCTTTGATAAAATATGCTTCTTGGTTAGCAAAAATACAAAGAGAAAAAAAAGTAGTTTTTCCTATTCCAACTGCAGATTTGATGAAAACAAGAGATGAATATTTAAATCGAACATTTAAATTTAAAATAGGTGAGGATAAAAAACTTTTAGATGACTATAAAATAATTAGTGAGATAATTAATAAAGAAACAAAACAACCTGCGACTTCTGTTCCATTAAAATGTAAATTAGATGAAAAATTAAAGAATTTTTTAACTCAGAAACAATTAAATAAAATGGTAAGTAAAAGTTTAATAAGTGGAGATAGTTTATATAGAGCACTTAATGTAAAATTATATAAATCAGATAAAGAGTTATCAGAAGAGGATTGCGAAGCGCTACAAGAGATAAGAAATGCTGTTGTTCAAATGAAGGGAAAATTAAATGAAGATGAGAATGTAACAAGAATTCTCGCCACTACAGCGAAGTTTGGGCATGAAATCCCAGAGCAAATTGATCTTACTAAATCACTAACAATGTGTACAAGTGCCAGTGGTAAGGGTAGTGATGATGATTATTATTGTCCTATTTGTAGTAAAACAATTCCTTGTTTATCAAATAAAGAGCAATCTCTAGTTAGAAAAAATCTTGCACAAATTTATTCTTGTTTGTCCTTTGGAGCACGAGGAAATGCTGATGATATTGAAAAATTATTAGATGATAATACCTATAAACCATGTATGAGATAAAAAAACGTTAAAATTAGACCATCTATTAACCGACATTAATCAAACAACATATAGTAATAAGTGTGAAAAAAAAGATTTTATGAAAAAAGTTAAATGGATATCATGTTATATTATATGTATCAGTTTAAATATATTATATTTACCCATTTTTACTAATTCGAGTCATGCTGAAATATTAACAGAGGAACAGCTTCTTGCAGAAAATTGGAATGAATATGTAACGAAAAACTCCTCTAATCCTGAATGTAAGGAGTTTGATGCATTAACTTTTGATTATAAAATTTTGAAAGAGTATGGGCGAAAACTTATTTTATTTTCAGATTCAAAAAGATTTTTAATTAGATTAATGAAGTTAAAAGAAAATCTTCAAAAAAACGAAAAAGAAATAGCAGCAGATATTTACTTTGAAACTATTATTATAGAAGATGAATGGGAAAAAACAAAATATGATTCAACAGATTGTTTAGTGCTATCAATTGGACCAGGTGACGAAGAGTCTCAAAAGATTCCACCATTCATATCTACAATAAAAGAGTGTAAAAATATTAAATATATGTCTTTTGATCCCATATTTAAAAAAGCACTTACTGAGAGCAAACTAACTAATGGGAGATCTCTAGAATACAAGTATGCAATTCCTGGAGATGATCCAGTATATAGTGAAGTAACTGGATTAAAGAAAAAAGCACAAAATATTTATGACAATTGTTTAGATCAGAAAAACTCAAGAAGGAAATTTACGGAATGTAGTGTTGTTTGTAAAGATATACCAACTGTACATGCTATTAATATTGATATCACGGATTTTGAAGATGAAAAGAAACTAACTGAAAAAGAAATAATGAATAGTAGAAAACATAAGGAAAATATTAAAGCAATTGAATTCGTAATTAACTTATTTTCAAAAAAGATTGCAGAATTAATAGAATTAAAAAGTTTTAATAAAGTCTTTTTTATTTATGGAATTGGCCCAATTACTGTAAACAGTATTGCTTTAATTTATGAAAATTTAAGAAGCAAATATTACGATAAAAAACCTCAGAAACTTTACTTTTATCATCTTTGGAAAGATGGCCATTTAAAAGATCCGGTTACCATGTACGATATAAACAAGAAAATTCCTTCTCCTCAGGAGCAGGCCATTTATTTTTGCAACTTAAGAAATAAAATGATTTTTAATGATTCTAAAATTGATTTAAAACTAAAAGAAAATAATCCAATTTTTGTTGGAGATAATTTTAAAGAGTATAAACCCTAACGTTGCATAAAAATTAGATAGTCCGAGAGAAAAACGAGCAATTATTTTTGACGGGCCATTAGGAAGTCATTTTCTTTACGGAAAAAAGGAACTACTATCGACTTAATGTAAATAATAAATAATAATATAGGTACAAACAATAATGAAAATTTGGATAGATGCAGACGCATGCCCTAAGATAGTAAAGGAGTTGATTTTTAAAACTTCTTCTAGATTAAATATTTCTGTCACTCTTGTTGCTAATTCCAACATGTCCATACCACTTTCTCCTTTAATCTCACTTGTGATTGTGAAAAAAAATATTGATGAGGCAGATAATTACATTCTTAATAATATTATTCTTGGTGATTTGGTAGTTACTGCCGATATACCTTTGGCCGCCGCTCTTGTTGCCAAGAAAATTGTAGTATTAAATCCCAGAGGAAATGTTTATACAGAAGATAACGTAGGGGAAGTATTGGCCACTCGTAATTTATTACAAGAACTGCGTGATGGTGGACTCATTCAAGGTGGACCTTCACCACTAAATCAAAACGATAAGGTAAAATTTGCAAATGCTTTAGATAGAGAACTAACAAAATTATTAAACAAAACTAATTAGTAGGTGTCATCATCTTGTTAACAATCAAACAACCTTAATCACTTGTCCTTTATATTTTACGAATTGTCCTCGTTTGATTTTACAACGCTTTCTTGTTTCTACATTGTCGTCAACTAAAACTGCACCACCGGCAATAACATTTTTTGCTTCTCCTCCATTTTCACACAAACCTAATTTTTTTAAAAGATCGCATAATTCTATATATTCATTTTCCTCTAAAAAAAAAGAGTGTTCTTTCATATGCTATTGCTCCAATAAAAATCACCAATAAAAATTTACAATAAAAAATGTCTTATTTGTTAATAATATTTCTTAATTTATGTCGAACCATTTTATCAAGTAAACTAAAATTTTTAAGAATAAAATTTTCATCCTTATCTCTACTCGGAGAGTGTCCTTTCACTAATATAATTTGCGGTTGTAGAAGGTCACATAGCGAGTAAATGGTTTTATAGAGATCTGCATTGGATAATATCTTTCCACTACCTTTGCTGATAAAATTTGTTGTTTCTAATGTCATTCTTCTTTTTGTAAGAGAGTGAATGTTTTGACAATCAGTAAAAACATTAAGCACTAAATTATCTCTATTAACTTTTTCCATCTTATTAAAATATTCTAGAGCTAATATAAAGCTTATTAATTCCATTCTGATATTATTAATTTCATGAATAACATTCATTTCATTAATGGCAGAATAGATATCATTATTTTGATGTGAGCTAGTAGTTGTAAATATAAAAAACCCAGCAACACCTTTCTGATATGTTTTGTTAAAGCTTGCATCTATATAAATATTAATCTCATTCATAAACTTATCTTTAATCGAAGTGAGTTTAATACCACTGAAACTGAACTAAACGCCATGGTTGCTCCTGCAATCATGGGATTAATTTGAATAGGCCATACGGGATATAATATTCCAGCAGCGATGGGTACGGCCAAAATGTTATAGATGAAGGCCCAAAAAAGATTTTGTTTTATAGTTGCCACAGTCTTCTTAGACAATTTAATTGCTTCCGGAATTTTCAAAAGATCAGAAGACAAAAGAGTCATTTGAGCAACATCAATTGCTATATCAGAGCCTTTTCCCATTGCTATACTAACATCGGCCTCAGCTAGGGCCAACGAATCATTTATTCCATCACCAACCATCGCCACTATTTTATTTTTTTGTTTTAGTTTTCGTACAAATTCAAATTTTTCAAGTGGCGATACTTCCGCTTGATAATTGTTAATTGCAAGTTCAGAAGCAATAGTTTCTGCAATATTCTTGTTATCTCCTGTTAAAAGGTAGGGTGTAATTCCCATCTCTTTAAGTATAGCTATCGCATTTTTAGCAGAGGGCTTAAGCTGATCAGAAATAAATATAATGGCCAAAACTTTATTATCATCCGCAAAATAAACAATAGATTTATTAGAAGAGTTTACTGACTCTATTTCTTTGATGATTTTACCATCAACAACATCAACAAGATTAATATTTCTTGAAGCTAGAATTTTTTTATTGCCAACAACATAATTTTTATTCTGGAAATTTGCAGATACTCCAGCTCCTGGAATATTGTTAAACTCGTTAACGTTAACGGGTTTTATATTTTCTTTTTTTTGGTCTCTTTCTTTTTCAAAATAATCTACTATAGCACTGGCCAGAGGATGTTCAGACTTTTTTTCTATTTCGTAGATAATGGATTTATAGCGAGATATCTCTTCAGAAGAAGTTTCTTTAAGGGTCCAGATAATATTAGAAATTTCAGGTTTCCCTATTGTAAGCGTTCCTGTTTTATCAAAAATTATTGTATCAACTTTTCTAATCAGTTCCAACCCTTCAGCATTTTTAATTAATATTCCTTGTTCAGCACCTTTGCCAATGCCAACCATTATTGCAGTTGGAGTGGCCAGTCCTAAAGCACACGGACAGGCGATAATTAAAACGGTGATCATCGCCATTAGTCCTTGAGTTATATACTTTTCCCCACCCAATAAAGACCATCCTATGAAGGTTAATATTGAAATTACTAAAATTGTTGGAACAAATATTAGTGCGATTTTGTCAACAATTTTTTGAACCGGGGCCTTGCTGGATTGTGCCTCTTGAACAAGTTTAATAATCTTACCTAAATTTGTATCTGCTCCTAATTTTTCTGCAACCAATATGAAGCTTCCATTCTGATTTAAAGTTCCTGCAAAAACTTTTTGTCCCATTTTTTTCTTTACGGGGGTGGACTCACCACTCATTGCGCTTTCATCTATGAATGATTCACCTGATTCGATAGTTCCATCAACGGCAATTCTTTCTCCTGGTTTTATAAGTAGTTTGTCTGAAATTAAAATTTCATCTAATTTGATTTTTTTTTCAACACCATTTTGAATTCTTGTCACTTCATGAGGAGTTAGATTGATAAGCTTTCTTATCGCCGAAGATGTTTTTGATTTTGCCTTTTCTTCAAGGGTACGACCGAGTAATATAAAGCTAATAATTACTACTGCTGCTTCATAATAGATATGCGGAGTAAGTCCTCTTGATAAAAGAAAGGTTGGATAAATGGTGTTAAACATACTGTAAAAAAATGCAATCCCCGTGCTTAAAGCAACAAGTGAATCCATATTGGCTGATAAATGAATTGTTTGTTTGAAAGCATTAATAAAAAATGAACGACCAAAAACAAAAAGTACTATACTGGCCAAAATTAATTGTAACCATTTAGAGTATACTGGAGCTTCATGTAAAAACATACTCATGATTACTATGGGAATTGAAAGAAAGATTGCTGATAACGTATTTATCTTTAATTTTCTATATTGCTTATTCCATTCATTTTCTTGATTATGATTAATCGAAGAAATAAAATTTATATCAATTGTTTTAGAAAGATCATAGCCCAATGACTTTACTTTAAGTTGAATATCTTTTTCTGTTATAACATTTGAATCAAATTCTACTCGTAGTGATTTATTTGGAAAATTAACCTCAGCAACAATAACACCATTTAGATTGCTAAGTTTGTTTTGAATATTAGATGCACAGGAAGCACAACTCATTCCTTGAACAGAATAATTTTTTTGCAACAAATTAGGCTCTATTTTAGAACTCATAAACTACTCATATAAAAACTCAGAGAAAACGCAATTTTTTCCTACTATTTCTTGAAAAGATAGTTCCTTGCTTAAAAAAAAGTTTAATTTTTTTCTTGACTATTCAAGTATTATATTGAATAGTATATTACATGAAAAGAAAAATTTTATTAGAAAACACTGAAAAATTATTGGAAATCGTGGCGATACTTGCCTCTTCTATTGGGCAGAAGTCCCGATTGAAGATTTTACAATTACTTTCACAAGCACCTAGATCGGTCGAGGTGCTGGCCGAACTTTCAGGAGAAGCAATCGCCAACACCTCTCAGCACCTACGTCGTCTGTATAAGAATGGATTGGTGTCTGTTCGCAAAGATAAATTGTCCAGAATATACAGTTTAAAAGATAAACAAATTGCTTTTTTCATCGAAAATCTTTTTGATTTAGCAGAACACATATCAAATGATTACCTTCATAGTAGTAATCAAATTACAGAGGAGGAGATTAAAAATCAAAAAGATATTCCTATAATTCTAGAGGAAATAAGAAATAAAAAAGCAATTTTATTAGATGTCAGGGATGCGTATGAATCAAAATATTCATCTGTAGAGGGAGCACTAACAATACCATTAGAACAACTTTTAAGTAGGGCGCAAACATTTTCAAAGAATAAAATTTACTATTTATTTTGTAGAGGAAGAATATGTCAAGCGGCCACTGAAGGAGTAAATATTTTAAGAGAATTAGGATTAAAGGCCTTTCGTCTTCAAGAAAGTCCACTCACTTTGAAGCATTTAATTGAAGAAAGTAGTAATGGAGAAGAAAAATAAAAACGTTATTTTATAGGAAATGGTGAATTTATGAAAGTAATTGAAGTAACAGAAAAAAATTTTAATGATGTTGTCGAAAAAAATGAAATTGTTATATTAGATTTTTGGGCCGATTGGTGTGGTCCATGTAAAATGTTTGCACCAGTATTTGAGGAGACCGCCGAAGAAAACCCTGATGTGGTGTTCGGAAAAGTAAACACGGAAACAGAAGAAGATTTATCAGCCGCATTTAATATTAGATCAATTCCTACTCTAATGGCATATAGAGATGGCATTTTGTTATTTAATCAAGCAGGAGCAGTTCAAAAGCATGATCTAGTAGGGCTTATTGAACAAATTACCTTCATGATATAAACAAGGAGGTGTTCAAG
>JADGAM010000020.1:36547-38758 GCA_015232015.1 Oligoflexia bacterium | reverse complement strand
TTATAATTAATTTTCCAACTGCAAGAGAGAGTGATTCGAATGAAAAAATTGCAATACAATGATATGACTGATAAAGAATTGCTAAGTAAATGTAAAATTTTAGTAGTTGATGACGAAGAGATTGTAGGTATTAGCTATAAAAGAATTTTAGAGCATAAATGTGAAAAATTTTATTTCTGCCAAGACCCTAAAGAAGGAAGAAAAAAAGCATTAAGTGGGGAATATGATATTTTGTTATTAGATGTAATTATGCCTGATATTGATGGAATTGATCTTCTAAGAGAAATAAAAAATAATGATTTAGATTTAGAGGTAATTATAATTACTGGTTACTCAACAATTCCTGCAGCAGTATCGGCCATTAAATTAGGAGCATTCGATTATTTAAGCAAACCATTTACTCCGGATGAAGTTAATAAAAGCATCATAAATACTTTAAGAAAGTCTGCAATTTTAGAGAGAAGGTCTCTAAAGCTTGAGCAAGGAAAAAGTAATAAATTGTATGTAGAAAATTTTCATGGGCTTATAGGAATTAGCGGCCGAATGAAGCAGATGTTTTCTCTTATAGAACGAGTTGCTCAAAGTGAAGGAACAATTTTAATTACTGGGGAGAGTGGGACAGGAAAAGAAATGGTAGCCAGGGCCATACACAATTGTAGTCCTCGTAAAGACTTTCCTTTTATGGCCTGTGATTGTAGTGCCTTAACCCCCACGCTATTGGCCTCAGAATTATTTGGCCATGTTAAAGGCTCTTTCACAGGTGCAATTTCAACTAAATTAGGATTGTTTGAAGTAGCAGGTAATGGTTCACTTTTTCTCGATGAGATTTCAAATATCGGTCAAGAGATTCAAAGTACACTTTTGCGAGTTCTTGAAAAAAAAAATGTAAGAAAGGTTGGGGATATTAAAGAACGTTATGTAGATATCAGATTGATTGCCGCCACCAATAAGGATTTATCAGATATGATAAAAGATGGAACCTTTAGAGAAGATCTCTTTTATCGCTTAAATGTAGTTCCTATAAATATTCCACCACTAAGAGAACGCAAAGAAGATATTCCATATTTGGCCAATGCTTTTTTAACTTACTTTAAGAATAAGAATAACAATGTTTTGGTAAAAGCTTTCAGTGAAGAAGCATTAAATAAATTTTGTGAGTATTCTTGGCCCGGAAATGTTAGAGAGTTAAAAAATACAGTCGAGCGGTTAACTATTTTAATTGATGATGAAAGAATAGAATTAAAACATCTTCCAAAAGAAATGGGGTCAAACAATTTAGTCACATCAAATGTATTGTTTGCAGATAAGATCAATAATAGTAATAATATTACCGCCAATTGGGAAGAGTTTAAAACCTATAAGCATAAGGTTCAAGACGATACAATTAAAGAGTTAGAAAAAAATTTCATTATCCAAAATTTAGAACGTGCAAATGGTAATGTATCTTTGGCGGCCAGAATACTTGGAATTCAACGAACTAATCTTCATGCAATAATCAAAAAATATCATATCAACGTTAAAACAAACGAAGAGTAAAATTAAAATAAAATTAAAATGCACTGTCACTGTATAGTTAGACTATACAGTGTATGTATTAATCATACTTAACTCAGAATGTAAGTTATACTCATCACATATTATAGTTTTCCACTTTTATCTACATTTCGCTGATATTTAGCTAATAAAGATCAGCAAGCACACCCATTATATATAAAAACTTTCTTGGTACGAATTTTGCTCATATAAAAATTAAATACACTTTTTATGCAAAATTTTTATTGGAGATAAATTTATGGATGTAAAGGGTAAAATCTTGATCGTTGACGATGAAGAGATTGTTGGTAGTAGTTGTAAACGTATTTTAACACAAGATGGGCATGAAACAATTTATTATAGTAGTGCTATTGAAGCTTTTAAGCTTTTAGAAAAAGAGATCTTTGATCTTATTCTCTTAGATATTAAAATGAAAGAGATGAGTGGAGTTGATTTCTTAAAGAAATTAAGAACCACTTCAAAAGATCTTCCTGTGATTATTATTACTGGACATGCAACTGAAGAAAATTTTTATGCTACTTCTCGGCTAGGTGTTTTTGATTATGTTAGAAAACCATTTTCCCCTGCTGAACTTTTAGAAGTTACTAGAAAATGTCTTAAAAATAATAGAGGAACTTTATTCCTGACAAGTTCTGATCTAGGAGTAGAGGTAGCAAC
>JADGAM010000020.1:0-36433 GCA_015232015.1 Oligoflexia bacterium | reverse complement strand
AATGAAAACGTAATTTCATTTAAAATGCCAATAGTAGGATCCCTAGTATCTAGAGGTTTGCCATTGGCCTTTATTAAAGGAAAAAAAGAGGATCAAGTAATTCATTCGCCGGTTAGTGGTAGGATTGTCGAAGTAAATAAAAAAATAAATAAAGATTCACTTCATTTGCTATGGGAAGACCCATGTGGAGAAGGTGAATTAGTAAAAATAAAGGCAGATAATCTTGAAAATGATTTAAGAGAAGCGAAAGTTAGAAAGGTAATATTGGCCATATCAGATAAGCAAAGATTAAATGAAAAACGTCAGCAACTGACTAAACTAGGTCTTAAAGTATTTGTATTAAAAGATATAAACATATTAACAAATACTATTTCTTTAATGTCATTTGAAAATGCAGTTATTTTTATAGACACACTTTCTTATGCAGCTGAAGGTGCTAATGCTGTTAGACGCTTAAATGAAGAATTCCCTAATGTAAAAGTGGTAGTATTGGCGGATGCAGACTCCAGATGGGAAGAAAAATATAGATCACAAAAGATTTTATATTATGCGGTTAAACCTTTCGCAGACAAAGAGATACTAGATATTCTTTTTAATGCTTTTGTTTCTAAAAAGGGCAAGATTGAATCTTATGCTAATATAAACAAAGATTCAAAAATTTTACCTCAATGGATAAATAAATTAGCAGTTACTACAAATGAAAAAAATAACTTGGGCCATAAACCTGTTGATTTTGATGAAATTGTGAGTAAAGGGTTAGCACAAAAGATTTTTTCCCAGATGATCGATAGTGACTTAAAGGTCACAAGTAGCGCCCATAAAAGTCATTGCTCATGTACAAATAAAGAGTGTCTGGAAGAAAAAAATCTTACTGATACTGAAAAAGTTAACCGCTTATTTAAAAAGTTAGATGAATTTCTTATAGAATATAAGCAAAAACCAGGCGGACTTATTCCTGCTTTACAAGTGGCCCAAGGTCTATTTGGTTACCTACCAAAACATGTAATAAAGCACATTGCTAGTGCTTTCAAAAAATCATACAGCGAAGTAGCAGGTGTTGTTAGTTTCTACTCTTTCTTTTCCACTGTTCCTAGAGGAAAATATTTAGTTAGAGTATGCCTTGGTACTGCTTGCTACGTGAGAGGTGGAAAACAATTGGTAGATGAATTTCAAAAACAATTAAAAATTGAAGTAGGTCAAACGACTGAAGATAAAGTTTTTAGTTTAGATATAGCAAGATGTTTTGGCGCTTGTGGTTTAGCACCAGTTATAACCATAAACGATGAAGTCCATCAGAGAGTTAAAACTTCTCAAATATCTGCCATCCTAAAACAATATCGACAGAAAGAAGATATTTTAGAAGATCAACAATTTGACAAGCAAAATGCCAACGACAATGTAGTAGAGATAAGGGGAGAATAAGACCATGGTGATGAAAATAAAAAAACAAAGTGATTTAGATAGTATTAAAAATGAATATAAAAAAACGCTAGATTTGCGTTTTAGAGAAGAAGAGTTAAGCGCCAAAAGCAAAATAGAAAAAAGAGATATTTTAGTTTGTATTGGTGGTGGTTGCCTAGCATCTGGTTCAGAAAAAATTGTTACTGCTTTTGAAGAAGGATTAAAAAAATATAATCTTCAAAATAAAGCAAAAGTAGTAGGTACTGGTTGTATGGGCCCATGTTCTGATGGACCAGTAATAAGAATTACCCCTGATGATGTTTTCTATCAAAATGTAAGCGCCAGTGATGTTGAAGAAATTATTGTTCAGCACTTATTAGAAGGTAAACTAGTTGAACGTTTGCTAAGGAAAGAAATTAAAGAGGGAAAAGAGATATCCGAGGCACATTGTAAAAATATTGAATACTTTAAATTACAAAAAAAGATAGCTCTTCAAAATTGTGGGGTGATTAATCCATTAAGTATTGAAGAGTATATTGCAATGGATGGCTATCAAGCATTATCAAAAGTAATAAGTAACAGTACAAGTGAAAGCGTAATCTCTGAGATGAAAAAATCAGGACTTCGCGGCCGAGGTGGTGGTGGATTTTTAACTGGTCTTAAGTGGGAGTTTGCCGCTAAAGCAAAGGGAAACAATAAAAATGTTGTTTGTAATGCTGATGAGGGAGACCCAGGCGCATTCATGGATAGGGGAGTTTTAGAAGGTGATCCCCACAGTGTGGTGGAAGGTATGATTATAGCAGGATATGCAATTTCCTCAAACCGTGGATACGTTTATGTGCGCGCTGAATATCCATTGGCGGTTGAGCGTTTACAAAAAGCAATCGATGATGCCCGTAAATATGGGCTGCTTGGTGAAAATATTTTAGCATCAAAATTTTCTTTTGATTTAGAAATCAGAATGGGTTCAGGTGCATTTGTTTGTGGTGAAGAGACTGCGCTAATGAATTCTATTGAGGGAAAAAGGGGTGAACCCAGACCTCGCCCACCATTTCCTGCCATTAAAGGTCTGTGGGATGCTCCCACCTTACTTAACAACGTTGAGACCTATGCCAGTGTTGCAAGAATTATTTTAAATGGAGCTGATTGGTACGCTTCTTTTGGTACCCAAAAAAGTAAAGGCACAAAAGTTTTTGCTCTTGGGGGTGCCATTAATAATTGTGGGCTTGTTGAAATTCCCATTGGTCTTTCTTTAGGCGAATTAATTTATGATATTGGGGGAGGAATTCCTAAAGGTAAAAAATTTAAGGCCGCTCAAATTGGTGGACCATCAGGTGGTTGTATTCCAAAAGAGCACTTAAATGTAAAATTAGATTATGAATCTCTTGTAGAATTAGGTGCCATCATGGGGTCTGGTGGATTAATTGTCATGGATGAAAATAGTTGTATGGTAGATGTGGCCAGATTCTTTATGGAGTTTGTACAAGAAGAGTCTTGTGGAAAGTGTACTCCTTGTAGAGTAGGAACCAAAAGATTACTAGAGATATTAGATAGAATTTGCAATGGTACAGGTGAAGAAGGTGATGTTGAAAGATTAATTGAATTAGGTAGTACAATTCAAAAAACAGCTTTATGTGGCCTAGGTAAAACTGCTGCTAACCCAGTACTTTCAACAATTAGATATTTTAGACATGAATACGATGAACATATTAGAGAGAAAAAATGTTCTACTGGTGTTTGCTTTGGTTTAACTAGGGCCGCTTGCCAGAGTGCTTGTCCTGCAGCAGTGGATATTCCTGGTTTCGTCTCTCTGGTAAAAGAAAAATGTTATGACGATGCTTTAAAATTACATAGAAACAGAAATCCTTTTGCAGCGGCATGTGCGCGAGTATGTTTTCATCCTTGTGAAACAAAATGTAGAAGAGAGATGCTTGATTCTGCAGTTTCTGTAAGAGAAGTAAAACGCTTTATGGTGGATCAAGAAAAAAATATTCAATTACCAGAAATTAGAGATAATAAAGCAAACTCTAAGAGAAAAATTGCAATTATAGGTGCAGGGCCTGCTGGAATGTCTTGTGCGTATTTTTTGGCCAGACTGGGATATCGCCCTGATGTCTTTGAAGCTGAGAAAAAGGCAGGAGGAATGATGGTGCAAGCGATTCCTCAGTATAGGCTTCCTCGAGATGTTTTAAATAAAGAAATAACCATGATTGAAGAGATAGGAGTAAAATTACATCTTAATAAAAAATTAGGTGTTGATTTTACACTGCAAAGTTTGCGAGAAGAAAGTTATGAAGCAGTATTTATGGCCATAGGAGCTCCCCAATCAGTAGGATTAAATATTCCTGGAAGCGATTTAAAAGGTGTTACGTACGCTTTAGATTTCTTAAAAAGTTATAATTTAAATGAAAAGGTTGAAGTAGGCCAAGAGGTAGTAGTAATAGGTGGTGGTAATGCGGCCATTGACTCTGCAAGAGTTGCAAAAAGATTGGGGGCCAAAAACGTAACCGTAGTTTATCGAAGAGGCCAAGAAGATATGCCTGCATATGAACAAGAGATTCATGATGCCATTGATGAAGGCATTCAAATTAAAACTATGAATGCACCCATAGAAATGATTTCTAAAGCTGGAAGAGTAGCTGCTTTAAAATGTGCTTTAATGGAGAGTGCTGAGTTTGATAGTAGTGGAAGAAAAGGACACAAAGAAACTTACGAAAGAGTCGTTGTTAATGCTGACCAAGTAATTGTGGCCATAAGTCAGCGCTTAGATAGCAAAGGACTATTTGATCAATATAAAATTGATCTTAATAGATCAGGGTTTGTAAAAGTTGATAAAACCTCATCTAAAACTTCTGTTGATTGGATTTTTAGTGGTGGTGATATGGTTCGAGGGCCAGCTTCAGTGGTTGAGGCCATTGCTGATGGTGAGAAAGCAGCGGTTGCCATTGATAAGCATATAAATCATAAAGCAGATCCCTTCTGGAGAGTAGAAAAGAAAAACAATGTTCAATTTGATCCAGATGCAGATCCCATAATGGTGGAGAGAGCTGAGGCACCAAAATTATCTATCGATAAAAGAAAAAATTCTTTTGCTGAGGTAGAACTAACTTATAGTGAAAGTGAAGCAATAGAACAGTCGAAGAGATGTTTACGTTGTGATTATGGTAAGAATTTGGGCAATATTGGCAATCATGCCTGTGCAAAATAATATGCTAAGTATTTTGTAAATATTTCTAAAGAATTTTGGAGGTTTTAAAATATGTTAAATATAACAATAAATGATCAGAGACTTGAAGTAGACGATGGATTAACAATCTTAGATGTGGCCAAGAAACATAAAATTCATATTCCCACACTTTGTCACCTGGAGGGAAAAAAACCCATGGGTGCATGCAGAGTATGTTTAGTTGAAGTAAAAGGTTATAAAGATCCAGTTGCTGCTTGTTCTACTCCTATAGAGCAAAATATGGTTATTGATACCAAAGGTCGCTCTGTACGAAAGCATAGAAAAGCGGTTATAGAATTACTTTTATCTGAGCATAATGGTGAGTGCTTAACTTGTTCTAGAAAAGATAATTGTGAATTAAAAGCATTGGCGGAAGAGTATGGAGTAACGGAGATCACTTTTAAGGGTGAAAAGAAAGAGGGAAAAATTGATGATTCTACTTGGGGCCTAACCAGAGATTCTGCTAAATGTGTTCATTGCAGACGTTGTGTAGAAGTTTGTTCAAACGTACAAGGTGTGGCGGCCCTTGCTCCTCAATTTAGAGGTTTTAAAACTCAAATTGCGCCAGCATTTGCATCTAATATGAGTGAAGTTACTTGTGTTCAATGTGGTCAGTGTGCGGCCATTTGTCCAGTTGGCGCCATAGGCGAAAAAAATGATATCGAAAAAGTTTTAAGTGTTTTAGAAGATCCAAAGAAATTTGTAGTAGTTCAAACAGCTCCGGCCATTAGGGCGGCATTAGGGGAAGAGTTTGGAAATACTGCTGGAACATTAGTTACTGGTAAGATGACGAGTGCTTTACGCGCCCTAGGTTTTGATGCTGTTTTTGATACCAACTTTGCCGCTGATTTAACTATTATTGAGGAAGGAACTGAGTTACTTACTCGCTTGAAAAACAGTTTAGTTGAGAATAAAAAAGATGTGGCCTTACCGATGTTTACAAGTTGTTCTCCTGGTTGGATTTTATATATGGAACATTTTTATCCAAGTTTTTTAAAAAATCTTTCAACTTGTAAATCTCCCCAACAAATGTTTGGGGCCTTAGCAAAAACATACTACGCTAAAAAAATAAATGTTGATCCCAAAGATATGATCGTCGTATCTATCATGCCTTGTACTGCTAAGAAATTTGAGGCACGTAGAGAAGAGATGAATTCTAGTGGATATCAAGATGTAGATTATGTTTTAACAACTCGGGAATTAGCAAAGATGATTAAGCAATCATCAATTGATTTTAATTCTTTAATAGATTCCCAAATGAATTCTCCACTTGGACTTTCTACGGGTGCTGCCGATATTTTTGGTAACACTGGTGGGGTTATGGAAGCGGCCATAAGAACTGCTTATGAAATTGTAACTGGTACTGAACTACCTTTAAAAAATCTGCATTTAACAGATGTGGCGGGATTAAAAGGAATAAAAGAAGCAGCTTTGCCATTAAATGCTTGTAAAGGTGATTGGAAATTTCTAGAGGGAGCAACATTAAAAGTGGCGGTAGTTCACGGGCTTGAAAATGCTAAGGAGTTATTAGAGAGCATTCGTAAGGGAGATTTATCTTATCATTTTATTGAGGTAATGACTTGTCCAGGTGGCTGCATTGGTGGTGGAGGACAGCCAAGATTTACTGATAATAAAATTAGAGAAAAGCGTATTAAAGCATTATATAAAGAAGATGAATCCAAACAATATCGAAAGTCTCATGACAATCCAGATATTCAAAAATTATATAAAGAATTTTTAGGGAAACCATTGGGACATATTTCCCATGAACTACTGCATACTCATTATATTACCAGAGAGAGGGTATAACTTATTATTTCACAGGCCCTTAGCAATTAAACTGCTTTTATTGGAGGTTTTTTTATGGCAAAGATTTTATGTATTGATGACGAATTAGATGTATTAGAAACATGTTCTACAATTTTAAAAACTAAAGGACACACTATTAAATGTGCTGGCAGTGGTAACGATGGTTATGAAAAAGCTAAAGAGTTTAGTCCAGATTTAATAGTTTTAGATGTAATGATGGATGATGAGACGGATGGTTTTCATGCAGCTTACAAGATAAGACAAGATGAGAAATTAAAGCATGTTCCGATACTTATGCTTTCATCAATTAATCAAAAATCAAATTTTAAATTTAATAAAGAAAAAGATGGCCAATTTTTGCCAGTTGATGAATTTGTAGAAAAGCCAATTATTCCTCAGAAACTTATATCTGAGGTTGATCGTTTACTTAATTTATCCAAAAATAAAATTAATGTACAAGGCGTAAAAAACATTTATTAAATTTAAAAAGTAATAAATGTTTTAGCGTTCTTAGGGCCTTGATTAAAATTTAAGTTTTTGTTAGTGCTAAATGTTTAAGGTTCATACATTTTGCTATTTTTACATTACTCCACTGTAAATTTTAGTCGAGGCCTTTTTAAATTATTTTTTATAAATAGTTGAACATACGAATACGAATACGAATATGAATACTAATAAGAATGATAATAAACGAATCATTAAAGTTTTAATAATTGACGATGAAGAGGGTATTCGTGTTGGTATTAAACGGGTTTTACAAAATTTTATACTTGATGTGCATGATTTTGATCAAAAAATATCTTTTGAAATAGAGACTGCTAGTAATTTAGAAAAATTTATTGAAGTTAACCAAAATAAAAATTTTGATATCTATATCATTGATTATCTTTTACCAGATGGCAGCGGCATTGATATTTTAAATCTAATAAATAACACTGAATCAAACCTACAAATCAAAATTCCAATAATGATAACTGCTTATTCGGACATTTCCTTAACCATAGAAGCAACTAAAAATGGTGCTTTTGATTTTATAATTAAACCTTTTGGTCCCTCAGAAATTAAAGCTTCAATTAAAAAGGCCATAGATTATCTTTTACTTTGAAAAAGAGAAAAAGAAAATTCGATTCGAATTTATTTCGGTTTTGGCCCATGAATTAAAATCTCCCATCAATGCAGTTGAAAGTTATTTAAATTTAATGGAAGAAAAATATTTAGGTGAAAATATAAATAATTATTTAAATATTATTTCTCGTTCAAAAATAAGAATACAAGATATGCGAAAGCTTATTATGGATTTATTAGATTTAACTCAGATTGAGGCCGGTAGTAGAAAGAGAAAAGTTGAAAAAATAAATTTACATGATTTGTTTTTAAATATTTTAGAATTAAATATAGGTTTGGTCCAGAAAAGAAAAATAAAAATTAAATATGTAATTGATAAAAATATAACTGTTAATGCGGATAAAACTGATATTGAAATTTTAATTAATAATCTACTTAGTAATGCTATTAAATATAATAAAGATGAAGGTGAAGTTAATTTCTCAATAAGAAAAGACGAAAATATAAACGAAGGTGATAAAAAAATAAATAAATTATATATCAAATGTGCTGATACAGGTATTGGAATAAGTGAAGATGATCAGCAAAAATTATTTAATGAATTTTCCAGAATAAAAAATGAAAAAACAAAAAATATAACTGGAAGTGGTCTCGGATTATCAATCTTAAAAAAGATATTAAAACATTATAATGGGCATGTTAGTTTAGAGAGTCAAATAGATTTTGGTAGTAAATTTACTTTGATACTTGAAGGTGAAGGTATGTAGAAATGAACATGAATGTAAAAACAGGCATAATTAATGAAAGTGAAATTTTTAAAAAAATTAATAGTAGTTGTGATAAAAATTTTCAAAATGATAGAAACTACATAGAGGAAATATTTGCTAAGGCCAAAGAGTTAAATGGTATTACTCCTGAGCAAGTATTAAGCTTATTGCAATTAAAAGATAATGATTTAATAGGAGAGCTTTATAATACGGCCAAAGAAGTAAAGGATACAATTTATGGTAAAAGAATTGTGCTCTTTGCTCCACTTTACATTTCCAATATTTGTTACAATGAATGTCTGTATTGTGCTTTTAGAAGTAGCAATACAAATCTTCATCGCAAAAAACTTTCTCAAAAAGAAATTATTACTGAAACAAAACATTTAATTAATGATGGTCATAAAAGACTATTGCTTGTGGCCGCCGAAGATAATAGTGAGCAAGGCCTAGATTATATGCTTGAATCAATTGCTAGTGTTTATTCAGTTACAACCGATAAAGGAAGCATTAGAAGAATTAATGTAAATATGGCACCCCTTTCAATGGAAGGTTTTAAGAAATTAGGGGAATGTAAAATAGGCACATATCAAATTTTTCAAGAGACCTATCATCAAGAAACATATAAGCAAAATCATCTGCGAGGGCACAAATCAAATTATCAGTATCGCTTACAAGCAATGGACAGAGCTCTTGCTGGAGGAATTCATGATTTAGGAATGGGAATTTTGTTTGGTCTTTATGATTATAGATTTGAAATTTTAGCACTCTTAAAACATGTTGAATACTTAGAAAAAAATTTTGCTGTTGGTCCTCACACTCTAAGCGTACCTCGCATTGAACCCGCCTTTGGTTCAGAAGTAAGTATGAATCCACCGTACCCAGTAAGTGATGAAATATTTAAAAAAATTATAGCAGTACTTCGTTTAGCAGTTCCTTATACTGGACTTATTCTTAGTACAAGAGAGAGTGGAACTTTAAGAAAAGATGCACTTGATTTAGGTATT
The DNA here is from genome assembly GCA_015232015.1 of Oligoflexia bacterium. GTDB lineage: Bacteria > Bdellovibrionota > Bacteriovoracia > Bacteriovoracales > Bacteriovoracaceae > JADFZW01. Next base: position 27,161 of record JADGAM010000020.1, on the reverse strand, counting down.
TCCCAAATTTCGGCGGGATCAAAAACCAATCCAGGAGGATACACTTCAAACGTCGAGGAAAAAGAAGAACAATTTTCACTTTCTGATAAGCGATCGATATTAGAAGTAATTAAAGACATTGTGAGTGATGGATACATTCCTTCATTCTGTACAGGTTGCTATAGAATGGGAAGAGTTGGTGCTGATTTCATGGAGTTAGCAAAACCAGGGCTTATTCATAAACATTGTACTCCCAATGCAATGTTTACCTTTAAAGAATATCTAGAAGATTTTGCTGATAATGATTTAAAGTTCAGAGGAGAAAAAGTAATTAGTGAAATAATTGAAAGTAATATTATGGGTGAATCATTAACATTTAAAAATAATTTAAAAATAAAATTACAAGAGATTGCAAATGGAACAAGAGATATTTACTACTAAAATTAATAATGGTTTTAGTAGTAATGCTGATATCGTTGAAGCATTAAAATTTCCTTTTGGGTCACAAGAGCAAAATGCACTCTTTAAACATGCGAATGCTATTAGGAAAAAGTGTGTAGGAAATAACGTTTATTTAAGGGCCTTGATAGAGTACTCAAATGTATGTCAAAAAGATTGTTACTATTGCGGAATTAGATCTAGCAACAAAGAGTATGATCGCTATACATTGCCGATTGAAGAAGTTTTAAAAATTTCCCAAAAGGTCCTTGATGCCAACATCACTTCACTTGTAATTCAATCAGGAGAAAGATCTAGTAACGAATTTGTAAAAAATATCGAAGAGATTTTAATTACTATTGCTAAAACATTTAATAATAAATTTCGAGTAACCCTTTCATGTGGGGAACAAACTTTTGAAGTTTATAAGCGATGGTTTAAGGCCGGCTGCCAGCGCTATTTACTACGATTTGAAACTAGCAATGAAAATTTATATAATAAAATTCACCCTAATAATAATTTGCATTCTTATGCTCATCGTTTAAAAGCAATAAAAGATTTAAGGAGTGTGGGATTTCAAGTCGGTTCAGGTTTTATGATTGGGTTACCAACACAAACTTATAGTGATATTGCAGATGATTTATTGTTCTTAAAAAAATATAATATTGATATGGTAGGAATGGGACCTTACATAGAACATCAGAAAACTCCATTGTATGATATGTATGGGGGGTGTGAGATGGAGGAGTTAGCTGAGTTAGCTGAGAAATTTAGGAAGAAAAATTGGTCATTAGAAAAGCGATTAAATACCGCTATAAATGCGATAGCTGTTTTAAGAATTATTATGAAAGATATAAATATTGCATCTACAACTGCACTTAGTGCTATTAACAGTGAGGGTAGAAGATTAGGCCTTTTAGCGGGAGCAAATGTAGTTATGCCAAATTTTACCAGCGAGCAATACAGAGAAAATTATTTTTTATATCAAAACAAACCTAAAATTTATACCGAAGATGCACTTACTCGAATAAACAGTGAGTGCAAACAAAATAATCTAAATATAAAATATAATACTTGGGGTGATTCAAATCATTTCTTAAATAGATAAAGGCAGGGGTGATTCATAATATGAATATAAAAAATAAGTGCCATATTCCTCATATAGGAATTTTTGGAAAAAGGAATGTAGGGAAAAGTTCTTTTATAAATGCTTTAAGTGATCAGAAAGTCTCTATTGTTTCTAAACATGCAGGAACAACTACTGATCCAGTTAAAAAACAAATTGAATTAGGGCAGTGTGGTGCAATTGTTTTAATTGATACTGCCGGTATTGATGATTATGGTGAAGTTGGAAATTTGCGAGTTTTGGCCAGTAAGAAAGTTATTGAAATGATTGATTTAGCAATCATAGTGATAGCTAATAATAATTTTGATAACCACGAGAGAGAGGTTGTAGCTCTTTTAAGTGAGCACAATACTCCCTTTATTATAATTCACAATAAGGCAGATATATGTAAAATAAGTAGTGATCTTCGCCAACAAATGCTTGCTCAATATAAGTTAGATGACCTTGAGATTTATGATTTTGATAGTATTAAAGGGTTTGATTATAATAACAGTAATAAAGCAGAATTAATAAATGTAATTCATAAGGCACTTCCAAAATCAACATTTAATAATCCAACTATAATTGGAGATTTAATTAATGCTGGAGATGTAGTACTTCTTGTAACTCCCATTGATTTAGAAGCACCTAAAGGAAGAATGATTTTGCCACAAATGCAAACCTTAAGGGATGCTTTAGATAATAATTGTATAGTTGTAACATTAAAAGAAAGTGAGTTAGCGCTATTTTTTAAAAAATGTAATGCTTCTTCTGGTGATCAGCTACTTCCTAAACTAGTAGTGACTGATAGTCAGGCATTCGCCAAAGTGGATGCTATAGTTCCTAAAGATATTGCTTTAACAAGTTTTAGTATTTTGTATGCTAGATTAAAAGGTGACTTTGATACCTTTATTAAAGGCACATTTGCAATTTCAAATTTAAAAGAAAAGCAAAATGTTTTAATAATGGAATCATGTTCTCATCATGTTATTGGAGATGATATTGCAAGAATTAAAATTCCTAAATGGATAGATAAATTTACAGGAAAAAAAATAAATTACGAGGTGGTGGCGTCCTTTGATGAACCAAGCAAACCATTTACTGACTATTCATTATTAATTCAATGTGGTGGTTGCATGTTTACGAGAAAGCAAATATTAAACCGCATGTTAGCGGCCAACAAATATAAAATTCCAATTACAAATTATGGGATGACTATAGCTTACACTCAAGGCATCTTTGAACGAGCTATTTCTCCATTTAAATACAGTAAATTGGCCAGTCAATAAAATAAAAAAATAAAATCAAAATAGTTTTCTGGAATTACTTATTGAGGTTGCAATTCCACAGCAGAGTCCAAAAGTAATTAAACTTGATCCACCATAGGAAATTAAGGGTAGAGGAATTCCTACAATAGGTAGTAGTCCTGTGGTCATCGACATGTTAATAAATGTATGCCAGAAAAAAATAGACATAAGTCCTATAACAATTACTGAATCATAGAAATTTGTTGCCGCTATCGATAGCCAGATAAATCTCATGAAGAGAGCTATGTAGAGTCCTATCAAAATAATTGAACCAAATATTCCATGTTCCTCATTAAATACCGAGAATGCAAAATCAGTGTGATTTTCTGGAAGATAACTTAAACTGGCCTGAGATGATTTTTTAAAACCTTTTCCAAAAATTTGTCCAGAACCTATAGCTATCTCCGATTGAATGGCATTATATCCATAACCTTTAACATCTTCCCAAGGATCAAAAAAAGTTATTACTCTTTGTTTTTGATAATCTTTTAATCCAAACTGATACATAAAGATGCTACCAACTGATACTAATATTCCAATGATGATAATTGGTTTCCATTTTAATCTTCGATAAAATGTTATAGAAAAAAATACCAAAAGTAATATAATTCCCGTTCCTAAATCTGGTTGAATAATAACTATAATCGAAGGGATAATTACAAAAATAGAGGGTAAAATCATTTCTTTAAGGCCAATATCTGTTTCTGGATCTCTTGCGCTATACCATCTGCCTAACATCAATACTAAAGACAATTTCATTATTTCTGATGGTTGAAATCTTATTATTCCCAAATCAAGCCATCTTCTTGCACCTAAAACTTTTACTCCAATAATTAATACCATTATAACTAAAACAACATTAATAATATAAATTAGGTATGAGTAGCGAAAAAGTGTCTTGCTTTTAACAAAGCTCGCAAATATTCCAATACAAGTTGCAAGTGCAAAGTAGGTCATTTGTGTTTTATAAAGACCATCTACTTGTTTATCAGAGATAGCATGAGTGGCCGAATATAGATTTAATACTCCAATTACAAATATTAAAACCATTAATATAAAAAAACTAAAATCATATTTTTTTAAGAAAGTTGCAAGATTAGAATGCATTTTTATTAGTATTTTCCTCAATTTCCATCATAGCACCAACAAGATCGAGATAATTTTTTGCGATATCTTGAGATATCTTGCGATATTTTGCAATATCTTGCGATATCTATTGATTCTATGAATTTGTTTTTTATCTTTATGTATGTTTTTATCTTTATGTATGTAAGATGTATGTAAGATTAAAGATTAAGGGAAAAATTTGAATTGATAAAATAGATAAATAAATGCTTTTGTATACTTTTTATCTATATTTTAAAGGAGTCCACTAATTTAGTAGCAATAATGTTGGGTATTTTTCTTTGTACAGAAAGTAAATAAAGCTCTTCATGAACGCCTTGAAGTTGACCTATTTCAATAAGCTCGCCAGATAATATCTCTTTGGTTACTGTATGTGCTGCCGTTGGAATAAGTCCTAGTCCGTCGATAGCGATTAATTTATTAACAGAAATATCCTGACTTTCAGTTATTATATTTAACTCCACACCTTGAAGTTTGGCCCAATAGTCTAAGTCGTATCTCAATTTACTATCGTAAGTAGGAAGTACTAGCGGTCGTCCAGAAATTGAATGAGGAAAACCTTTTTTGAATGCCCGAAATTTAGGGGCCGCAAAAAATGCAATATTCTTTTTTGATATCCTTCGGGGAAAGATTTCTTTTGCATCATTACCAATTGGAAGGAAATTTGTTAATACAAGATCTATTTTGTGTACTAATAACCCTCTAAGCAGCTCATCTGATTTTCCTTCCGACAAAGTGATCTGACACGGAGATACCTTAAAGGCGGTCTTAACAAGTTGTAAAATGATATGTTTAGAAATGCTATCTAATGCCCCTAAATGTAGAGTGGGTTTGTTGGGTATTAGTCGGTCATGCAACACTTCGTACATTTCATGACCTATCTTGAATATATTTTTAGCATATTCAAGTGCTACTTTTCCTTGCTCCGTCAAAATAAATTTTTTGTGATGACGCTCAAAGAGTTCGATTCCAATTGTATCTTCAAATTGCTTAAGTTGTGCACTAAGAGTCGGCTGACCTATTCTAAGTTTTTCTGCGGCCTTTGAAACTGTTCCTTCCTCGGCGACTGTTTTAAAATAAAAAAGATGATGATAATTGATCCAAGGATTCATAAAAACCTCCTACCCTTAGCTTTCCCTTAGCTCCCCTTTAGCTTCCCTTAGCTTTGTATCGTATTTAGATATAGTAATCAATACTATTATCTATTTGAGCAATATAAGTTACTAAGTCATAATAAATATGACTTAATAAGTCTGTAATATAAACATAAACATAAACATAAACATAAATATAAATATAAACTAGAGAATACTTATGCGAAAAAAAATAGAAACGTTTTTGGAAATATTTATCTTTACATCAAGATGGTTTCAAGCACCAATGTATGCGGGTCTGGTAATTGCTGGTGTTTTGTATGCATATAAGTTCATAGTAGAGCTTGTTCATTTGGCGGTTAATATAAATACAATCACAGAGGAATTCTTATTAATGGGAGTATTAACTCTTGTTGATATTGTAATGGTTGCTAACCTTTTAAACATGGTTATCATTGGAGGATATTCTACTTTTGTTAGCCGTTTAAATATTTCTGGCCACGAGGATAGACCAGATTGGCTTGATAAAATAAATGCCGGAACTTTGAAAGTTAAATTGGCGGGTGCTCTAGTTGGGATATCTGCTGTACACCTGCTTAAAACATTTATTAACATTTCTCAAAAAGATGTAGAACTAGTAAAGTGGCAAATTATAATTCATGTAGTATTCTTATTTTCTACTTTGCTTTTAGCTATAACAGAGTGGGTGTTGCATTTAGAGCATAAGAAACATTAAACATAAGAAACATTAAACATAATGAACGACAATAAAAATAAAGAGATTTTGATCATGAACAATTTATCCAATGAAAAATGGCATCATCTGCCTCTGGAAAAAATAATTGAAGAGTATGCCACAAATTTAGATGTTGGACTTAAACAAAAAGATGCAGATGACAGAATCAACAAATTTGGTGCAAATGAAATTACTGCACAAAAGAAACAAAGTCTTGCAATAATCTTCTTATCTCAATTCCATCAACCATTAGTCTACATTCTAATATTATCAGGTACTGCTTCTGCTATTTTGGGTAAGTGGACGGATGCTCTAGTAATTTTTTTAGTAGTGTTAATAAATGCCATCATTGGTTTTATTCAAGAGATCAAGGCAACAAAAGCTATAGAATCTTTGGCCAAAAGCTTAAGCAGTGAAGCATCGGTTTTAAGAGATGGAGAGAAAAGACGCATTTCATCCACTTTGCTTGTTTCTGGAGATATTGTCTTATTATCTTCTGGCGACAAAGTTCCTGCAGATTTACGTTTAATTTCTGCTAAAAATTTACAGGTGAATGAATCTGCTCTCACTGGTGAATCCTTACCTGTACAAAAACAAAATGTAATTTTGGATGAGGATGTATTACTGGCAGATAGAACAAATATGCTTTATGCGTCTTCCTTGGTCACCTATGGACAAGGTACTGGAGTGGTTATTGCCACTGGTGATAAAACAGAGATGGGGAAAATATCAAAGTCCATTGCTACCGCTGAATCTCATGATACCCCTCTTACAAAAAAAATTGCTAAATTTAGCAATCTGCTCCTTTATATTATAATTGCCTTTGCCCTTATAACTTTTATTGTAGGAATTATTCACGGACAAAATATTGTCGATGTTTTTATGGCGGCAGTTGCACTCTCAGTGGCAGCAATTCCAGAAGCATTACCTGCGGCAGTTACTATTACTTTAGCAATTGGAGTAAACCGCATGGCCAAGCGTCGGGCCATAATCCGAAAATTACCGGCGGTAGAAACTCTAGGTAGCACGACAGTTATTTGTTCTGATAAGACTGGAACATTGACAGAAAATCAAATGACAGTGCAATTTATTTGGTCAAGTGGAATAGAATATAAGGTAACAGGAGTAGGGTATGCACCTATAGGAAGTGCTCTTTTAAACGGAAACACTTCTCCTCTCCATCACGAGGCCATTGAATGTTTACGGGCCGGTTTACTTTGTAATGATTCAAAAATTGTAAAAGAAAATGATAACAAGAATGATAATAAGAATGAAACCTATCAAGTAGAAGGTGATCCAACTGAAGGGGCATTGATCACAGCATCCCTGAAACTTGGTCTTGAAGAAAAGCGTGAATTAGAAAAATATCCTCGCATCGATAGCGTTCCCTTTGAATCAGAAAATCAATATATGGCCACTTTACACCGAATTAAAGACAAGCAAAGTAACGTGGTTTATCTTAAAGGGTCGCTGTCGGCCTTACTTCCAATCTGTGATCGTGCTTTAAGCGATAATCCAAAATCTTTTGATTTTAATCCTGAGGCCATCAAAATTGCTTCTCAAAATATGGCCAAACAAGGTTTGCGAGTATTGGCATTTGCTCGCAAAGAATACCCGTTGGATAAATTAACTATTTCTATCCCAGATATTGAGAGTGGTGGTTTTAGCTTTCTTGGCCTGCAAGCAATGATTGATCCACCAAGAGAGGAGGCAAAAAAAGCAGTAAGGGCCTGTAGGTCTGCTGGTATTCAAGTGAAGATGATTACAGGGGACCAATTATTGACCGCTTCTAAAATCGCACAAGAAGTCGGGCTTAGCGATACAACACCTATCGCAATTACAGGAAAAGAACTTGCTAAATTGAAAGATGATGAATTCCCTGAGGTAGCGGAAAAGACCACTGTCTTTGCTCGAGTTACTCCTGAACAAAAACTCAAACTGGTAAAGGCACTTCAACAGCGCAAGCATATTGTCGCAATGACCGGCGATGGAGTTAATGATGCCCCAGCATTGAAACAAGCAAATATTGGTGTGGCCATGGGAATAACAGGAACGGAAGTGTCCAAGGAGGCTGCGGACATGGTTCTTACCGATGATAATTTTGCATCCATTGAAGCTGCCGTTGAAGAAGGTCGATGTGTCTTTGATAATCTTATTAAATTTATAAGTTGGACAATACCTACAAATCTTGGTCAAGGTTTAGTAGTACTGTTAGCGATAATTTTTAATGTGGCCTCTCTACCACTTTTGCCAGTACAAATTTTGTGGATCAATACTACATCGGCCATACTTCTAGGATTAACTTTGGCCTTCGAAAGTAAAAGCGCAAACATCATGCAACGTCACCCAAGAAAACCAGATACTCCGATTTTAACAAATGAATTAATATTTAGAATAGTGATTATTTCTTTATTTTTAGTAACAGGCTCTTTTGGACTTTACAAGTTTGAATTATATTATGGGGCCTCTTTAGAGGCCGCCAGAACTGTAGCAGTAAACGTATTTATCGTAGTACAAACTGCTTATTTGTTAAATTGTCGTTCCCTAACAAGGTCCATGCTTGCAATGGGAGTATTAAGCAATAGATGGCTGCTTGGTGGTGTAAGTCTAATGTTTATTTTTCAATTTGCATTTGTTTACTTGCCAATAATGAATAAACTATTTCATACGGCCCCAGTCTCTTTGGCCTCATGGGGACGAGTAATTTTGTTAGCATTGGTAAGTTATTTATTTATTGAACTAGAAAAATGGATTAGATATCAACGTCAATATAAATTAGTACCCTTGCATGAAAATAAAAACAAATACGAAATATAATACATAATAAATAAATCAATGAATTGTTGTTGGATGATCGATGGGTGTTACAATTGATCTGAAGAATTTAGAAGGAACATAGAAGGAACTTAGAAGGCCAATGATAATATTTGATTCTTACCTATTTTTTGCTCCCCCCTGCTATATAAATTATCAACGTTACTAAAATGTTTTCCATTATCCCAATCTGTTTTTTTATAAAGATTATGTTGTACAAATGTACCATTTTTACTTGGTAAAATAAAAAATGGTATAGTTTTTTTCAAAACTGATTCACCAGTTGCTAATTGTCCTAACATTGATTTTTCAACACGTTCAACTTCCTTAATAAAGTTTTTAACATTCTTCTTGGATGAAAGCATACTTCTTAGTTCAGATTCATTCATAAACATGCGCTGGGAAAGTCCCATAAACTGATTTGTGCTTCCACAAAACATGTTTAATTCATTAGCAACCAATATTGAACGTTGTAATCTTTTAAAATCATAATCACTGCTTAGAAATTTCTTATTAATTACCATTGGGTCATTTGTATTTTCTTGTCTAACTATATTATTTAAGAAGTTGATTGCACCCGATTTAGTAGATCTTTGAATAAACCTCTTTGGATATTTCATAGTAAGTGCTTTTACTAAGCTAAATGATTCAAATATAAGAGAAGGAACTGCCATTGCAAGTACCTTCATTCCCAAATTAGAATAATCACAAGTAGCAACTCCGTTTCGTTCTCTTATTGTTTCAATTAATTTATTCTGTTCTTTATTGATTTTATTTATCAAGTTAGGATTTGTAGATTTTGTCGTATCTGATATTTGGTCATAGCAAGTGGACATGGAAATATTTGGAACCAGAAATAAAATTAATATAATAAGCTTAATTATTTTCATTTATACTCCTTTAGTAATAAACAATAAGTAGACACTATTAATGAAGAAGTACCTTATTTTACTACTCGGTTATATTTTCATAAAGAATTATAAAAATATTTTTTTTCTTTTTGATTTTTCAAGCTATTACAATTATCAATTTTTTTTATTGTAGAAAATGAATGCCCTAATATCTGGGCGTACTCAAAAATACACGTACTCAAAATACATACACTCAATCAGATTAGTTTATTATTTTTATGATGATTATTATCATGAAAAACATTTGATTTTTTCGTTTTTTGTTAAATAATTTAAGTATGAAAGATTTTTTGATGTTACCTTTTTATAAATTAATTTTGCCAATTATTAAGGAAAGGAGTTTATTAAATGGAAAAAAAATGTAAACTTATTTTTATTGCTTTTATTCTTTTCGGCCTTTTGCTTCCGCTCATTGTTTCTTGTAGTAAGAATAGCACTACCGCTGAAACAGCGCCTACTACTTCTACCTCTGCAACAGAGAGCAGACTGTTAACTGTGGAAAATGGTCTTGTGCCATCATCGATGACATATAGTAGTTCATCTGATGCTTATAATAATTCTGGAAAGAGAGAAGTAAAAGAAGGAAGTGTCGGTCCTTGTACTGGATATAGTTTTATGGGATGCCAACCAGTGCTTCTTAGATTGTATATGAATACAACTAAAAGCTTTATGAGATTAACAAGAATGATATTGAATAAAGTTGGTACAGAGATGGGAACGGTAGCAGATGGAGCTAGTGCTACAGAAACACTGGCGGATTCTTCAACATTAACCTATTCAAAAACTGATGCTAATAATTTTTCAGTTCTGTTAAAAGATGCTAATGCCACTCCAGCTATGTATCTCTCTCTTGCAAATGGAGTGGTTACTTTAAAAACTAGCTTTCAGTATTTACCAACTACAATAAGAGATAATATGGGTAGTGATGCCCCTACTACTAATGAAAAAATCCAGGTAACTTTAACATATACTGATTCTGACAACTGGACAATAGATAGCAGAGTAGTGGGGATGGCATGTGAAGCAAGTGATACTGGTGCTCCCAGCACGATCATAATAAAAGTTACTAAGACAAATGGAGTTTGGAATGGAAAGGCCATGATGTATCATCCACGTTGGGTAGGAAGTGGTATAACTTGCGACACTACTCCTTCCAACACTACTGCTGCTTGTATTTATTCGGATTTCGTGGCCAATAATACTGCGGCCAAGTCAAATGTTTATTTATTAGCAAGAAATGAGACAGTAGTGAATGATACTTATATTATAAATAGATGGTGTACTAACTACTTGGCATCCCTTTATAATAATAATTCTTCTTCTTGTAATGGACTCTTTGTTAACAATTCAACGGGATTAGGAAGCTCAACAGATTATGTTTCTCCATTTTGTATGGACCCAAGTAGTGGTTCTCCTGTGGCCACTTGGAATAGTACCTGCTCTGGCGTAGATGCTACTATTAGTTCTGCTGCTTTTGGTTCAAGCAGTGATTGGATACTTCCATCGGACATTTATTCTGTAAATGTTACTATTCCATCAACTTTATAACGAATGGCTTTATTCTGTTTGTCTATTCCTTACTATAATCTCAATTATCTCAATTATCTCATTATTTATTTTTTATATTAAAGAAAAAATTTTACAATAGGATTAAGCAATACTTGTAGAGGATGAGATATTTCTTCAGATGAAAATTCGCTATGCTGTATTGGTGTTTAATTGTTGATGATTAACAACTCTAACTAAAAAGGAATTATTTATGATCAAAGTAAAAGGTATTGCAGCTTTTTCAACAACAAAACCGCTTGGACCATTCTCATTCGAAAGACGTGATCCTAAAGAACACGATGTAGTAATCGAAATCAAATATTGTGGTATTTGCCATTCTGATATTCATAATGTTCGCTCAGAATGGTTTCCTGGAATTTATCCCATGGTACCTGGGCATGAAATCGCAGGCGTGGTCAGTGCTGTTGGATCAAAAGTAAAAAAATTTAAAGTAGGCGATCATGCAGGAGTAGGTTGTTTTGTTGATTCTTGCCGTGAATGCGATCATTGTAAGGAAGGATTAGATCAGTATTGTCTAGAAGGGAATACCTTAACCTACAATGCAAAAGATAAAGAAGGAAATGTAACTTACGGTGGTTATTCCAACATAATTGTTGTTGATGAGAATTATACTTTGAAAATTCCTCAGAGCATTCCTCTTGATAAAGCGGCACCTCTTTTGTGTGCTGGCATAACCCTCTATTCACCCCTCATGCATTGGAGAGTAGGTCCTGGAAAAAAAGTTGGTATTATGGGACTTGGTGGTCTTGGACATATGGGAGTAAAAATTGCTCGCGCTCTTGGTGCTGAAGTTTTTGTTTTAAGTCACTCTGATAAGAAGCAGGAAGATGCACTTAAAATGGGTGCTCACCATTTTATTGCTACCAAAGATGAAAGTGTCTTTAAACAATATGCAGGCAAGTTTGATCTTATTATCAATACGGTTTCAAGTCATGAACTTAATATGAGTAATTACTTTAACCTTTTAAAGCTGGATGGAACCCTTGTTTCTGTTGGAGCACCAGAAAAACCGTTAACCATTCATCCTTTTCCTCTTATCATAATGAGAAGAAATTATGCTGGCTCAGTAATTGGTTCAATTAAAGAAACTCAAGAGATGCTTGATTTCTGTGCTAAACATAATATCACTCCGGAAATTGAGCTAATCACTCCGGAACAGATAAATGTTGCATACGAAAGAGTAATTCAAAGTGATGTTCGCTATCGTTTTGTGATTGATATTTCTAAAATTTAAGATTTAAGATTTAAGATTTAAATCTTAAATGAGTAAAAGATAATGTTCTTATTCCCAAATACCTGCGCCAGCAACAAGAACTTCATTAGTCTTGGAATTTTTACAAGACATTACGTAGGAAATTTTTTTGCCAGGATTTGCGGCCCCTGGTTTCAACCAGTAGTATGATCCGGCCCAGTGACCCTCTCCAACTCCATCTTTACCAACTTTTTTGTCTTTTACGGGGGCATTCACTATTTGCATAATCATATTCTTCTTTTCATCAGTGGACTTGTCAGCAAGTGCGTAAACGTTATGGCCCCACTTATTATCGGCGGGAAAATCCTTTTTGAATCGCTCGAGAGTGGGGTGAGAGAGAAATACAATAGTCTTATCATCAATTTCTTGATGAACCCAAACGTAGTTTAGACCGCCACAATCGAATTTAATATTGGGAATTTCGCCCGTAGTAGCTATGGTGGTGCAAACTTCTTTTACCTTTTGAGTGACAAGACTTTTATCACAAGCATTTTGTGCAAAAATTGTCGATGGTAATGTCGATGATAATAATAAAAAGGCCAAAAGAGTTAGACTGTTAAATTTCATAAAAATCATCCTTTTCTTAGTATGTCGTTAGTGAGGCCAAAAAACCAAACATGGCACTCAATTAATTTTATTTTTATGGTTATAAATATTATTTTATATTGAATACACTTTATTTTTCAAGCGTTCGTAAAAGTTACCCAATAAATATTTTTTTATTTTGTTAATATTTCTATTCTTTTTTATAATCGCAGATTATTTTCCTTGGTTTAAATAACAAACCAAAATCAAATAAAAGGGAATAAAAATCAATTTCAATAATTATGAAGCATAATTTTTTAAATTGTGGCCGATCATAATTATTTGTCTTAAATTGATAAGCTAAAGAAGAAGGTGAATGTTTTTATTTATTTATTTTTTTAAACAAAGGAGTTTATTTAAATGAAATCTTTAAAATCTTTAACACTTTTAATGTTAGTTTTATCAGTAGTTTTATCAATAGTTTTTTCAACAAAAACATTTGCAGGTTATTGTAACCTACTCTACTGGGGAAAAATTAACATGGGGTTTGGACATGTTGCTCTTGAAGTTTTTGAACATGATAATCAAACAACTCCATCTTATTATATAAGCTATGCAATGGGAAATGATTACCAAAGCGACTTAAGGCGTATTAATGCTCAACCTGAAAAAATTAAACTTCCAAATTTAGATGCATCTTATTTTGATAAATTTGAAACGTGGTTTTCATCAGTTGAATATTCAATGACAGGTTCACCTTCTTATGGATCAACATACAATTTAACTAGAAATAATTGTGCACACGCAGTTAGATCTGCTTTAGTTGGATTTGGTTATAAAGTAAAACTTCCTAACAGGTGGGCGCTGACACCTAAGGGAGTTAGAAAAGAAGCATATAGAATTAAGGCCGCTGGTAGATAGCTGGTAGATAATAGATAATTACGTTGCAAGATCACTCTAACATAATCAAATATCATCAATTAAAAATTAACGTTTAACGTTTACTACATTAATCTAATCATTAGATACGAAGTTCTAATTTTAACTAAGTTTTAATCTCTAGCTAGATTTTTAAAAAATGGAGACAATAATTTTGAAGTTGATAATTACAGAAAAGCCAAGTGTAGCACAAAATATTGCAAAAACTCTAAAGGTCGAGAAGAGAAGAGATGGATATTTTGAAGGAAATGGTTATTTGATTTCCTGGGCCTTTGGACATCTTTTTACTCTTTATGATGCCAAAGATTATGATTTAAAATATTCAAAGTGGAGCTTGCAAAATTTTCCATTTATTCCAACAACATTTAAATATAAATTATTGGCAGATTCTGGCGTAAAAAAACAGTTTTCAATTTTAAAAGATATAGCATCTAGAAATGACATCGATGAAATTATAAATGCAACCGATGCTGATAGAGAAGGAGAATTAATTTTTCGTGAGATACATGAACACGTAGAAATGAAAGCAGAAAAGAAAATAACTCGCCTATGGCTTAGTTCTCATACTCCTGAAGATATTCATAAAGGGATAAATGCTTTAAAAAATGATAAACAAATGCAAAATTTAAAAAATGTTGCATATTTGAGACAACGACTTGATTGGTTGGTAGGTATCAATCTCACAAGTGTGGCCAGTTTAAAATTTGGTGGATTTAAAAATACAATTTATGTTGGTAGGGTGATAATGCCAACTTTGAAATTAGTTTATGATAGAGACATCTCTATTTTGAATTTCAAAGTGGAAAAACATTTTGAATTGGAGGCAACCTTTAATCCAAAGTTAAGTAAATCTGCAGCAGCGGCCCAAACAGCAAATGCACTAATATATACGGGAATATATATATCTGAAGAGCAAATAAAAGATATAAAAAAAATTGAAGCAATTAAAAAAGAGGTCGAAGAGAAAAAGCTCGGAGAGATAATTAAAAAAAGTGTAAAAAAAGTTAATGAGAAGGCACCTCGTTTATTTAGTTTAACAGATTTACAAGGGTATATTACTACCAAGAACAAAGAATTTACTGCCGACATCGTTTTAAAAACAGCTCAACAATTATATGAGAATAAATTTATAACATATCCTAGAACTCCCAGTAGGTTTCTTAATAAATCTCAAGTTGATGATGCAAAACGAGTTTTTAATATATTAATAGCAAAGTATGCTGAAAAGTATGCTGCAAAATATGCTGATTTAAATTTTAAATTTATAGAATCTAAAGAAATCTTTGATGATACTAAAGTTGATTCTCACCCTGCAATTATTCCTACATACATCATTCCGAATGATAATCAGTTGAAGCTAAATGAAAAAATAATTTACGAGGCAATTGTTAAAAGATTTTTGGCACAATTTTTACCTAAAGCTGTTTATGAAAATTGTGAGGTGATAACTAAGGTTGCAGATCATCACTTTAAAACATCTAAAAGATATCTTTTAGAGGAAGGATGGTTAAAAATTTACGGGAAAGATGTTGGAGATAGTAGTGAAGGGCGAGATAACAATGACAATAAAAATAATAAAGACAATGTTTTTAGTTCTAAGCTTATAAAAGAAAAACAAACTGTAGAGGTAGTAGAAACAAAAATTCTTCCCAAAGAAACAACACCTCCTAAACATTATACTGAGGCCACACTTTTATCTGCAATGGAAAATTGTGGAAAAAAAATTGATAAAGAAGATATTGAGCATGTTTTACGAGGATATAGTATTGGAACATCTGCAACTCGGGCAGAAACTCTTCAGAAATTAAAAAGAATCGATTATATCGAAATGAAAAATAAAAATGTTTTAATAAGTGATAAAGGAAAAAAAGTTATAGAAGTTTTCCCAGTAAAAGAGTTATTAGACCCAGATTTTACTGGTCGTATGGAAAAAACTTTAAAAGATATTGAAGTCGGAGTTGAAGACCATTTGAAGTTTTATGAATCCATAAAAGAGTTTGTAGCAAAAAGTGTAAATCAAATTAAAAATACAAAAAATTATCTACCACAACCGCAACTACCGCCGCAACCTCAGCAGCGGCCACAACCGCAACCAGCACAACCACAATTACAATCACAAGTTAAAACATTTGGAAAGTGTCCAAAATGTGCAGCAGATATAATTGAAGGTAAGAGAGGGTATGGTTGTAGTAATTGGCGAAGTGGATGTAATTTTGTGATTTGGAAAGAGGAGAAGTTGTAGAAGTTGCAGGATTTGTAGAAGTTATAGAAGTTGCCTGCGCTACAATTTTTTTTATGGTGTTGTTGGTTTATGGTTTAACTTTACATTCAAGTTTCAATATTGGGTCTATGACACTCATGTCGAATGTATATGCATCTGTATCTGAAGTTACAGGAGGAATAGTATATTGTTTATAGGATTCTTTATTACCATCTTCTGTATCTTTCTCAATGATAGTCGATTTGATTTTAGTATTATTTATATTCATAGTGTGGTTTAAAGAAATATCTTGTATGATTAACTGACCAGTTTCATCAGTACTTAATATGCTATTTTTTCTACTGATGTATAACATTTTATTTGCTAGTTCCTGGCCTTGTGGATTTGAAGAAGGACTACTCAAAAGTTGATATAATCCAGTAAGACAACTTTGGAATTTATTTCCGCCTGAACGACCTAGCACCATACCCGGTTTTAATTCAATATTTTTACACTCATTAACGTTAGGAAGAGTTAATGTGGTCGCCTTCATCTCACAAGATACATTCGCCACTGTTTTTAACTTATTACTTTTAATAGTTTTAAGTTTTTCGATAATTTTTGCCATCTGTTCGGATATCAATGAAATTCGATGAGTTGAATAGTTAAAAGTAGTACAATCATATATTTCAGCTGGACGGAGGTTTTCTGAATACGCTCGGCCTATTGTAGGATCAGCATCAGCAAGTGGATCAGTAGGATTTAACTCACCTACGATACTTTTATTTAGAAATAAATTATTGACTATAGATAGTAGATATTTATTTTGAATTTTTTTTCTATCTTTATCGTCTAAACTAGGATCTAAGATAGCTTCTCCTTTCCGGCCGGCATCTACATGTTCCATTAATTTTGAACGTAATAGTGCAAATCTTTTTTTAAGTTGATCATGTAGATTATTACATTCTTCTATTAGAGATTTTTTTAAAGAATCAGTAGTAAAAATTTCCTCAGCAACACCAGCGCCTCCTGGTTTTTTAGCTATTAGTTCTGAGGGTGTGGTGTTTGATAGGCCTTCAGCATCGCTCTTGCAAGAAGATGATTTATTTGCAAGATAATTAAAAATGGCAACACCATTGTTAATTAAAGCATTAATTCCTTCAATTGTTTTTGGTGGTGTACTTATAAGCATTTCAAGAGAATCAAGAGTGGGTTCATCTCCAGATCTTGTAGATAATGAAATTTTTTTTATATAATTATATTTATCTAGGACCTCGGCATATTGTTGTAAGAATTTTGATTTTTCACTGTATGATTGATATTTTGCTTTTAATGCTTCAAATTGGGCCACAACTGATGAATCTAATGTGCGACTTCCAGCGGCCGCAGCTTGCTTAGCTTTTTCAAACTTTTTAATAGCATCCTCAATTTTACCTATAGTATTTTTGTTTATTAAAGTTGATACAGTATGGTCTTGCAACAATAAGGATATACCTGGATCTAATTTATCACTTGGGGATGCAGTAAGGTTTAATAATGGTGAAAGTAGTCTTTGTGTATCTACTGCACCTACATATTGGGTTAAGGTTGCTAATGGTGCATCTAATGAAGTATCAGTAGGAGGATCTTCTACTTCAGATATTGGTGGAGTTACTGCTCTTGTTAACTTTGATGGATCAAAGGCAGTGGTCTCATGCTGTAATCTTCTACTTAAACATAGCATGAGATTATTCATTTCATTTTCTTTCGGATAAACGCTTACATTACCTGCATCTTTAATTATTTGCCCAATTAAACGCATATTATGAGAGAAAGTAAGCCATTTAGTAACCAAATCTAATCTAGTAGGTTTGCCATCAGTTGCGCTTGTGGAAGTACTTAGTCCTGCACAGTAAGTTGCAGGAATTAATGATGTAATCTTATTTAATGCTATCATTGTATCAGTTGGAATGTTTGTTGCTTTATCTGTAGCAAGTAATGTTTGTAAATAATTTGCGTACTCATTTAATTTTGTCATCATTTGCGTGCAAAGATTTTTTAAATCGGAAGTAGTGAGCGTATCGTTGCACTCATTTGTTGTAAAATGAGCGGTATTAGTCGTATCGGCCGCTGGCCTTAGTCCTAGATATTTATTCTTATAAGTTATGCTACCATCTGATACGTCTGTTGCAGCTATATTATCAAGTAAATGATCACTTGTTGTTGAAATGGAACTTAAAAAACTTGCTAAATTTGTTTTTACTATAGAGAAATCTATTTTTGTTGGAGAAGGAGGTGGTGGTGATCTAAGAGTAACGACTGGTTTTTTAAAAATGTCTTTATCCATCCCGGTTAGGGACAAAATCTTGCTTCTATCAATTTGAAAAAAAGGATCTTGTATATCATTAATAAATGAAGCTACGTCAGCAGGAATAGTAGGTTGATAAGCTTTTGTCAGGAATGCAGTTAAATTGTTGACTTCCTCATCGCTAATAAATGATGCCCATGTATTATCATTCTCGAGATTTAGAAATTTTTCTAATATCGTATTTAAACCCTTATCAATATCTATTCTTTTACCATTTATTGTTACTGTTTTTATCGTTTTAGGTGGTGGAAAAATAGAGTGAGGTTCTGCAGATGTTATAACTTTATTCAGACGAGGATCTAAATCTGCAAAACCTTTTGAGGGTATTATTATATTAGATGTTGGATTATCTCTACGTATTTTTTGTAATTGATCAATATAAGTTGTAAAGGCTCTACCTCCAGTCTCTAATAAATCTATGAGTGCATCTGTCTCACCTGGAGAAATCGTGGCCTTAGAAGAAAGTTGCGTACCAGTTGGATCGAAAAGATAAGAAGTTCTTATTTTTTTTAGTGCAGTAAAAAGTGGGGATGTTTCTATTTCGGAGGTATCATTTATTCTTTCTGGTAAGTAGAGTTTGATTTTATCCTTTAATAATGTTTGATCTTCAGAAAAATTATTAAGAGCTTCAATTTTTTCTACTAAATTAAATGACAATAATTCATATAAAGGACCGTCTACTCCGGCAAATGATTTTCTTATTTCTGCCAATAAAATGGCCTTATTGGTTTCTGATACTTTAAAAGCAGGGTTAGAGTACAATTCTTTTCTAATTGTAGCTCCCTCGTCTGAGGCAAAAATAATATTTGTGTTAGTGGTAAGAAAAAATAGAGTGAAAGTAAAAAGCATTAAAAGTTTCATAAAAATAATTTTAAACATAATGTATATCCTCTAAAATGGGTTCCAGTAAACATATCTATAATTACTTATCGGCCTATTTATTAAAAACATTCAAATAAGATAAGAAATTAAGATAAGATTAAAAATGTTAAAAAATTATAATTAAACGAGGGATGGAGAAATAATAATTAAAGAAAATTTATTTATCTTGGGGCAAAAGTGAATCCAGTTATCCATAAGTGGATTTTAAAGGAACGAAAGTATGAAAATTATAAATATATTTTATTTTTTGAAATACACTAAGCAACTGAAGATGCGTGCTGTTGTGCTCACCTCTTATCCTTTATTTAATTTTCTCATATGAATAAATTTCTTTTTAAAAAAACCAGATGGAGAACCTGGACCTGTTTCTTTATCCTGCTTTTTTATAGAGAGGCTTACGGCGCTTTTATGATTTATTGAAGTATGGAATATGACCACGACTTTTGGGTAATAGCAAGGTTCTGCGAGGGGTTGGGGGTGAAATTCCCTCGATCTACTCACCCAATTGATTTTGTTTAGATGTGGGTGATTGAAAGGGTATTTTCTAATTTAGAAATTAATTACTATTGGAGGTTATTGGAGTAAGGGTTGTGAATTAGGGATTAACTGTACATTTAAGCCCTAAGTGTGCAGAAAACTTCAGATCAAAACTGTAAGGTTGCTTAGTAGTTTTTGGTACAGGTTTAATCTTAAATCTATCAAATTTAGTACCTTGAACTGTAATTGGATCTTTAACAACAGGCCTAATTCCTGTAATAACAATAGGAATTATATTTGTAATTTCCATTGAATGATTTTTTGAAATATCATCAACTACAAGTTCTCCTGTTTTTGGATCAGTTTGAATAATACATTGTTGTCTACTTATCGAGAAAAGTTCTTCAGGATTATTAGTGCCATCTTGTGTCCATTTAGCATATGTATCTACTAAACATGTCTGAAAATCTCCTTTTACCCCCCTACCAAGCATTATTCCAGGTTCTAATTTAATGTTAGTACAACTATCGGCCATGCCAGAATCAGCAATCGCTTCACATTCTGCTTTTGCAATTTCAGAAGATTTTCTTTTAGCAACAGTTCCCTTTTCTTTGGTAAGATTAGCAGATATTTCTTGTATCAAATCGGCCATTCTAGTAAGTCTATTCACGTCACTATTTATAGGATTTTCACAAGTATCACTGCTAAAATCATGATATGTCTCTTTTAAATTCTTCATGACCATATCACCTACAGTTTTATCATGAGGTATAGTTGCTATATCCATCTGCACAGACTCAATACTTTGAATCAGTCTATCTTTACCACCAACTACAATTTGACCTGCATCTAGCATTCCATCTTTTCTACCAGCATATCCTGTATTGAGTTCATTTTTTGCACCTTTAAAAAATACCTCTAATTTACCAACTTCTGTATCAAATTCTTTAGACAAAGAAGTACATGCGGCCGTTAAATTATCTATCGCTTCTTTCGGACTTACATCTATATTACGTAAACTTCCAAGACGTGTACCTTCTCTATGAGCAATAATTGCATCTTTAATTCCTGCATCTGTATAGTAAGTTGTAGGGGCAGTACTTATTCCACAATTATCTTCTTTTAAGGTCAGGTGTTCTTTTTTTAATGCTTCTATTTCTGCTTTATAACTTTTCATTAATTCATCTAATTTTTTAGCACGCTCTATTCCTTTCAATCCATTTAACTCACTGGCATTTAAAACATCTTTAATTTTGTTCTTAATTATTGTTATTTTTTCTTGTGTGTTGATCTGAATTTTTCTTACTTTATCTGTTGATAAATAATATCTTTGTAAAAATTCCAACATTTTTTTATTTTGGGCATGAAACCCAAGTAGCTCATTCAGTTCGCTGCTTGGAGCTCTAGGAAGTGAAGCATTTAACTTGTCTGCCGCCGCCAAAGCATTTTTTATAGCTTCGGCCATCTGAGCATAAGTTAAATCATTTTTTTTATGAGGATCTGTTGGATCTTTCATTAATGGCAAAATAAAGCGTTGTTCTCCTCCAATATCTGTACTTGGAATTTTATGTCGATTTTTTAATAAATCTACCCAATCACTCATATTTATATTAGTTGCACTAGATTTAAATAAATCTAAAAATGCTTGGACATTCCTCGTCTCATCAACAGGAACTGCTGGCAATACTCCGATTAAAGGAGTTACCTCTGGATATTGGCTCATCACATTTGCAATTCTACTCTTTATACAGTCTTTTAAATTTTTCAATCCTGTTGTATCAAACTTTTTTAATTTTGTTTTCTTTCTTAATTTGTTATGTAAAATATTTCCTATATAGTAAGCATATTCAGTAGCTTTCTTCCACTTGGCCAAGATTTTACTCATATCTTTTCTTTTTTTATCATTTGTAGCTAAATCATTTCCAGATGGTAAATTTCCTTTGTTACATAAAATTTCAGCATCCAACACCTTTAAATCTATATCTGGGTTAGTTAGTCCAGAAAAAACTTCTTTAAATGAAGTTACATGTGGTGATAGTGTGTTTTTTACCATATTACATAAATCTATAGGATCTGCATTTGCAGCTGTTGTTGCTACATCAGTACAATTACCGACCCCCATGTCTTGTGGGTCTACTAATGCCTTAACTGTTCGCTCCTCTAAATCTGGTAAAAATGTGTCATCTGTCACATCATTTGTAAAATTTGTTTTTAATATGTTCTGCAATGGTTTTACCAAACTTTCTAATTTAGTCCCAACCGAATCTTTACTAGGGAAAGTAGGTTTTTTTGGTGCTACCGGTTGTGGTGGTAATATTGGTTGTTGAGGTGGTACATCATCCGCAACAGCAGCGCTAAGATTAGTCCCTTCCATTTCTGATTTATTTACTGTTACCGTTCCTGTTGCTAGACCAGTTTTTAGTTTGGTAAGAAGGGTTGTTGCATTTGCTGGTCTCGTGCTTACATCTTGATGAGCGTTTTCTAATGCCTTAATAAGCCCGTTCATTTGATCTGTATTAAGAACACCGTCTCCATTTTTTATTTTATTTAAGGCATTGATGTTCATCGTTCAATTCTACAAACGTATAGAGATGATTTTACAAAATATAAGACAAGAATTGGAATTAATAAAATAGGCGAGTTATTTGAAAAAATCCCTAATGGTTTAGGTAAAAAAGTTAAATACTCCCAATTTTTCCCAGAAGAAAAATCAACAACTGTTTCAAAATTAATTGATCTATTTATTAAAGCAAGACTTATTCTTCCCGCATATCATACTAACGGAACTAAACCTCCAATTTCAGCTCAAAAAGATGAATCAACATTTAAATTATTTTTTTTAGATATTGGTTTATTCAACCGTTTTCATAATTTATCATATGAAGATTTAAATTCAAGCAATTCAAAATTTTTAACTGAAGGATTTGCTGCTGAACAATTTGTGGCCCAACATCTTGCCTATGCTCTATCTGATCGTGATAGACTTCAACTTTTCTATTGGTTAAAAGATAAAAAAACAGATATGGCGGAATTAGATTTTATTATTTCTAAAGGAAAAACAATAATACCTCTTGAAGTAAAATCATCAAAAACTGGAACATTAAAGTCGCTATTTTATTTTATGGGAATTAATAAATATAAATTAGCAGTACGATTAGATTGTAAAGAAAGGAATGCTAAAGAAATAGAAGAAAAGGTCTCTTTCTCTATTGCAAATCAACAAGAGAAAATAAAATGTAATTTTAAACTTATTAATATTCCTCTCTATATGATTGAAAAAATTTACGATATTATCTAGTCTATGATTGAGTAAATCGCGGTACTGAATTGATCGCGGTTTAAATTAGGATTATTATTTATTTTTGATTGTAAGACTTTCTTTTTTGAAAGACACTAAGCAACTCAAAATGTGTGCTGGCACCAAGGAGTGGCACCAAGGAGGAGGCCAAGGATGCTAACGTATTTTAGGTTCAACCCCACATTTAAGGCCAAGGTCTGGTAGAAATCTTAAATCGAATTCATATTTTGCCTTACCAACATTGGGAGCATTAATAATATATTGATTATAACTTTCTCCTTCTTTAAATATAGACGTAAGATTAACTTTGTCAGCAGGAAGATCTTTTGGTCCAACACTCATAAGGCGATTGTTTTGAGAGATATCTTGTAATATCAATTGGCCAGCAGCATTTGTACGGATAAAGCAATGTTTTCTGCTTAGGTACAATATCCTCTTAGCTTTTTCTTTATCTCCAGCAATACCTGATGTGGCCCATCTTTGGTATAATCCAGAAAGGCATTCTTGGAACTGTCCTCCTCCATTACGCCCAAGTACCATACCAGGTTTTAAATCGATATTTGCACAACTAGGAACAGCAGGAGCAGCTGTTGGAGACATATTACAAGATACTTTTGCCACTTCATCCATTTTTTTTCTCTTAACATTTCCCTCATCAAGTTCTTTAATAATGTCCGCCATATACTCTGATATTAATGAAATTCGTCCTGGTGAGATATCAGTACAACTATCCATGTTAGCGGCCAAAACATTTGCCTTATATGTTTCACCGACTGTACTACCATCACTTGAGCTACCCACTATCCTTTTATAAGCAAAAAGTTCAGGAGCGGATGATATCACGTATTCCTCTTGTATCTTCTTTCTCTTTTTGGCATCAATCTCAGTCCCTTCATCTATTGCTCCTTTTCCTTGCGATGCTTGAGCAAATTGCTCATTGTGCTTTTTAATTAAAAGGTTAATGGCCTCTTTAAATTCTTTATCCATTGCTTTACATTGTTCTATTAAATTTCTTTTTAAATCTTTAACTTTTAATTTATTACTAGTTCCAAAAACAAGATTACCTACATTTGGTACGGAAACTATTTCTTCTTCTTCATTTATTTTTGGCCTATCGTTGTTAATAGCTGTAGCGGTTTTTTCGCATTTGGGAGTAGCGGAGAGTTCCTTGAGCAGATCTCTTCTTGTCTTTAGAATATCTTGTAATTCTTTTGCTGTTTTTGCTTTCTTATTAAGTAATTTTTCTACCTCTGCAAATGTTTTTGCTGTTTTTGCTGTTCTAATTTCTTCCATTTTTTTGTATTTATCATACGAATCTGCATATTCCTTCATAAATTTAAGTTTCGGATAATTTTTCTCATATTCTTTTTTCAATAAAGCAAGCTCCCTTCTTTTGCGTTCATCTAATATCCCATTTCCTGCTATGATACGCTCGTATTCGGCAATGGCATTTTCAATTGCTCTCATATTTTGAACAAGAGTTGCTTCAGGCCCTTTTTTCAAAACAGCAGATATCTCCGGAGCTAAATTTAGCTTGTGATCTGAAGAGCGCCCAATTCCCCATGCAGGAGCAGTCAAAGATTTTCTCATCATTACTTCAATTGGTGTTTGATATGGATCACTAATCGTATCGTGCTTTCGATGTATTGGAGAAAAATTGATTGCTGCTCCTCCTAATAAGTGAGTCCTCAGTGTTGCCAAAGGTGCATCTAAGGGATCTATGCCTCTGCCGGAAGCCAATATGTCCTGAGGATCTACGGCCTCATATTTATGTGCTTTGGCCTCATTTTGTAGTCTCTTACTCAAACATTTAGTTAGCCCTTCAATATCGGTGTTTAGAGCACTTGTAGTTGTATCAAAATCTTTGGCCGAATCACTACTAAGAGCACCAGTATCCTGTATTAATTGACCAACGAGACGTATATTATGAGAAAAAGTAAGCCACTTAGTTGCCAATGCTAATCGTTTAGAAGTGTCTGAAGCTGAAGCATCGATATTATTGCAATCCTCTGGTAAGAGTGCTGTAACTTTTTTTATTGGAGCACTCATATCGGGAACATTTATTGCTTGCTCAATAGTTATCTTATTAAGAAAATTGCTTATCCCATTAGTATACGCTTTTATTTTGGTTACCATTTGAGTGCAAAGAGTTTTCATGCTAAGACCAGCGATCGAAGAATCTCCACCTGCTGCCTCCTTGAAACCACACAAATCTGCAGGCCCTGCAATTGGAGCTGTATGATCTGTATTTCTATAAAGCAAAGCATCTTCAGACACATCTGTAATAGCGGCAGCATCTATTAAATGGTCGGCTGAAGCAGAAATCGAAGCTGAAAAATTTTTTAGCTTTGAATTTACAAGTGTAAAGTCTTTTGGTGGATTTTCTAGTGGTGATATTAATTTATGAGAATCATCAAACAGTTCATTTAATCCTGGTAATGATACAATTATTTTTTTTGTAAATTGCTTATAACCAGGATTTTCCAAGTCAGCTATTAAAGATGTTACTGACGCCGGCCTTAGCTCTAGATTTACATAGGCACGTTCTAAACTGGCCTTCAATGCTTTTCTCTCATCTTCACTTAAGTCAAATACCTCATCAGTGCCCTTTCCTTTAATCTTAGTTAAAAGATCCAATTCTGCTTGTCTTCGGAATGTTTGAGGAACGAGAGGGTCGTTAGGAAATATGCCTTTAAAGAATTCATGAAGAGGTGATCCTCGACTAATAGTCATTTGATCTGGGGAATCTCTTAATGATCTAAGAATGTCTTTATGAATAAAGGCCTTCATATTGCCATTTTCCCCTTGAAACGATTTACGCAAGTCTACAAGTAATTTCTGTTTGTCTTTCACTGATATTACAATAGAGTCACGGTCGTCACTATGTAGTAATGCTATTGCGGCAACGCCTTCTCTGTCGTCTGCTACTATAGGTACATATTTACGTCCCCCAGGTGGAAGTCTAACTGGCACAGGTGGAGGTACGGCCACTTCTTCTTTTACTACTGATACTGGTAATGGTACTTGTACTACTTTTTTTACTACTGGTTCTGGTAATGGTGTATCCTCAAATATTTTATTAAGTCCCGGTAATGCCTTAATTTTATTTTTATCAAACTTTGTAATAAATCCGTTTTTTAAATCTTCTACTAATGAAGTTACCTTGGAGTCTGCCTCATCAGAATCTAGATATTTCTGTCCATAAAAATCAACAAGAAAATTGTTCAGCTTCCCTCTATCTAGTAAGTCTAATTCCACCTTCTTAGTTTTTTGATTTTTTATCGAGATCAAAATGTTAACTGATTCCTGCCTTGCAAATCCAAAATTTGGAGCATCTGTACTAGTGCTAGGAAATAAACCCCTAATAATGTTAAGAGCATCTGAATCTTGTTTTAATGTCAAAAGGCCATCTTTTTCTAATTCTCTAATAATGTCTCTAAAAACTGCAGCCTTTATCCCACTGTCTTTTCCTGCAAATGATTTTAATAAAGCATTTTTTAATTTTGCCTTATCATCTGCTGATATTACAATCTCACCTGCTGGAGTGTGAATAGCGACCCTTTGAGCAGCTATTTCATCAGCAGCTAAAGTAGTATTTATATTGTTAGTAAACAAAAATAAAACAAAGAAGATTAAACATCCTATAATGTTTATAATCTTTATAATCTTTAACATAAATAGTATCCTCCTTTGGTCTTTTTTAACTTAACTTTTCTATATGATTCTATATTAAATAAAAATTATTTTTTCTCTCGAATATTTATCATTTTTCCACTTTAAAAACTTCAACCTTTGTAAACTTGTCGGAATTATATTGAAAATAATTAAGTACGAGAAATATTTTTATTTTATTTATTTAGTTAATATAAATAAATTTTCTTTAATTATTATTCCTCCATCCATCGTTTAATTCTAATTTCAACATTTTTTCATCTTATTTTTTTATCTTAAATTTGAATATTTTTAATAAAAAGGCCGATAAGTAATTATAGATATGGTTTATGGTTTAATGTGTTTTTTTATATCGCTATAAAACGCAGAAAATGTGCTGGTACCCATTTTAAAGGATATACATTATGTTTAAAATTATCTTTATTAAAATTAAACTTTTAATGCTTTTTACTTTCACTCTATTTTTTCTTACCACTAACACAAATATTATT
>JADGAM010000209.1 GCA_015232015.1 Oligoflexia bacterium | reverse complement strand
TATAAAAGGATTAAAACGAATTGATATAGATTTAGAACTTATTTCCTCACTTCTGGAGCAAAATCCTGCACTGTTAAGCGAGGCCATTCAAACAAAATTAAAGGCGATTTTATATAATGAAGATGCTTATGAAATAACTAAACAATTTTTCAGAGGAAAACAAATTAATAAAGATAATTATTTAGAATTTGTTGATAGTTTAAATATAGATAATGAAACAAAAAAAATGTTTAAAAATTTAGAGGTTAAAAATTATATCGGCATTGCACCCTCACTGGTTGATATGGTTATAAATGAAATTGATAATTATTTTTTATCAAACCCTAACTAAGAAATAATGTAACTAACTGGTCAAGGGACCTGACCAGTTAAGAAATAATTTGGGAATAATTAAAATGAATGTTTTAATACTTGGATCAGGTGGCAGAGAACATGCTTTATATTATAAGATTTTAAACGATGGGATAAAAGGCAACTATAAAGAAAGCAATAAGGTTTATGTTTTACCTGGCAATGGTGGAATACCTAAAGAAAATAGAGTAGATTTAAAAATCGATGATTTTGATAGTATATATAGTTTTGCAATTAAAAATTGTATTGATTTAATTATTCCAGGTTCAGAATATCCATTATCCCTGGGAATTGTAGATTATTTCAATAAACGTGAAAAAAAAATAAATATTTTTGGACCAAATAAAAAGGCAGCCTTATTAGAAACATCAAAAATATACTCTAAAAATTTCATGTTAAGAAATAATATCCCAACCGCCAAAATATTTTCAGTATCAGATGATAGTAATGATACTGATGATGCTAAAGAGGTAATTATAAAATTAAATGGAAATTTAGTTTTAAAATACGATGGATTAGCTCAAGGCAAAGGAGTCTTTGTTTGCTCATCTGTTAATGAGGCAAACAAAGCATTTAATCACCTAATAAATACTTATGGTGATGCTTGCGGGGCCGGAGAAAAGCAAAATTATATTATTGAAGAGAGACTTATTGGCCCTGAATTATCTATTATAACTATCATTGATTCGATCAATGATAGTTACCTAATTTTTCCTCCTGCTCGTGATTATAAAAAAATTTTGGAAGGAGATCTTGGGTCCAATACAGGTGGCATGGGTGCAATTGCTCCTATACCATTATCTTGCGAATTACTTAATGAAATTAAAAATAACATTATTGGCCCTACACTTGCGGCCCTAAAAAAAGAAAAAATCATTTATCAAGGATTTTTATACTTTGGTTTAATCCTAACAACTAGCGGAGTTAAAGTTTTAGAATATAATGTTCGTTTAGGTGATCCTGAAACACAAGTTATATTACCTTTAATTGAGAATGATTTAATTGATCTTTTAGAATCAACTTTAAAAGGTACTCTTAAAGAAAAAACTATAAAAATTAAAAATAAGAAAGCATTGGCGGTAGTACTTACCTCAAAGGGATATCCTGATAAATATGAAATTGGAAAAGATATAAATTACAAAAAACCATTAGAGAAGAATACACTCTTTTTTCACGCAGGAACAAAAGAAATTGATAACAAAATAGTTACAAACGGTGGTCGGGTAATGAGTGTAGTCTCTTTAGAAGATGATTTTAAGAACGCAAAATTTAAATGTTATGAAGAATGTAAAAAAATTGATTTTGAAGGAAACCATTATAGAACAGATATAGGAATTAATATTTGCAAAAAAGTTGCAGTATTTATCTCTGGAAAAGGAAGTAATCTTAAAGCACTAATTGATAGTACACTTTTTGGTGAATTAAAAGACTTAGCAAAAATTACAGTAATAGTTTCAAGCAATCCAAATGCTGAAGGTCTTATTTATTCCAATAGTTATCCAAATGTAACAACTGCAATTCCAACTATAGTTGTAGATAGTAGTAAAATAAATCGACTAGAATTTGAAGAAAAAATTTTGGATCAAATATTACCTATGAATTTAGATTATATTGTCTTGGCGGGATTCATGCGAATTTTATCGCCATATTTTATTAGTCACTTTCAAAATAAAATTATTAATATTCATCCTGCAGACCCTAAAGTTTATCGAGGACCAAAAGCATATGAATACGCATTCAAAAATAAATTAGATAAAACAAAAATTACAGTACATTTTGTTGATGAGTATGTAGATAACGGAAAAATTATTCTTCAAGAAGAAATCGATATAAAACAACAAAATATAAAAACCATTGTGGATTTAAAAAATATTGGACTAAATATAGAACATAAAATTTATACAAAGGCATTAAAAAAATGTGTGGAATATTAGGTATAATTGGATCACAAAACGTTACTCATGATTTGTATAATGGATTGATGGCCATTCAACATCGAGGCCAAGACTCAGCAGGAATTGTTACTTTTGATGAAACATTTAAACTCAAAAAAGGAATTGGTCTAGTTAAAGATGTCTTCTTAGAAAATAATTTTGAAAATTCATCTCTAAATAAATTAACAGGCAACATGGGACTAGCTCACGTTAGGTATTCAACAATTGGAACCCCCGATGAATTAAATGCTCAGCCATTTACTGTAAGTTACCCTTTTGGACTGGCGATGGTTCATAATGGAAATTTAACTAATTTTGTAAATCTAAAAGATATTTTATATAAAGAAAATCACCGTTTAGTCTCAAGTTCTTGTGATCTTGAATTAATTTTATATGTATTTGCCTCTGAACTTGAAAAAATAGATTTAAACAACTTAAATTTTGAACAACTAGTAGAAGTAGTTACAAAAACTCAAAAAAGAATTTCTGGGGCCTACTCAACACTTACCATGATCGCAAACAATGGTTTGCTTGCTTTTACAGATCCACATGGCATTAGACCAATGGTTATGGGTGAAAAAATTGATGATAATGGTAGTATTTCCTATGCATTTGCTTCTGAATCAACCTGCTTTGATTATCTTGGATATAAATTAATTAAAGACTTGGCACCCGGTGAGATTATTTATATTGAAAGAAAAGAAGATAAATTATTTATCCATTCAAACATAAATAAAAATGATAAAAATAATAAAAAGGAACAATACTTTTGTATCTTTGAATATATATATTTTGCTCGAGAAGACTCTATTATTCATGGATTAAATGTTGCTAAGGTGAGAGAAAGTATTGGCAAGTTATTGGCCACAAGATTAAAGAGTGAAATTGCAAATAAAAATATTTCTCCAGATATTATTATTGAAGTGCCCTCTTCTGCATTTTATTTTGCTTGGGGATTATCTAAGGCGCTTTCAATTGAATATGCTAAAGGATTTGCTAAAAATAATTTTATTGGTCGCAGTTTTATTAAACCAACTCCAGCAGGTAGAAAAAATACTATAAAACAAAAATTAAACCCTATAAAAGAAATTGTTAGAGATAAAAATATATTAGTCGTTGATGATTCATTAGTACGAGGAAATACTTCAAAACATATAATATCAATTTTAAAAGAGGCCGGGGCCAAAGAAATTTATTTTGTTTCCGCCGCTCCTCCTATCAAACATCCTTGTGTTTATGGAATTGATATGTCTACTAAAACAGAGTTATTGGCCGCTACTTTAGATGAAAATCAAATTGCAAAATTAATAGGTGCTGATAAAGTCTATTTTCAATCAATTGATCAATTAATTAATATGTGTGAAATGAGATTAAAAGTAAATTGTTGTTATGCTTGTTTTAACGGCAAATATCCAACTCATGTTGATGATAGAATATTTGCAGATGTAAGTAATGAGAGGCATCTTTCTCAAGGAAATTACGAATATGAATGTAGAAAATAATTATAAAAATATTACTATCGTTGATTTTGGTGGCCAATATGCACATCTTTTAGCACAAACAATTCGAAAATTAAAAATATACAGCAAGATTGTGTGTGCTAATAATTTCACTACTAATTCTAATACTCTTAATAATTGTTGCGGAGTAATTTTTTCAGGCGGACCCGAATCAGTATTAAATGGATATGACGATCACTTTCACCAAAAAATAAATGATTTAATGTCAAAGGGAATTCCAATCCTGGGAATTTGTTATGGTCATCAGCTTTTGGCGCACGCTTTCAACGGTAAAATAATTAAGGGAACTATATCACAATATGGTAAAAGTAAAATTACTATTAATCACTCTATACCTTCACCTCTTTTTAAATTAATTCCCGCCAATATTGAGGTGTGGATGAGCCACATGGATTATGTGACAAAATTAAATGATTCATTTTTAATTACATCTTATGCACAAAAAAATATTATCTCTTCATTTGAAATGAAAAATTATCCATTATTTGGTGTTCAATTTCATCCCGAGGTAACTCATAGTAATTTTGGTGAAAAAATATTAGATAATTTTATTAACATTTGTTTGCAACAATTAGATAGTAGCAAGAGAACGAAAGATTGGGACAATGAAATTCAAATCAAAAATATTATTGAACTTATTAAAGATACTACTAAAAATAAAAAATTGGTAATCTTAGTTTCCGGAGGAGTTGATTCTCTAGTCGCACTTAAACTTTGTTTACTGGCCAAAGATGCAAATCAAATTATTCCACTTCATATCGATACTGGATTTTTAAGATTAAATGAATCTAAGGAAGTCTTAGATTATCTTAAGAGTTTAAATATTCCCAATATAATGTTTATTGATGCTAAAAAATATTTTCATGAAAAACTAACAAATGTTACTGATGCTGAAGAAAAGAGAAAAATTATCGGTGAAGCGTTTATTGAAGTTGTAAATAATAATCTAGATTTTGATTTAAAATCTTCAGATACCTTGCTGGTTCAAGGTACAATTTATCCGGATACTATTGAAAGCGGCACTAGTAGTTCCCGTGCACACACCATAAAAACTCATCATAATAGAGTTGAAGGAATACTTAAATTAATTTCTACAGGACAAATCATAGAGCCACTTGCTAATCTTTATAAAGACGAAGTAAGAAATATTGGAAAAATATTAAATATAGATAAAAAATTAATTAATCGAAAACCATTTCCCGGTCCTGGCCTGGCCATCAGAATAATTGCTCAAACAACATCTACCATTAATTTTGATAATGAATATGATTTACCGTTGGTGCCATTAGAAGTTAAAGGAATTATTCTACCAATAAAAAGTGTAGGCGTACAAGGTGATCAACGTAGCTTTAAAAATCCGTTTTTAATTTATAAAAATGAAACAATTATAGACTCTTTAAAATTTAAAAATATTAGTCACGATTTAATTAATAAAATATCAACTATTAATCGAGTTATCTGGGCACCATTTGATGATTTATCCTTTATTAAAGAACTCAAAATAAAAGAAAATTTATTAAATGAAAAAAATGTGTCACTTCTTCAAGAAGTTGATTATCAAGTTGAAGATTTATTAACTAATAATAAGTGTTTTGAAATTTGGCAATCTTTAACAGTGTCTCTTCCATTATTTGATAACAATAATAACCAGATAT
Organism: Oligoflexia bacterium; assembly: GCA_015232015.1. Classification (GTDB taxonomy): domain Bacteria; phylum Bdellovibrionota; class Bacteriovoracia; order Bacteriovoracales; family Bacteriovoracaceae; genus JADFZW01. The sequence continues at coordinate 2,039 of JADGAM010000209.1, read as the reverse complement.
TTGTTTTACGGGCGGTAACCTCTGTAAATGCTATGACTGCCGATGGTTACGATTTTTCACAAGCACTCCTAAATGAAATTAATTTAAAAATAAGAAAAATAAAAGGAGTTGCCTCGATATGGTTTGATAAAACATCTAAACCACCGGCCACTATCGAATGGGAGTAGATTATTAATAAATTATAAATTTATTACTGAATAAATTTAATATCGTCTCGTTTGGGGCCATAAGATAAAAAAGTTATCTTTGAATTTATTTTTTCTTCAATATATTTTAGAATTAGCTGGCAATTATTTTTTGGATCATTGAAAGTTGTGTATTTATCAACTTTATCTGTATCTGTATCTGTATCTGTATCTGTATCTGTATCTGCATATGCAGTTGCAACTTTCATATAAGGAAAATTTTCAATGATATCCCATTTTGTAATTGCAAGTTCATCAAAACCACATAATTCATTTGCATATTTTAATTGTACTAAATCTAAATGCCCGGCCCTACGTTTTCTACCTGTAACTGAACCAAATTCATGTCCCAACTCTTGTAATCTATCTCCATATTCAGTTGTATCTTCTGTAGGAAATGGGCCCAGACCAACTCTAGTAGTGTAGGCCTTAAACACTCCAATAGTTTTTGTTAAAGCTTTGGGAGCAATGCCTGCACCATTTAATAAACCTGCTGTAGTGGTATTTGAGCTTGTGACAAATGGATAGGTTCCATAATCTATATCAAGCATTAACCCTTGCGCTCCTTCTAATAAAACATTTTTATTGCTACCAACATATTTTGTAATTATTGGATGAGTGTCAGTAATTAAATGTGAAAATTTATCTTTAAGAGTCATTAATGCATCTTTGTAAATTGAGAAGTATTTTTTATCAATATTAAATTTTTCAATAAATTCATTATAATTATAATTATAATTATTATTCAATAAATCCTGCATTCGAATTCCAGCTCTCGTTGCTTTACTGGCATAAGCAGGTCCAATTCCATTTCCAGTTGTTCCAATTTTATTATCCGCCTGATCCTCGAGGCAATGCCATGGAAAAATTAAATGCGCACGATTAGAAATTAAAAAATTATTTTTATTAAAATCTACGCCCCACGCTTGTAACTTTGTTATCTCTTCTATTAACGTAATTGGATTAATTACTGTTCCTGAACCAATTATACATAAAGTATTTTTTGAAAAAATGCCTGAAGGAATTTGCCTTAAGGTAATTTTTTTTGAAAGATCATTACCGATATATATTGTATGACCGGCGTTAGGTCCACCGTTTGATCTTATAACCATATCTTGCTGGAAATGATTACAATAAAAATCAACAATTTTTCCTTTACCTTCATCTCCCCATTGGGCACCAATAATTGCTGTAACACTCATATTCTCCTCCTAATAAATTTTCTTTTCAATTTTTATATTAAATATTTCACTAGTGATAATAAGAAAAAAATGATACTACGTAAAGCATGATCATAGAGGGACTGTTCGTTCATCATGATAGAATTTTGCGACATCAAGTCGCTTGCAACTTCAAAAGAAGTACACGCAGAAATATTCCTATAATTGAAAAAATTGCTCCTAAAATTGGCACAGCTGACTTTTATTTCGATGACAATGTTTTAATTTTCCCTGCATTCATTGATATTCATGTTCATGCAAGAGAAGATACAGGCAAAACCCAAAACTACAAAGAAGACTTTAATTCTGTCTCTGCTGCCGCAATTAATGGTGGTGTTGCCGCCATTATAGACATGCCTAATAATAAAACATCTCCTCCTGTAAATGAATTTTGCTTTAATAATAAATTAAAATTGCTTCAGAATTCTAATTCACAAATACCTATTGCTCTATATGCCGGAATCAATGAAAGCTCTTACCCTTTCTATATAAATTATAATAATCAAAACAACGAACTTCCATATAAGTTTTTTATGCTTTCATCTTATAAGCAAGTTGAAGAAATACTCTCTCGCTATAAAGGAAAATCAATCACCTTTCATGCAGAAGATATAAATTATTTTCTAAATAGTAA
>JADGAM010000208.1 GCA_015232015.1 Oligoflexia bacterium | reverse complement strand
AATTAAATCTGTAGGTAGTTTTGTAAAATCTGTATGTGGTCTTTCAAATTTTAGTTCGATTTTGAGGTGGCTGTGGCGAGAATAGACATATTCAATAAGGTCAGCTTCCTGGAGTAAATCCAATTCCCTTAGTAGTGTTTTTTTGGATATATCGAAATAGACGCAGGCATCGGCCAAATTAGGGAATTTCGTATAAGTTTTACTTTTGTAATTATGGATGCGAGAGATGATCTTGAAAAGAACGCTCATTGCAGAAGAGTCGTATTCTCTATAGAATGTTTTATATATTGAATTTGATATTGGTATCCAATTTTTAAATACAGTATTCTCGATTTTAGACATAAAATCCCCTAAACCAAAAACATGGTTCAAAAAAATAAATTTGCTTATGATTATTTACATTTTCAATGAATCATACGATTGTTTTCCTAATCGCAAAACTTTAGTGACGAATAACATATCACTACTTTGTTTTTCGGCCCTGGATGGCCTCGTAATTACAATGAAAACATTTTTAATTTAAAATCATAAGTTGCTTTTTTTACGGCGGTTAATTTAACAACGGTTGAAGTATCAACGGTTAATATGACCGTTGTTAAACTAGCAGGGGTTCAAATATCTCTCGATAATTTATCCCTTGCTAATTCTTCGAGGGTTATTTTAACAGGGGGTAAATTAACGGGTGACGATCTTCCGATATTTTAATGTTCCTTATTAGAGGAAAAATTAAATTGGCGATATGAATAAATATAAATTAATTTATGATTAGTTGACTTAAACTTAAATGCCAAATTGACGAATTTCTATTTGGCAAAATAAAATATTTTGGAGAAATAAGATCAGGGCTGAATTTGCATCGAAAAAAAGATGCAAATTTTTTAAGATTATTTCCAAAATTCTAATATTGAATAAGACTTAACAGTTTTGTTGGTTTTGTTTTTTGCTTCCTTTACGGAGATAAGTCCTTCTTCTGTCAGTTTTTTTATAATAGTAGTTATAAACTTACTTTGTAATCCTTCTTTTTCAAATTCAACACGACTGATAAACACTTCTCGTTCGTTAGAGTTTATTACTCTCTTTTTTATTATTTGCAACATTCGTATTTCGTTTGCATTTAATTGAGATAACTTATCTATTAAAAATGAGAACATCTTGAAATTCGAATCATAGGTCCCTGAATTGATTATCAAAGAATGATCAAGGGATGTTTTTGCAAGATATGATTCATCCGGGGATGATTTATCGGGGGGTGAAATAGCAAGAGTAGAATTATCAGGGGATGTTTTGACAAGGGTAGAATCTGCAAGGGGTGAATGAGCAGTTGATGAATCTACCACGTGTGTTTTTACAAGGGGTGGTTTAACAGGAGATAATTTATTAGGGGGTGAAATAGCAAGAGTAGAATTATCAGGGGGTGTTTTACCCCTTGATGGTTCTTTGGAAACATGAGTTTGTGATATTTGACGATCAAGATGTGTATTTTCAGGGGTTGAATTTACAAGGGGTAAATTATCAGTTGACAAATTTACCCTTGGTGATTCTGCAAGGGGTGAAACAACAAGGGCAGGATTATCAAGGGGTGTTTTACCCCTTGATGGTTCTCCTGCAGGTAATTGGCTAACATTTGAATTTGTATTTGCGGCCTTGGATTTATTAGTATTATAAGATAAATCATATGGTCGAAGTTCAGGCTTTTTTTTCTTTAATTTATTTAAAAACTCTTCATTTATTTGCGGCATAAAATAAAACCTCTATTAAGATTAATTTTCATGTAATGTAGCAAAGAAATCGCTTAACCCCATAATCTCCTTACAAAGGATATCTAAATCCTCACGTATATAAGAATTCTTCGTTCCGTCAAAAACTGAAAGTTTTTTTCTAATAGAGTTGGAGATATCCGTATTATCGCGAATAAAAGTTTTGAGAGTCATGTTTTTATAAACATCATGGGCCATTAATAATCTAAGATAATCAGAAGATGCGGACTTACGAGCATCAAATTTATTAAAAAGAATATTTAATAACAACGGAGCAGAGCGCTTGTATTTACTATTTAATTTATGAATTTCTTCAATGGTAATTTTTAGCCCTTCAAAGGCAAATTGATCTGGGTTTACTGGTAAAATTATTCTATCCGATGCGAGTGCAGCAGCAGTATTTGTTGAACTAATTGCAGGAGAGCAATCAAATATTATATAGTCGTAATCGTTACGAATTTTATCAATGACATCTTTAAAAATATATTGGAGAGGTCCTTGCTCTATTTGGATTACTTTATCCAATACAGAGTTATTCATATTAGATGGAATTAAGTGAAGAGTCTCTGTTATTGGGATAATAACTTGCTCCACTTCTATAGGATCGTCTTTCTTTATTATATCTAATATTGTGTCGTAGCTTGGGTCGGTGACTCCAAGGGCTTGACTCAAATTTCCTTGTTGATCTAAGTCAATACATAATACCCTAGCCCCATATTGGTTTGCTCTTATTGCTAAAGAATGAGCTAAAGATGATTTTCCAGTACCTCCCTTAACAATTTGAAATGCTATTACTTCGTTATTATATTTATAACCACGTGAAACAAATATTTGTCTTACAGCATTAGAAATAATCTTATGCTTTTTGTTATCGAGAATTGTCTTAATTTTTTGAGATTTCAGAATGTGATGTACCCCTTGAACAGACATATTAAGAATGTCTTTTAACTCAGGCGGAGTTAGAGTGTATTCTTCGCGAACAGTTTCCATTTAACCTCCTATAATAGACTGACAACTCTGGTGCTCTTTAATATTATAATATAATTATCGATTATCGTTAAAGTGGATGGCAAGTTATTTTGTATTAAAGCTGAATTTTTATTATTAAAGATCACTCATACTAAAAGACATATATAAGTTTGGAGTTAAGTTGTAATGGGATTTGTACACACCTAGTGGTATATGTTTAAACTAGTTAATTTAATATGTTTAAACATATTTATTGTATTTTTTTAAACATATAAAAATAACTTGTTTAATCATATGATAATGATACTATTAAACAAATAATATAAATATTAAAAGGAAAAATCTTTATGATGTTAGTTACAGGGGGTATTCCGTCAGGCGAAGACTTTTACGAAGGACGACGAAAATATATCCAAATTTTGGCCGGACAAATACAAAAACAAGAAGTTGCACTTATTGGACCTAGACGAACGGGAAAAACTTCAATCATACATGCATATTTTGAACAGCTAGAGTCCAGCAATGAACGCATCCCTCTATATATCAACCTGGAATCATGTTCAACCCCTTACGATATCATAACTGAAATTGGCAAAAAGCTTTTGGAGCAAAAGTCAGGCCTAAGGGCCATATTTAATAATGCCACTGAAAAGGCCAACGAATGGGCCACTCAAATAAAAGAGCACTTCGATTCTGTAGATTTAACTCATGAGTCTGGATCAAGTTTAAAAATAAAACTACGTCATGTATCCGTTTCCAAACTTGAAGCATTGGGTTTCGAGTTTAAAAAACTTTGTGGATCTACAGAAAAAAATATTGTAATTGCATTGGATGAATTACCAGAGGCCATATGGAAGTATGTAAACAAAGATTTCAATAAGGAAGATCGAGAGAGCAGAATTAATCACATTGGAATCCTTCTAAGCTTCTTTCGCGATATTCGCCAAACCAACAAAGCATCAGGAAAATTAAGAGTCATATACTCTGGATCAATCAATTTTGTACTGACATTAAAAAAATTGGGGTTTGCAGAAGATCATAATGATTTAGCCCATTTTTCTATTCCATTCTTGACGGTTGAAGAAACCAAGGATGTGGCCAATCAATTGGTTAAAGGTGAGAAGATCCAAATTTCGGATCAGTCATTCTTCCAAAAAATTATGGAGGAGCAATTTGGTAATACTACTCCTTACTATGTCCAGTTGTATATTGAGCAATTAAAGAATATTGTGCAGGCAAAATCTATTGGCCATAAAATCACCAATGAAGATATGGTTCGAGCGTTCCAATATGTCCTGTCGGCCGAGTTTGGCCCAGAATATTTCTATCGAAGAATTGAAGCATATCATTCAGAAAATAAGGACAGCATCTTAAATATTTTAAAGTTTATGGCCACAAAGCAATCAACTAGCGGTCTTCCGACCTCGGTAGAAGATTTATCTTCCATTCTTACGCCAGCAAGCTTGCTTGAAATTGAAGATTTACTTCGAGAACTATTTGTGGAAGATTTTTTTCAGCTAGCAGAGGAAATAAGCTTAGACAAAATTTTTAGCGAGAGTAACAAATATTATTTTGCAAGTAATATAATAAAAAACTATTGGGTTAAAAAACTTAAAAACTTTTGAAGTAAAAATATGGAAATTCCAGTCAGATATGTAACGATAATAGACGATATTGTATCTCGGACTCTTAGTTATGTGGAGAAAGGGCGCGTTCCAGCTCCAACCCTAATCAAAGGTGGCGCTTACTCTGGAGTTAATGTAATTGTTCATGAAATATATAAAAAATTATCAATTCAAAAAGATAAAATACTTAATGTAAAATTTCTGCGTTTGCGTCTAAGTGATTCATCTCTTACCAATGAAATACTGAGAGAACTATCATTACTTGGTAGATCCTCTAAAAAACCATCTATATTTTTTATAGATGGAATAGATCGTGTATTAAATTTACCTGCACGAAATTTAAAAAAAGAAGCTAAAACAGGCCGCAATTCAAAGGCAATTGAAATCATAGAAGAGTCTCACAAGTTAAGAAAAATTTTACTGGAAAATGTAAACAAATTTTCAATTATTTCTTCCGCAGGACCTAGTTCACATTTTATGGAAGATCCTGATCTTCCATTCTATAAATTCTTTAATGAGACAACTGTAAATGCAGCTTCAGCGGAAGAATCTGTAAAGTATTTTTTTGGATTAATTAAAAAGAATAATTCTTTTGATTCAAAATCTTCTTTCATTGATGAACTAGGAGAAATTTCGTTTGAATGGCCGTATATAATTACAGGTGGCAATTGGTTGCTATTGCAAAGATTGTATCAGATACTGTTAAATAATATTAAAATGAACGCTGCTTCTACCTCAAGAGATGAAAATTCAACAAACCCATTAGATGAATATTTCCTACAGCTTCAGCCAATGTTTTTATTGGAAATGTCTAGTTACAGCAGAGAAGAAAGACGATTTATTGAAAACGCAGCACTTTTGGGTGTCAATTTTAAATTGAAGAATTTAGTATTTGAAAACGGAAATTCTTCGTTGATTGCCAAACAACTTGTAAACAAAGGAATTATTGATAAAATCGAAAACTCTGTTGGTGGATTTACCTTCTCACATTTAGCATTAAGAACGCTTCTTCGATATTTTACCGGCGCAAACTTAATTGATGTATTCTCCAATGATAATTTAAGAGGTTTTTCATAAACCCTCTACCATCGAATGTCCTCCTCGTCGGTATAATATCACTCCATCAAAACTTTATATTCATATCCCTGCTCCAACAAGAATAGCTGTCTGTTTTTTTAGCAAACTTCTCTTCACATGAAGGATGGGTTACAATGGTATAAAAATATGCCTTGTTATGATCCTTCTTGTTAGTGTAAATTCCTTTCTGTAATTTATATTTCAGATAAATTAGATCAACTTTTAAAAGTTTAGATGAAATTAAAAAATGATCATTTGTGTTCTAAAATTCTCATTATAGATATCACCAAATATTTTTAAAGGAGAATTTTAGTATGGAATTACTTCCCACAAATGATCAAAGAAACCATAGCATTTTAGATGATGTTTTGAAAACTCTAACTGAAGAAGGCACAGGTGGAATTTTAAAAGTTATGACTACTTTAATGAATGAAGCAATGAAAATAGAAAGGTCGTCCGTTTTAAAAGCTGCTCCATACGAAAGAGCTGAAGATAGAACTGGACATGCGAATGGTTATAAAGACAAAACAATCAATACCTCCATGGGAAAAATTACATTGGATATTCCACAAGCAAGAGGTATTAGTTTTTATCCTCAGTGTTTGGAAAAAGGGATGCGGTCAGAGCGAGCATTAAAGCTAGCGATAGCAGAAATGTATGTTACAGGAGTTTCTACTAGGAAAGTAACTGAGATAACTGAAAAACTTTGTGGTATGGAGATCAGTTCAACACAAGTATCTAGATTGACCAAGTTGTTAGATGTAGAATTATACAATTTTCGTAATCGTCAATTAGGACAAATGAGATATTTATTATTAGACGCTATTTATGAAAAAATTAGACATAATGGAATTGTAATCTCATTACCAGTGCTAATTGCGATAGGAATTAATAAAGCTGGAAAGAGAGAGGTACTAGGTATCTCAGTTGGTCTATCAGAAGCAGAAATTCATTGGAGAGAATTTCTAGTGTCTCTGGTGAATAGAGGTTTAACTGGATTAGAGTTAATAACCAGTGATGATCATCCAGGTCTTAAAGCAGCTAGAAAGTCAGTATTCCCTTCGGTACCATGGCAAAGATGCCAGTTTCATATTGCTCAAAATGCTCAACAATATGCCCCTAAAAAATCAATGCGCATCGAGATCGGACAAGAAGTTAGAAATATTTTTAATTCACCTACGATTGAAGATGCTCGTGAATATATAAATAAAGTAATTAATAAATATAATAAAAAGGCCCCTGAATTTGTTAATTGGTTAAATACAAATATTGAAGAAGGTCTTGTGGTTTATAATTTTCCAAAGGAACATAGGATAAAAATTAGAACTGCTAATATGATAGAGAGGTTAAATAAAGAAATTAGAAGAAGAACAAGAGTTGCTGGATTATTTCCAAATCAGGAATCAGTTTTGAGATTAGTAACAGCACTATTGCAAGAAGAACATGAAGGATGGGAGACAGAAGCTCCATATGTTAAAATATTAGAGTAGTAATTAATATTCTTTATTAAATTTCAAGGGTACTTTTATAAAAAAAGAGAATGAGTCATCATTCTCATAGAGGAATATTCAGCTGAAATCAAATTATTTGTCAAGGCCACGAAGTGCCGAGTAAAACGAGGGCAGCCTTTACAAGTAATTTGATGGAAGCTATTTAAAAATTAGTTTTGAGAATTTTAGATTAAAAATGATTTGAAATTTTACAGAAAAAAATTTGCTTTATCTTCAGTGGGAGTTAACATCTGGTATTTGGTGTTTCAACAATGAAGGTACATTGATTTGGAAGATGCCAGCAGTATTTCCGAAGGATCATCCTGTGTACGAGGGGAAAGACACCTCACTATATTGTGAAGGCCCTTATTATATAGGATTTCATTATGATGAAGATAAAGACGAAATCGTAGGACAAACAGACGAAGGAAATAGAGTCAGGGTCAAGTTAAGAACAGGTGAGTTGGTGCACATGAGTGGTGGTTGTAAAATGTAGAACATCATTTTTTTTTAAACCAATTCTACAAGTAGAGGTTCTTTGCTGGACCGAGTTTTTAAATAATCACAAATTTAAGATAGGAATTGATTTCACATCTATTATATCATTTTGGGGTCATCAATTATTTATCTTTGTTATTTTGGATTTAGATACTCGGAAACTACTTTGCATCAGTGCAACTTTTA
>JADGAM010000207.1:5122-7606 GCA_015232015.1 Oligoflexia bacterium | reverse complement strand
TATTGAAGAAGTGGCCACATTACTAAGAGGAATGCCATTTAATAAAATCTCCCCTGAAGATGGATTATAATTATTGGCCAAAAGTTCTAGTAAGGTTGTTTTTCCTGCGCCAACACCACCAATAATTGCTACTTTTTGTCCTTTTTTGAGTGAAAAAGTAATATTATTTAAAATAGGTCTATTATTAGTAGTAGCGCTATTTTTATTTTCTGCTTTTTCGTTGTCAGGATAATTAAATGAAACATTTCTTAATTCTAATGTATCAAAATTTTTAATATGATTAAGATTTCGATTGTTATTATTGTTATTATTATTATTATTATGAGCGTTAGTACTAGTAGTAGCAGTAGCAGTGCCATTCGAAGATGGGCCAATAATTATATCGTTTTCAATTTCTTTTAATCGATCAACATATCTAAAGACTTGTTTAGAAGTTGCATAAAAATAAACAAATGTCCAAAGAGGTTCAATTAAACGTTGATGATAAATCATAAATAATAAAATAGTACCAATAGTAATTTTCCCTTTTATTACTAAAACGCTTCCTAGAAAAATAACTATTATAGTTCCCAGATTGTTTATGAGCATTGAACCAAGATGAATTACCTGATTCAATTTTAAGAAGTCTTTCTCTTTTTGTATTCTGTTAGTTAATACTTCTTTGTATTTTTTTTGTTGATCTTCTTCACTTTGAGTAATTTTTATTACTCTAATCCCAGAAAAAAATGATTCCAGTATTTCATTACAACGAGAAATTGATTGTTGTTTTTCAGAGGTGTAAATGAATAATTTATCTTCAACTTTGGCCAAAATTAAAATTAAAAATGGTAACAAAATAAAAGAAGCGATACTTAAAAGTACAGAGTAGTAAAACATTACACTAAGAGTGAAAACTAATATTAAAATGGCCTCAACAGGACGTAAAATGCCCGAACATGCATACCAAGAGACTCTTTCCCAACTTCCATCGATATCATCAGTAAGGCTTGTAATAAGGTCTCCAGTTTTAAAACGCTTAAAAAATGTTTGACTGTGATTACTTAAAATATTGTAGTAATGAGAACGAATTGCAGCGGCATAGATGAAATTCATTAGTCCACGCCAGGTAGGAAGTATTCTACAAATAATTTCATGAACAACAACAAATATTGCAAATAAAGCAATTAATTTATATGTATTGTCGTAATTGCTATGAACTTTTGTACTGAGATTACTTATCTCATCCATTATGTATTTTAAAAAAATTGGAAAAGCAGTTTTTACAGCAATAGAAAGAACAGTCATAACTGTTACTGCTGTCATTTTTAATTTGTATTTTTTCCAAAAATTAGTAAACCATAAAAAATATTTAAACATGTGTTTCTTACTCTTCAATATTTTCATCTTTTATTATGCTTTTAACTTCTTCCACTTCATCATCTGCATCTGTAATTGCATCTTCTGTAGCAGAGGTATCTTTTGTGGTAGTTAACATTTGTGTAGTATAGAGATTAAAGTAAAGACCATTTTTTGCAAGTAGCTCTTGATGATTACCTTCTTCTACAAGTTCTCCCTTATCGAGTACAATTATCTTATCAGCATTTTGAACCGTAGATAATCTGTGAGCAATAATTATGGCCGTGCGGTCCTTCAAGAGTTTGTTCATGCTCCTTTGAATCTTCATTTCAGTTTCAGGATCAATAGAGCTTGTGGCCTCATCCATAATTAAAATTTCTGGATTGAAAGTCAGAGCACGAGCAAAGGATAAAAGTTGCCTTTCACCAAAGGATAAATTTTTTCCATCTTCAACCAATTCGGTGTAAATTGAATTTGGTAAGCGTTCAATAAAATTTTCAATATCCATTTGAATGGCCGCCGATCTAACTTGTTCTTCGCCAATATCTGTTCTAAACATTCTTAAATTATCGAGAACACTTCCAGGAAATAGATACACATCTTGCAGTATTAAACCAATTTTACTTCGGAGGGCCTTGAAAGTTAAATCCTTGATGTCTATTCCATCGATTAAAATTTTTCCGCCATTTACATTTGGATCATAAAAACGCGAAAGAAGCGAAATGATAGTAGTTTTTCCTGATCCAGTAGCTCCCACAATTGCTAAGCTTTTACCCTTTTCAATAGTAAAAGACACATTATGAAGTACAGTTTTTTCTTTGGTATAAGCAAAAGTTACATCTTTAAAAGTAATACTATTTTTAAATTGAAAATTTTCAAAAGCTATACGGCCTTCGGGTACTTGAGGTTTTGTCTCAAGAGTGTCAAGTAAGCGATCAGCAGCTCCCATCGAACGCTGAATTTCTCCAATTTGTTCAGAGATCATAAATAAAGGGTGAATTGCAGATTGAACATATTGGATAAACATCCAGACTGTTCCAAAAGTTATTGAATTATTTCTAATCCAACCAACACTTAAATATAAGATGGCAGCGATGGAAAGCTGTGGGGCGAGCATTAGTACAAACCAGATAAGCATCTCTTTACAAT
>JADGAM010000207.1:0-5056 GCA_015232015.1 Oligoflexia bacterium | reverse complement strand
GTTTCCTAAGCTCTTTAGGATAGACATGGCCTTAAGATATTCTCCAAGATGCCCTGTAATTTTAGAGTATAATTCGCGATCTTTTTTGTATAGTGGACGCAACTTTTTAAAGATAAGAAATGTGCCAATAATATAAATAGGTGCTATTGTAAGTACGATTAATGTTAATTTTATATTAGTAAAAAACATAATTACAATAGATACTAAAAGATTAAGAATTCCCCAAATGAGAGTGATGGCCGATTGAGAGAAGATATTGTAAAGCCTTTGGGAATCAGATTCTACTAAGCTAATAAGTTTTCCCTCTCCAAATTTATCAAAGAAATTTATGGAAAGAGTAGAAATGTGAGTTAAAATTCTAAGCTTCAATTTATTTACAATTTCAATTCCCATCCATCCAATAGTTAGAGACGTAAAGAAATTAATTGCTTCTTGAGCTAGAATTAAGCTTAAATAGAGCAAAGAGATTAAAGTTATATAACTTAAATTTTTTGAAGGAATTGCTTTATCTAAGATTTCTCTGAAAACTAGCGGCATACAGGCAGCAAGGGTAGTGCTTATAACAACTGCCACAAATGCTAGATAAAGCTTTTTTCGATGTTCACCAAATAAAGAAAAAATTTTATTTAATTTTAATAATCTATTTTTAAATTTGTCTTTTATTTTTACTTTTATTTTTATTTTTGTTGATCTGTCCATTGGTTATACTGGTCGAGGCCCCATTTGATTGTGCCTCTTGACCACCTTACTGCTTCTGTAATCATGTTTTTTGCGTTTTTAACTAATTCAGGAGAACCTGAATTTTCCTTTGTGGGATAACCATCTGATACATAATTGTCCCAAACTTCCTTACCATATCCTTCTTCATTCCAATAGCAAGAATTCCAGGCCGCCCTTTTCAAATCTTCAGAAGGATCGGTGACTATGTAGTACTCATTATCAAGAGCGGCAGCATCAATCAAACGATGACCTTTTTCCAAGTTATTTGTTAGCCAGACTTCAAAACTAGCATGATGATAGAGAATGTCTAAGCGGCCAGGAAAAGGACTAGTTGTATGTGGAGGAATTGTTACATCTTCTATAAAATGAGATGCATATCCTAAATACCAATCTCCTGTTGTTTGGTCATCCTTTAAATAGAATTGATCAGCAGATCCATTATTCCATCCCTCATGAAAGAGATTTTCAGTTTCATCTTCAGGACTACTATTTCGATTTTGATCAATGCCTTTAGTACCTAAAAGATTATCGTGAAAATCTTCATTGGCATCTCCCCAGCGCCAGGTCCTATTTTTTCCATAGAGAAGTCCATGCGACCATTGTTGATTAAATAAATGAGAAAGACCTCGTTGATATATATCTGGCATTCTTGAACCTAACATAATGTTTTTTGTTCTCTCTTCGCTAAGAGACCAAAATTCGCAGGCCACTTTAGTTATAGCTTGATGATCGAAGTTGAAAGCGTTTTCTTTGTATTTGTTTACTGTTGCCGTGGATGCGGCCGTGGATTCAGTTACAGCTAAGACAGGAAGAATGAGACAAAAACTTAATACTAGAACTAGAACTAATAGGATTTTCATAAGTGGCCTCCAAAATGTAAATTGTCTTCTTAAGTAACCATTTATAATTAGTTAGCTTTATTTTGAACAATTATGCTTCTTATACAACATAAAGACAATAGTAGTGCTTATAAAAGATAAAAGATGATAAAAAAAGTCCTATATCAATGTTTTTTTTAACTTTCAACTTTGTTTAAATTAATACTACAATAATACAATAGAAGAAAAGTATAATTTTTTATTAGAAGGTGTGAGTATGAAGATTTTTTTCATTATCTGCATTTTGTTCTTATTACCACGAAGCTTATTTGCTACAGAAAAATTAAGAATTTTTACTTGGGAATGGTACGTCCTAGAGGAAGAGGTCAAGGAAGTTAATCAATTACTAAAACAACAAAATTATGACATTGAGGTGGAAGTAATAAAACCTTGGGCCGAAGGTCCTGAGCAAATGTTTGATGTAATCAGGGGTGATAAATGTGATATCTCTTTTCTTACAGTCAACTATATCGGAATGCAGAAAGCGAGAACTGCTAAGTTGCTACAACCTATTAATACCTCCTCACCTCGTTTGAGCAACTATAAGCATTTGAGAGCAGAGTTAACAAATTTAGAAATGGGTTTACAAGATAAAAAACCTCTCTACATTCCTTTTGGAGGAGGTGCCTATGGTTTGTGGGCCGATAGAAATAAAGTGAAAGAGAGTGAGTTGCCTAGTTCCTATAGTGATCTACTTTCCCCTAAATGGCATAAAAAACTATCTTTAACCAAAACGCAAGTTCAACCCAATGTTGCCATTGCCCTGATGTCACTAGGGAAATCTCCCTTCTACCTAAACGACCTTGTAAAGAATGGAAAAATGGAAGAGGCCAATGAACTGGCGAAACCCAACGGAGAACTTCAAAAAAGAGTCAATGCTCTCTATGCTCAGGTTGCTACTTTTTGGGATGGGGCCCCCTTCTACATTAATATCATTGAGGCCAGTTATGGTGTAGAAATCATCAGAGAAAATAGTAAGGGAGCAAAATGGGGTTTAATTCATTTTAAGGAACCAAATACAGTATGGATGGATACAATAAATTTTCATAAATCATTAAGTGGAAAAAAACTAGAGGCCGCCGAGATCTTTGCTAATTATTTTATTGGAAAAAAAGTGCAAACGAGAGTGGTAGAGGGGTTGAGTATGGTTTCTGTTTCTAGGTTAGTAGATAAAAATCCTCTACTTGATGAAAATCCCAAATTTTTTGATGCCAATTTATTTTGGCCACCATATGAACAAGATGCTGACAATCTGATTTTGCGTCTCTCTAACATTGCCATGAAGGCAATAAGCAAATAAAAATGTCGTTGGTATTTGATGATGATTTATCTTGGTTATTCTTTGCACGACCATCATCGATAATCGATAATCGATAATTATAGTCTTATATCTTTTGAATTAGATAATACCTAAACATAAAAAATAATTATTTATTTATTGTTTTTTTAAGAACATAATTTTTAGATTATTTTATCGACTGTATTTTATCGACTGCATTTTATCAACTGTATTTTATTTCCTATTATTGAATCAACAATATTGTGAGAAAGGCGCTGCTAGACTTATGGTTCTCCTGATTAAACAGTAGCAAAGGACAAGTAGTACTATGAAAGAAGATGTAATGGAGCTTGATACCGCCGTCATCGGTGGCGGGATAACAGGTTTATATGCTTGCTTGCAATTAAGAAAAAGGTTGGGTCCATCCCACAAGATAGCACTTTTCGAGTCTTCAACTCGATTAGGGGGACGTATTGAAACAGTAGAAATGGACGGATTTTTAGCAGAGTATGGGCCCATGCGATTCGAGAAAAAAGCACAGCCTCTCCTTATGAATTTGATTCAGGAACTGGAACTGGATATTGTAGACTTTTGTCCCTACCGTGCTGCAACTGATCCTGAGTCGCTTTTTCAGTTAACGGAAGGAGAAGATCTTTGGACTACCACTACTGGTCCTAGTTATAATAGTTATGAGAGAATGCCTTTTGATACGTTGGAGTTGCTCACTTTGGGTATCTTGCGTATTTTGCAAGAGAGTAATGGAGATTTGAACAATCCCAACGATCCACTCCATTGGCAGTGGTGGAAGGGGTTGGATGAGAGCGACTATAATAGAATCAGAACAACAAAATTATTTCGTGAAAAACCACTTCATACACTTGGTCTCTGGAATGCACTCAGTATGGTGTTAAGTCATCGAGCACTGACTAAGATTCTTCATTATGGTACCTTTTACCATGTTATCCACCATAACCCTAATGCCGCTGAATGGATCATTTTTTGGTTGAGAGGATTACATCCTGATGAACGGCTCGTGGGTATCAAACAAGGTAGTGAGGCCTTGATCACTCAACTACAGAAAAAGCTTTCATCACCTGAATTTCCGCCGATACCTATTCATCTTCAGCATTCATTAATCAGTCTGAAACAACATAATAATAAACAACATAATAATAAACAACATCTCGAACTGCAACTTAGTACGCCGTCAGGAGAAACGGAAGGCAGTAGTATAACTGTACACTGCCGTGATGTAGTCCTAGCACTTCCTCAATGCCCACTAAAAAAACTCTCACAATTTTTTCCAGGTCCTATCCGTATGCTGATCAATTCCGTGATTCCGATCCCATTATTTAAATGTTTTTTTGTGACTAAAAATCCATGGTGGGATCAACAAACTCCATCTCAAACACGCGCTTCTTCTGTGCCTTCACGAGAAATTCACTATTACTATAGAGAAGAAGGTGATCAAAAATTGGGAATGGTAATGGTTTACGGAGATTTTCCTTCTCTTAATTACTGGAGACACTTTGTGGCCAGAAGCCCTCAACTTTCAGCGGAAATCAACCTAAATGAGCAATTACGTGAATGCTTTGATTTGTACTTACGTTCCTCCTCACTTCCTTCTTTCATTCAAAATGATAGTATGAATGTTATTATGGGTATTAAGGATAAGGATGATTTAACTTGTTTTGGTATTCGTGATTGGAGTTATGGACCGTTCAAAGCTGGCTGCCACGTTTGGAAACCCATGATCAAGGTCAAAGACGCTATTGCTACATTGGAGGGTTTCTCTCTGACAGGAGCACAAGAGAGTACTAAAAACCTACACATTTGTGGCGAGGCCTATTCTGATTTTCAAGGCTTTATCGAAGGAGGGCTTCGGAATGCACTTGAGGTTGTCGATCAAATATCTATATCTAAATCTAAGTAACATATATGTTACCTTTGTATCCTTGAAAGACACTTCCGAAAATTTCACCTCAACTTACTGATTATTGAGAAGCTACATTGTAAAGAAAATTACTTTAGAAGAATTTAAAACCGACAGGGCCAAATTTATTGTGGTATTTTCTTTCCGTGAGGATCATGAGCAGGATGCCCTAGCTTATTGTCTAAGTAGTTGATCGCCGCTTCGTCTTTTAAATGTTCTAATTGGTGGGCCGCTCCATGCACTTCA
>JADGAM010000206.1:5049-7674 GCA_015232015.1 Oligoflexia bacterium | reverse complement strand
AAACTTTATTTTTCATCTTCAACTCTACTTTCAAAAATGTCTGATCAAATATATGAAAGCTCAGTTGGCATGAAAATTTTTAGAGTACTTTCAGTCATTAAGATTAGAAAATCAAAATTTTATGAATTGATATTTGAGTTATATGGGAAACGCATAGAGATTTCAAAAGTTGATGTAATCTTTGATGCCATAATAAATATTTTAAGTTTTTCTTCAATGGCGCTATTATTTATTTTTGCTTATTACGCTCAGATATCCGGAAATGTCACTTTAAAAGCATTTGTTGTAATTGGAACTATAGTTTTAATGGTAAAAACTATGGAAAAAATTATTTGGCCGATGATGGCGGTAGCATTTTTGGCCAATATAATTGAGAGGGCCAGTGCCTCTATGGGAAGATTAAGAGACTTATTTAACATAACTCCCTTTAAAAATGGAAACCAACATGTTCAGGGATTAATTGAAGAAATTAAAATTAAGGATTTGTCTTTCTCTTATAATAATAATCAGAAGGTTTTAACAAAAATATTTTTTAATGCTTTTAAAGGAGAAAAAATTGCTTTAGTAGGTGATGTTGGTTCAGGAAAATCTACTTTACTAAAAATATTATCTACACTTTATGAAGATGTAGATATTGCTTCCTATGAAGAGTACACATTTAATGGAACTTCTTATAAGGAAATTGATCTTTATAATTTAAGAGGAAGAATTTCTTATATACCTCAAGAGCCAGTAGTATTTAATAATACAATTTTAAAAAACATTGATCCTAATCATCATACAGATATGAATAAAGTTTTTCAGGTATTGGAACTAGTAAATTTAAATTATGATTTACATCAATTTCCAGATGGCCTTAATACCATGGTAGGAGAAAAAGGGGTAACTTTATCGGGTGGACAAAAACAAAGATTGGCCATGAGTAGATCTTTTTACTCTGGAGCGCAAATTCATTTATGGGATGACACCATTTCTGCCTTAGATTTAAGGACAGAAAATAAAGTTATAAAAGGAATAGATAAGTTAAATGAAAATGCTATTTTAATTTTAGCAACACACAGACTTTCTTCTTTAGTAAATTTTGATCGCATATATGTATTACTAAATGGAACAATTGTTGAGAGTGGTAATTATAATGAATTAATGAAATCACAAGGAGAGTTTTATCGCTTATATTTATATCAGGAAAAAACTATAAAACTTTCTAGTTACGCTAGCGCCATGACCGAGGTAGATATTAAAAATGAGTAAAGATCAATATCTTTTAAGAGATGATAATAGTGAAAATAAGAGAGTAACTTTACTTGCAATATTAGATATTAAAAATTATGAGGCAATAAAAGATTTAAAATTTTTAAAACCATACTTAAATGGTAAGTGGATTTGGGTGTGGACGTCACTGTTATTTTTCATTATAAATTCTCTGCTCTACCTTTATATTCCAAAATCCATTGGTAATATTATAGATTACGGACTTAAGGATAAGGGTAGTGGTAATAGTGAATTTATATTTTATTTTATAATATTTTCTTTAACCTATATTTTTAGAATTATTACCAGCGTGATTCAAAAATATAGTTTTATTTGCGCTGGAGAACGTGCGCTTCTAGAACTACGTCAAGATTTAGTTAATATTATTCTACATATGCCTATGAAGTTTTTCGATATTAATTCATCGGGAAAAATAATTAGTAGAACCGTAAATGATGTCACTAATCTTTCTCAACTTTTTTCTCCGAATTTTTTTTCTAATGTTGGTGATTTGATATTAGTAATGGGTGCGCTAATTTCTATTTTTTTAATTTCTCCTATTATGGGTATTCCGCTTTTTATATTAATGGTAGTGTTAGTAGTATTTATGCTACAAATTGTAGGTTACTCAGGAAGGAAACAACGACGTTTTAGATCTATTATTTCCCAAATTGCCACATATACAACAGACACCATTAATGGCATGGATGTTATTTTATCTCATAATTATATTAATTTATGGATTCGAAATTATAATAAGTTAATAAGATTGTATTTTGCTTCATCTAAAAAAATGATTCTTTTATGGGGGCGTTTCCCTATAGGACACACAATAATTATTGGTCTTTCATATGCGATTACAATTGCCATAGGTTATTACGGTGTAAAAAATAAGATTTTAACTTTAGGTGAATTTGTAGCAGTGATAACTTACATTACAATGCTATTCCAGCCATTTTATGAATTATCTCAAAGAGTAAATGAATTGCAATCTTCAATGTCTTCTATGAGTAAAATCAAAGAGATTTTGAAATTTAAAAAATTATTAAATAAAATACAAATATCACAAATATCACAAACATCACAGACAACACAAACATCACAAATTGAATTGAGTGCAGATAATCTTAAATGTGCAGATATAATTTTTAATAAAGTAAATTTCACCTATGAAATTGGAGAAGATATTTTTAAAAACCTAAATCTGGTCATACCTGCTAATAGAGTAACTGCAATAATTGGTAGGACTGGTTCAGGAAAAACTACTTTAGCAAATTTGATATGTTCTCTTTACCCTCTAAGTGAAGGAGAGATTTTATTTGCAAATCATCCTCTATCAAAAATTAAAATTGAAAGTCTTTATGTTGAGCAACC
>JADGAM010000206.1:0-5039 GCA_015232015.1 Oligoflexia bacterium | reverse complement strand
ATG
This sequence comes from Oligoflexia bacterium, assembly GCA_015232015.1. GTDB lineage: Bacteria > Bdellovibrionota > Bacteriovoracia > Bacteriovoracales > Bacteriovoracaceae > JADFZW01. Next base: position 5,036 of record JADGAM010000206.1, on the reverse strand, counting down.
CTAATATTGGAATTGTTACTCAACAACTTTTCTTATTTGAAGATACTTTGAGGGAAAATTTACGTTTATATAATTCTAAAATAAGTGATGAAAAAATTTATGCTATTTTAAAAGAGGTAAATCTTTTAGAGAAGGTAAAAGAATTTAAGGAAGGACTAAATACCCCTCTTTCTTATCGTAATGAATTTTTTTCAGTTGGAGAAAAACAATTAGTAGTAATTGCAAGAATGCTACTTAAAAATCCATCAATTTTAATTTTTGATGAGGCCACTGCAAGTTTAGATAATAGTACCGAATACCTTTTACAAAAATACTTAAGTAAATTATTTTCTAACAGAACAACAATAATTATTGCTCACAGATTATCTACTATTAAGCTAGCAGACTACATTGTGGTCATGGAAAAAGGAGAGGTGATTGAAAAAGGAGATCCCCAAGAATTGCTTAACAGTGATGGCCCGTATGCAAAATATATGAGTTACTTGATTGCCTCTAGTTTGGAAGAAAGAGTGTTACTCTAAAAGAAGGAATTATGGAAACTAAAAGGATACTTCTAAAAAAAGACATAATTCTAAATGGTTATTCCAATATTTAACATAAATAGAGTATATATTGTTGCTCTACTGCGATTTTGCCGAGAATATTGACCTGTGTATGATGTTCTTTCTGTTTGATATCCAATTTGTCCAAGTACTTCGAGATTTATCGGATCATAGGTTAAATTAGGAGCAAAAAAGAGGCCGACGGCATATCCTGTGTATGTTTCATAAGTTGCTGAGGTATCATAATAGTAATTATTTATAAGAGCTGTATTTTTCTTAAATGCTAGCGTAGATAATCCAATGCCGGTGCCAAGATAGTTTCCCGAAAAATAATCATATCGAAAATCAATCCCAACTCCATTCATATTGCTGCTGTTGGTATGATATTCTTCGGTTTGATAGTCATTTTTTTTACTTATCATCAATTTTGGCACTAAAGAAAAAGTGGAAAAAAGAGGAATTTTTAAACTAAAATCATATCCACTAAAGCGATATTCTGGATTATCTTTTTTTGTCTCAAGAGAGTTATCAAGTCTGTTGATGATAAAATAACCAACAGATGGAATCCAATGGTTTCTTTTTTTTTCAGAAATCAATTGCTGTTGTTGATTGTTTGTCGTTTGTGGGGCCACTTGTGGAGATGTTGGTGTGTTGTTTACTATAGTAGCAGGAGTGGTCGTGGATGTTGAGGGAGCTGAGGGAGTAGTAGGATTTGAGGGAGTTCCTATGGGTGTTGGAGTATTGAAAAATTGAAAGTTATAGACTGGTCCTTCTTGTGATGTCTGTGCAGTTTGAGTTTGCGCCCAGCTGATGTTTAGTAAGCAACTAATGTTAATTAAAATTGTCAGGTATATAGCTCGATTAAATATTTTTTTCATAATTTTTCTCCTAACTTCTATAAAAATTAAAATAGTATAAATCAGCAGTATTAATAATTAAAATTTTATATTTTCATTTACAAATTATTATGCACTTTTTGTGCCAACTGTTTGAGTTTTTTTTAGGTGATTTTATATTGAAAACTATCGAAAATTAATAAATTATAGAGATGAATTCCATAGTACTGTTTTTTGCTATGACAAAATTGTCATCAACACTGACAAAATCGACATAGTGAAAATGTTTATGTAACGTCAAGGTTAATAGGCGTGGTCAGCGATTACGAGAGTGCATATAAGTTTTTTTGTCCAAAATTAAGCATAAACTTCACCATCCCTCTGAAGGTAGCGGGTAAAATCATTTCAATTTTTTATATTTAAATATTGCCTCCTTTTTTTGTTAAAATTGTTAACCCTGTATTATCGAAGCAGGGTACCTACACTTAAACTAGAATACCAATCGTCATGGAGAAAGTAGCGATGATTAAAAAAGGAGTTACCCCAATAATTGCTTAACAGTGATGGCCCGTATGCAAAATATATGAGTTACTTGAGTGCCTCGTGAGATGTTTTCATGGCCAATCATCCTCAAAATGTTTATCGCTAAATTTCTGATTTTTTTCTAAGTTTTAAAGATGTACTAAATAAAACTAAAAAGCCCTAGGTGGAGGCAAGAATAGACATTTTGTTATTTACAACTCCATTTTATGACCATAATATGGAGGCAATAATATTCATTTTATTATTTTGACCTCCGGAGTATTGATGTCGGTTTTTATTGGAAGGCAATCAGAATTACAAAATTTGCTTGATTTAACTAAGAAGAAAACGGAATAAGTAGAAAAGGAGTAAGTAGAATAAGGCCTAAGGGACCCAGCACATATATTACCATTGCAGGAACATAGATAAAATAGGTAATCATATCAACGCAAATTAGATTTCCTGGACCTACAAACATTCTAAAATTTTCTATGTCTTGCCCTAAAAGACTTACAATATTACCTGGATTTAATTTCGAAACTTCTTTATAACGGCCAAACAATATTTTATTGTAAAGCTCTTTTTTAAGATCAGTTTCTACTTGTCTTGCGTTCACCATAAAAAAATATCGCCAAACAAATCGTAATATTCCCATAACAGCATACATAATCACAAAGATTATTAAATAAAAGAATAGAGGGTAAGATAATTTTCCTTCACCTTTAAGATTGTCGATTACATATTTTATTAGAAGAGGAGGGAGCATATCGATGGCGTTAATAATAACAACTGCCAATGCCCCTATAAAAAAAGACCATTTGAATTTTTTTAAATAATACCAATATATAGAATAGAAGAAGCGTTTATCATTTTTTCTCTTCTCTTTATCAGCATCCTTATCAATATTAGTATCTTTTTTTTCTTTTGTCTTTTGATCACTCATTTACATAGAACTTAATTTAATGAATTAAACACCCTATGCAATTTTATTATCAATTCAGATTTAATAAAATCGTAAGGTGCTTGTTTGGCCCATTCTTTGTGACGTTTTTTGGAAGTATCTTTTCTTAAATCTGAATTCCATATATTAGGATTTCTTTCAGATAATTCACTAGATAAAACTGCATACCAATTATTAAGCAAATCTTGATCTGGCATCTTAATAAAGGTATCTACAATCTCTAAAGTTTTTTCAACAACAAAGCGCTTTATACTAAATAAATTAAACTCGCTTGCGCTTTTATCTGCTAAATGTAAATTTAAAAATTTTTCCATGTAATATCTTGCAAATGTTACTGCTATAGGATTTGGAGGATCACGATATTTTTCAAGTTCAATATATTCAGTACCCAGAACTATCGCCCTATAAATTCCCTCTCGCGATGCTCCTTGAGCAAGTGTATTTATCCATTTTGCAAGTTCTTCATCATTAGGAGAACGTTTTACTGTTGCTAAATAAATTTCATTAACAAAGTGATAGTCTACTTTTTCTTTATCTTCTTTGGAAATTTTTACAACATTGATTTTTTCTTTTTGATTAACTACTTCCTTTGAGTTAATCACAATTTCAGGAATCTCAGGAAGTTTTACTTCATCAGGATCTTTTCCAAGTAAGCGATCAGTAAATGGAATTCCAATTACCTCTTCAATTTTAACTAAGTATTTCCTTAGAGATTTTTTGAAATTAAAACTCTCTTCTTCATCATCTTGAGCACGTAAAATTGCTAAAGGAATAGTTATTACAAAACAAATTATAATAATTGTTGAAATAATTTTTCTGGTTTTTTTTCTTGTTTTTTTTAGTGCTTTTTTTAATTCTTTCATTCTTTAAATATACAACTATCTGTTACAAAATACCACCAACTAGATCATAATCATGAAAATCTTCAATCTTAATTCTTACTAAATCACCTGATTTTAATAAAGTACTATTATTAGCTATGTCATTTATAATAACTTTTCCATCAATATCTGGCGCTTGACCATAAAAGCGACCTTGTAATAAAAGGTCCGTTTCTTCGTGAGTTCCCTCTATTAAAACATCCAACTCTTTACCAATATACTTTTTATTTAGTACACGACTAATTCGCTTTTGTATTTGATAAATTTTTTTATATCTATAATCAATTACTTCTTGTGCTACTTTCTTTTTCAGTTTGCTGGCCGCCGTTCCTTCTTCATCAGAATATTTAAAAACTCCTAGATGATTAAATTTTATTTTTTTTATTCCATCTATCAATTCTTCAAAGTGTTCTTCTTCTTCTCCAGGAAAGCCAACAATAATAGAAGTTCTTAACACAATATCTGGTAATACATTTCTAATTTTTAAAATATTTTCCAAGATTTTCTTACTACTGATTTTGCGATTCATCTTTTTTAGAATGTGATCGGAAAAATGCTGAATGGGAATATCAAGATAATGACATATCTTTTGGGATTTTGATATTATTTCAATAATTTCATCATTCAAATTATCAGGATAAAAATAAAGCAATCTAATCCAATGAAGATCTTCTATTTCTTCTAATCTGTTTAATAATAAAGTTAATGAAGTCTTTTCTTTTTTTTGAGACTGTTTAGAAACATCATCCCCATATGCTGATAAGTCTTGGGCAATTAAATTTAATTCTCTCACTCCATTTTGCACTAAATTTTTTGCTTCTGCCACCAATGATCCCACACTTCTCGAACGTAAATTTCCTCTGATCTTTGGAATTATACAAAAGGAACAATGGCGATCACAGCCTTCAGAAACCTTCAGCCAGGAGGTAAAAGATTTTGTTGCTAACAAACGCTTATCCTTTTCATTATGGATATAGGTAGGTGTTGAAACATAAGAACGCTTATTTAATTTTTTTTGTGTTGGTATTTGTGATGGAGTTTGTTTTTGCAAATATTCTACAATTTTATGATATTCTCCGGTACCAATAAAAAGATCTACCTCTGGCATCTCCTTTTCTAAATCCTTACTGTATCTTTGGGACATACAACCGGCCACTACTAAAAATTTATCAAATTTTGCCATTTCCAATATAACTTCAATTGATTCTTCTTTAGCAGATTCAACAAAGGAACATGTATTCACAATAATAACATCTGCCTTCTCTGGATTATCAATTACTTCATATTCAGATTC
>JADGAM010000205.1:4468-7690 GCA_015232015.1 Oligoflexia bacterium | reverse complement strand
GACATTCATGAAGGCGATCTACATCTACACAACAAGGGATAGTAGTGATATTTTTAAGAGGGTATTTGTTTTCTAAATAGTTTTTTCCTGCATAGGTTAAAACAACAATGTGATTGGAGCAAAAAAGTAATTTTTTTTCAAAAAATTTAACAGTTTTATATAAAATAGCTTTTCTATTCCAGTGACCGATATCTGCATATTCATCAGGAAGGAACCCTCTCATATCGAAAATCACTTTTATGGATTTGTGATAGAAGATTAACTTAAGTAGCAATCCAATGAGCGTTGGCAGATAACTTCGACAGTGGATGATTTTTATATTATTTTTTAAACAAATATGGAGTCCAACCATAAAACCACAAATGAAATCGTAAATTTTACTGATGGTTCTGAAGCGGTACGAATACGGTAGTGGCTTCCAATAGTTTATGTAATTAAAATTGATATCTCGTCCGATTTTTTCTTTTTCGAAAGAGAGTACAAAAAAAGTATTCCCGTTCTTATTCAATTCTTTAAGATAAGGAAGTATTTGTGATTGTCCTAAGTGTGATAACAGACCATTGTAAGTTATATATAATATCGAGGTATTTTGAGTTTGCATTTCACTTTGTTCCTCGTATTATGTATAAACCTCTTTCTCTGGAAATTTCCCACGATGAAAGATTTAATTCGAGACACCACTTTTTAAGTTTTTCTGCTGTTTGAGGATACTCATATGTTGGTGAAAGCCAATCAAAGGTATCCAATATTGCCCATTCAAGCCACATATTTTCATCTTTCAATTTAAGATTTGATCTCCAATTCGCTACAGGGACAATTCTAGCTAAGTATTGGCCGATAAGTGGTATTTTATGGAGATATGTTGAGAGGGGGAACAATTTAGGAACATACCATCGTATGAATTTATATAAATTCCCAGAACTCATTTTTTTTGTAAATGGTCTCATGATGTGTCGTGGATGAAGATAACTATATGGGGCCGCATATACATCAATACAAAATTTTCCACCTTTTTTTATAAATTTAAATAATGTTTTAAATGATAACTCTACATTTGGGGTATGTTGGATTACTCCAAGGCATATTAGTCGATCAAAGATTTCTTCTTTAAAGGGCATTTCGTAAATAGATGCTTGTAGAAGAAGAAGGTTATTGAATTCGGAATTATTCGAATAGTTGGCCTCAACTGAAGTGGAGTAATCTAAAGAGATAACATTAGCGCCTGCTTCACAAAGTGGGCCAGTAAATCTTCCTGCGCCTGATCCGCATTCTAAAATAAGTTCATCTTTTAATTCAGCAAAATTCCATCGGGATTCACTAATCAGTCGATCTTTGCTGATACTTAGTCCACTAAATTTATCAATTTGAGTTTTAACATGATAGTTCCATTGCAAGCTAAAGGAGTTAGCATAGTTTTCACTAGGGACGAATCTTGCTATTGACTTTGAGACCGGGTATTCTCTGTTACAACATGTACACCTGCAAAAATGTTGTAACTCACTTTGATCAGAGTGATTACTATAAAAATGAAGATGTTCTTCGCAAGTAGGACAGACGATAATTCCTTTATTGATGTAATCAATAAAGGAAGCTAGCATTTTTTTCGATTTTACATTACTTTGATTAAAATTTTCATTCGGTTTGATAATGTTTGTAATAACTGGTTGTTTCGAGGTCTTAATACTGCCAGTATTTGAGGAGATTATTTCTCTATAAAAATTTAAAATGTCTTTATGGATTTTTCTATTATCGAATCTTGATCGTACTTTTTTTTGTCCATTTGCTCCCATTTCTAGACGCAAATCTTGATTTTCAATCAAAATGGCCAAATAGCGTTGCCATTCCTCTTTTGTCGATGCAAAAAATCCATTGATTTCGTGGTCTACAATTTCAATATTTATACCTAAAGGAGAAGTAACGACTGGAATTCCTACGCCGAAATATTGAATTAGTTTGAAGCCACATTTTGCTCGGGCCCAATCATCATCATGAAGAGGCATTATTCTGATATCACATTGTGCAAGATGATCTAGATAAGTTGTTACATCCCATTTTATGAATTCAATTAAAGAAGATATATTATTATTAATTGTTTCATATTTAGGAGGGGAGTTAGAAATTACTACTAATTTGAATTTGTTTATAGTTTTAAGATTTTCAAAATAACTAAGCATTCCTTCAAGATATGCCATTGTAGTAGATGATCCAATCCAAACAATTGATACGACTTTTTTGTTCTTTTTTGAAGATTTTACTTTTTCATGTGCTATTTGATATTCTTTGAATGGAATTGTTGTATTTACTATTTTAATTTTATTTGAGTCGCAAAAACGACTGGCCATTTCTTTAAGATAATTATTACCTACGATTATTCTATCTGATATTTTAAGCAATTCGAAATATTTTTTTTGAGGGACGACTGTTTGTTCGATAAAATCATCAAATTCAAAGACAATTTTTTTTCCAAAAAATTTTAACAAAGGTAAGTACAATGGTATGAATGCTTTAGGAATAACGTCTCTCTCTATTACTATAATATTATAAAAAGGAATAAAAAATAGGAGAACAGATATTCTTTTAAAAAAACAGAATAGATAATATATTGATAAAATAGGAAGAAATAGTTTGCTGGCTTTTTTTGACACAAGACGATTAATATAGTGTTCGCCAAAAAAATAGGAATAAGAAAAACAGATTCCCATTTGTTGATAAAAGTGAAACATGTTGTTATAACGATATCTGGAGGATGGTCCACTTAATTGAGTAACTCAATAAAAAAAATACTTTCATATCTTTAAATTTTCTCGATTTGTATTCTTTTAGATGTTGACTCTAATTAACAAATGTATGCTTGGCATTTTAAAGATAATATTGGAATATTGTTCTTATTAAAAGTAAAAAGAAGAAAATTAAAGATGGGAATTTTTTGTGATGTTATGTTTATAGAGGAGGATTGATTAATTTGGGTAGATATTCACTTTTACTTTTGTTACTATTGTTATCTTTTTTTCTGACATATTTTTTAACAAAATTAATAATATTTATATGCCATAGAACCAAAATACTGTCATATCCGGTAGAGTCTCGTTGGCATAAAGCGCCAACTGCCCTATATGGGGGGACAGCATTCGCAGCTGTTAGTATTTTTGTTATCGTTATTTATTGGAGCTTGTCACCCGCTATCTCAACTGTGACATCGCTTCAATTGATCAGTGAAATAAA
>JADGAM010000205.1:0-4414 GCA_015232015.1 Oligoflexia bacterium | reverse complement strand
ATATCTAGGATTGTTGCTTGGCTCGATTGTCATTTTTATTTTTGGGTTAGTGGATGATATTTTTAAATTAAGACCTCACTATAAAATTCTTGGACAATTATTATCAATTGGAATTGCATCTTATCTTGGCATAGCTATGCATTGTTTTTCTTCACAAATTTTTTCTCTCTTTGTTACAATATTCTGGTTTTTGGCAATTAGTAATGCGTTTAATCTTCTCGATAACATGGATGGTTTATCGTCAGGTATTGCAATATCCTCTGCGTTGGTAATAGCTTTTCAATCATGGTTACAAAATAATGAAACATTATTTGTGATTTCTTTAATATTTGCATCATCATTGTTCGGATTTTGGCTTCTGAACAAAAATCCTGCAAAGATCTTTATGGGCGATTGTGGTAGTCAATTTATTGGATTTTTTTTAGCTGGTCTATCTATTCTTGGAACTTGGAAAGATGCTTCTAATTTAATTCTCACTCTTGTTTTTCCAATGCTGGTATTAGCAGTACCAATATTTGATACTACATATGTTTCTATTATGAGAAAATTTCATGGGAAAAAAATTACGGATGGAGGTAAAGATCATCTTTCTCACAGGTTGGTGGCATTGGGTTTAAGTGAGAAAAGAGCAGTTAACACACTTATTTTTATTGGTCTTACTGTAGGTCTAACAACTGTTTTTGTTCTTCATTACTTTGATCTCTATTTAGGAATGGCATTAATACCTCTAGTATTGATAGCGTTTTCATTGCTTGGCCTTTTTTGTCTAAAATAAATATTTATAATTCTCCTGTTAAAAGTCCAATATCTGTGAGCATTCCAGGAGGAGAGATGTTTAATGCTTTTTTCTTTGTTGCTTACAAACGACGTTTTGTTGAGGTTGTAGTTGATTTAACGCTACTTTTTATGTCATTGTTTTTTGCTTACAATCTTCGTTTTGAAAAGATGTTTGATAATTATTATGTTAACCAATTTTTGGATGTTGTAATAATTTTTATGGCAGTAAAAATAACTCTTTTATTTTGGTTTAAATTATATCGTGGAAGTTGGGAATATGTTGCACTAACAGATCTAATGTAAATTATAAAAGCACAAATGGTTAGTTTTTTTGTAGTGATTTTTTATATTTCTTTTGCTTATAGATTTGAAAATTTCTCAAGGGCTGTATTAATTTTAGATGCGATTTTCACGATAGGGTTGTTAGGGGGAGCGAGAATTGCAATTAGAATTTTCAATGAATACTTGTTTGCTCACAGAAAAGATTCTATACCAGTTATTCTTTACGGTAGTAGCAAAGATGAATTAGATGTTTCGATTAAAAAATTAAAAACATATAAAGATATTCATTATCGGCCGTTGGGAGTATTTCTGGAGGATGCTAGTGTTAAAAATGATAACAGTGACCTTATTTTAACATTACAAGGAGTAGAGGTAATTAGCAACAAGAAGAAGTTATATGAAGTGATTAGAAAAAATAAGATAAATAAAATATTAAGCGGAAAAGCAATAGAAGAGTCTCATCTTTTGAGAGAGCTTAGTGCAAGCGGCCTGCATATTATACAAAATCCAGAAGTAGTGGCGTTGAGTTAGGACAATATCAAATTTCTATTTAAAATATTCATTTGAATTAAATTAAATTCCATTTTGAAGCTGTGCCTGTAAGAGCAATTTTGTAAAGTTATATTAACAAAGCGATCGGTAAAATAATAATTTTACAACTTTCTTTTGCCAATAAGATGAACGATATATTACTCTTTTGTTGCTTGAGTAATTTTTAAATAATGTTTAAATTAATGTTTAAATAAAGTATTAAAAATTTTTTTTTAATAAATTTTAAATAAATTCTTACTTATTTTTAAGGAAGTAATTCATGAAAATTTTAATTACTGGTGGAGCAGGTTTTATAGGAAGTAATCTTTGCGATAGACTAATTAATAATAATAGTAGTAGTGGATCAAATCATGAGATTTTTGTTATTGATGATCTTTCCACAGGCTCGATTGAAAATATTGAGCATTTAAAAAATAATAAAAATTTTCATTACTACATAGATTCTATAACTAACAAATCACTCATGCGTGAATTAATTGACAAGTGTGATGTGATTTATCATTTGGCGGCAGCTGTTGGCGTGAAGTTGATAATGGAGCGACCTGTTCATACCATAGAAACAAATATATATGGAACAGAGTTGATTTTTCAGTGTGCAGCTCAAAAAGGAAAGCGAACAATAATTGCTTCGACATCTGAAGTTTATGGAAAAACACGAAGATTCCTTTTGCAGAAGATGATGATTTAGTTCTTGGTCCTACTAATATTGCACGCTGGAGTTATGCATGTTCGAAAGCCATTGATGAATATTTGGCCCATGCATATTGGAATGAAAAAAAATTGCCAGTAACTGTTGTACGTTTTTTTAATACAGTTGGGCCTCGCCAAGTTGGGCATTATGGAATGGTAATCCCAAGGTTTGTTAAGGCCGCTATTCTAGGAGAAGACCTAACAATTTATGGAGATGGTCACCAATCACGTTGCTTTGGTCACGTCTATGATATTGTACGTGCGCTCGATGATCTTAAAGAAGCTTCAAATACATTAGGAGAAACAATTAATTTAGGTCAGCCTGAAGAGATATCAATTAATGAATTAGCTGTTAAAGTTATTGATATGTGCGAATCAAAATCAAAATTGAAATATATTTCTTTTAATGAGGCATATGGTTCTGGCTTTGAGGATATGAATAAGCGTGTACCTGATATCAGTAAAGCAAAAAGATTGTTTGGTTTTGCTCCTCAGTATAAATTAAATGATATTTTAAGAGATACCATTGAATACCACCGTCGATTGTTAAAAATGTAATTAAAAGTATAATTAAAAATGTAATTGAAATTCTGGGATTTTATTAAGAATTATTTTTAACAGTTTGGCATTAACAATTCTTTAACCAGTGACTCATTTTCTAAATACCATTCAACGCTTTTTCTTACTCCCTCTTCAATTGTAATTTGTGGAGACCATCCCCCTAATAATCTTTTGGCCTTTTCAATGTCGGCGGCAGTGTCTGTTAGATCGGCCTTGTGAAATGGTTGATGATTTATTTTTGCAACAATATTGCGATTCAACTTCTGACTTAGATTTTGTTCAATTAATTTTATTACCTCGAGAAGGGAGGTAGGGCGTTGCCCTCCTCCTAAATTTATGATTTCGTAAGAGGAATTTGTTGTTAAAGAACTTGTTGATTTTGAGTTGAAAGTGGTAGCGGCCCTTACTGTTCCTTCTGCAATGTCATCAACGAAGGTGAAGTCGCGAGTTTGTTTGCCATCACCATAGAGGGTAATTGGAGTTCCATCTGCAATCCATTTGATAAAGCGGTAGATACACATATCAGGACGTCCTGCTGGACCGTAAACTGTAAAATATCGTAAGATGGTTACGTCGATTCCATAGAGGTAGTGATAAGAGTAGCACATGGCCTCGGCCGACTTCTTTGAGGCGGCGTAAGGGGAGATTGGCGTATTTACTGGCAGATCTTCATTGAAAGGCATAGGCTGACCAGCGTATAGAGAAGAAGTTGAAGCTAACACAAATTTTTTGGTATCGAATTCACGCATTAGTTCGAGTAGGTTGAGAGTTCCCATTGCATTTGTTGTCATGTAGATGTGGGGATTTTCCATACTATAACGAACACCTGCTCGTGCTGCTAGATTTATAACAACATCAAAGGGAGCATATTTTTTAAAAATTTCTCTTAATGAAGACAAATCTTCAATATCCACTTTGTGAAATACAAAATGGTTTTCATTTCCTTGTTTATGATAGTTTTGTAAAGTTAAATTTTTTAGATATTGTAGACGATGTTCTTTGAGTCGTGGATCGTAGTAATCATTTAAATTATCAATTCCAATAATTCTGTTTTCAATTTTATTTTTATTAAACACATCAATGTTTTGCAGAATTAAATTTTCTGCAACTTTATGACCGATAAAACCCACAGACCCAGTTAATAGAATATTTCGCATTGAAAAGACTCATTTGAAAATGAAAAAGTTCTAATTGTTATGGTTTTTAAGATAGCAGTAAAAAAATATTTAGTGAAGTTGCATGATATACAAATTAAATAAAGTGCTACAGTAGTACGAATGAAATAACGAGTGATGATCAACAATAAACCTAAGCTTAATCTAAAAACGTTTAGTGGCCCCATATTCTCGACGGAAAATTCGTTTTTTTGCACAATCACTTTGATTTGTTTGACGGCAGCTATCGGAAATTCTATTTGCATCTGCGCATATACAACAGAGCCATTTTACTTTTAAATTTCTATTTTGATGTTCGTAGTATTCTACATCAGGAAGAGTTTTACTACACGCTTCACAATAAGTGTATTGTCTGTGAGCACTTGGAATTCTAGGTG
>JADGAM010000204.1 GCA_015232015.1 Oligoflexia bacterium | reverse complement strand
TGATAGCTGTTAAACAAAACTCACTAGACATGGTAAAATTTTTATTAAAACAACCAGGCCTTGATGTTATTTTAGAAAATAGCTCTGGCAAAAATGCTCTTCAATTAGCGCAATCAAGTAATTTTATGGAAATTGCTCAAACTATTAATTCTTATATTGCAAGCAATCCTGAGGTTTTGGCCAGAACTATATACCCTCAAATCACTAAGGCCATTGATGATAAAAATTTTGAGAAATTTAATAGTTTGCTTAAAGAGATTTCTAAAAACCCTAAACTAAAACTTTCTGACGTATTAGAATTAAACGATACAAGAAGTGCTGAAAATTTATCCCTATTACAGAGGGTGTATAAGCTTTGGAAAGGACTTGAGGATAAAGATAGTAATGGAGAAAAAAATATTATTAGAATATTTAACAGCTTAATAAAAGAAGGTGTAAATATAGCGGAGCTTTCTGCAAGTGAATTAATTGGAAAAAATAAATTCGAAACAAGCACATTACTACATTCTGCTGTTCGTGTGGAGAGTGAAGAATTAGTAAAAGCTCTTCTGTCACAAAAACTTGAGGATAACGAGGAGAGTTTATTAAATGTTAAAGCTAATGAAGGTAATACTCCCTTAATGATTGCTATTAAAAGTAATTCAACCAATATGGTAAAACTTTTATTACAACAACCTGAAATTGACCTGGTTGCCAGAGACAGTTCAAGTAAAACTGCTTCTGAATCAGCAATTGCAAGCAACTTTAAAGCGATAACAAGAGTAATTAGTGACCATATTGCTAAAAATCCTGCTGTTTTATTCAAAATGAAATACTCTGAACTTACTAAAGCAATTGACGATAAAGATGTGGATAAAGTGGAAAAAATTCTTAAAGAGATAGAAGCAAATCCTCAATTAAAATCCGCCAAGATATTAGCAATGAAAGATAATAATAGTGGTAGTAGTTTATCACTACTAAAAAGAGCATATTTATCTTGGAAGGCAATTGATGATAAGGACGATGGTAATGGAGACAAAAAAACTGCCAAAATTATTAATGCCTTATTAAAAGCGGGAGTAGATTTACATGAATTTCCGGTAAATGAATTAAAGATAAAAAATGGTTTTGGTAAAACATTACTACATTCAGCTGCTCGCTCTGGAAGTATAGAATTAGCAAAAGCATTATTAGATCAAGCAAAATTGAAAGAGTTATTATTAAATAGCATGGCTAATAACGGCAGTAATGGCGGCACTCCTCTTATGGCAGCAGCGTATTGGGGCGACGAAGAGATGGTAAATCTATTGTTAGCACAAACTGGCATTGATGTGACCTTGAGAGATAAAGATTCATTCACCGCTATTGAAGAGGCGCGAAATCAAAAACATGAGAAAGTTGCTCAAATAATTGAAGATTATGTTGCTAAAGAATCTAGTGCTAAACGCCCAGATGCCTACATAAAATTAAAATATTATGATTTGGCCAAAGCAGTGGATGCAAAAGATTTAGCAAAAGTTGACTCTGTATTGGAAGATATCTCTTCAAAAGCGCCAGAAGTAAGAGAAAAAGTACTGGCCATGAAAGATGAGACAAATAGTAGCATCTCTCTCTTGCTACAAAAGGCCTTAAAGAATTGGAAAGTGGCCACTAGTTTCCAGACTAGTGAAGTTCCAACTAAAATAATTAATTCACTTGTTAAAGCTGGAACAAAATTAGAGCAACAACTTGATATAAATGATTTAACATCACTTTCTTTCTCGCAAAACTCATTGTTACACTTAGCTGCTTATCACAAGAGTGAAGAGTTGTTAAAAGCACTATTAGCTTCAACTGTTTCTTCTACTGTTGTAAAAGACAAATTGATAAACAGTGCAAATGAAGAGGGTTCAACTCCCATTATGGTAGCAGTATATACTTCTAATGCTAACATAAATAATATAAATTCATTATTGGCGCAACCTAAGATTGATATAAACTTAAAAAACAAATCATCTGCAGGTGTTGTTGATTATGCTAAAGCGGGCAAAAATGAAAATGTCATAGATATAATAAACAAGTTCATCGCCGATCAAAAAATAAAAGTAGCTTTCAATTTAGTAGAGGAAGTATTGACCAATTCTAAAGGGATTACTGAGAATGCTATAGCACAAGTAGTATCGACATTAGATGGTCTTTCAGAAATTCAAAGAGAGCAACTTTTCAAATTAGAAGAAGAAGGCAGTAAGGAAACAATCTGGCAGAAAGCTTTTAAGCGCTGGCAGGCATCTGCTGATAATGATTCTGATCGTATGAGCACTAAAATGATTACTACTCTTTTATCCAAGGCCCAAGGTAAGGTTGAAACTTATGTTGCTGATAAAGATTTAAAACTTAGAAACAATTATAAATCGTCTACCATCCTTCACTCAGCATTACGTAATAATAGCGAGAATGAAGTATTAGCTAATCAACTTTTTTCTTCTAAAGGAGATTTGAAAAATTTGCTAATAAATGCTCAAACTCAAGATTACCACACTGTACTTACCTTGGCGGCCAGTGCTGGCAATAAAGATCTAGTAAAACGCTTATTAGATACAGAGGCAGTTGATCTTACGGTTAGAGGGGGATCAAGTCCTTCGCTTACTCCTATGGATTGGGCCCGCAAGAATGATCATATGGATATTGTAACCATGATTAATGATTACATGCTTCACAAGGATCTCGTACAATACAATGACAAAATTATTGATATTGAAAAAATAATGAAAGATCATATGTCAAAATCAAAAGATGTAGTAGCAGATATTAATTTGTTAGATTTTGCAAAGGATGCCATAGATAGTTCAAAAAAATTGAGAGATCGATCCTCAAATGCTGATAGCAAACCATTAGATTTAGCAACCATTACCAAAAAACGCAGAAAATTTAGAAAAGAGCATCCTGGGTTTGCAGAGGCACATGGCAGTTTTCTTAGTGTTGTGGAGAAAGGCCTAACTGGTCCTGTCCAATATAGTGAAGGAACTGCTCCTTTAAAAATGGGGATATCGGGGTCTGCTTCTATCGGAAAATCTACATATTTAGATCACATTATCAAAGAATCAGGACTAAATCGTGATACAAATGTTCATTTTTTCACTCTTGATGACAAAATGGCAACTGCTCCCTATTCAGAAATAGCTAAATATGGAATCTCTAAAGGAGATCATTCACTTCCTCATCTTTTTGTTTTTGATGAATTTTTTAAACTTAAAGACTTTAAAGATCTAACACCATCTCAAAGAGCAGAGAGAGTTCAGGCCATAAAAGATATGAATAGTATTTTAGGAAATGGTACCAAAAGCATTCCTTACACTACAAAACCAGAAGATGCTGTAAAAAATTTGGCCACCATCATCCAATCTATTAGGGAGACTCAAAGTAAAATAAAAGCTCTGGAGGCAAAAGCTGCAAGCTTAGCTAGTAGTGGAAAAGATAAAGAAGAAATTCAAAGGTTGCAAGCTCAAATTGACAGAGATAAAATAAGTGCAAAACAAAAAGAAGACGAATCCAGAGAACTAGCAACAGTCAGCATACAGGCCATCAAAAAAGATTATGCTGAACTTTTTGGTGCTCTTAAAACTAAATCAGAAAATTTTATTATAGATACTATAATAAATTATCCAACGGAACTTATTACCTTTCTTGTTCATAAAGCGCATGCTCTTAGTGAAAGCAATGAAAAAATCTTTCCACATGTTGTTCTAATGTATGCTGGTATTCTTCCAACATATAAAATCATTAATGAGGAATTTCAAAAATTACCTGCAGAACAACAAACTTTAGGTAAATATAGAAGCATGGTACTTCAAAAATTACCCAACCCTGTGGCCCAAGAAAAAGAGTTAGTTAAGTGGCTTAGAACCTCTTTCTATCCACCATATGAAGATCCGAAAACTGGTGAGAAATATCCAGGTATCGCAACTGATGATATCCAACGTCTGGGTTTAAATAGGACATTTATTAACATTAGTCCTTTTTCATCAGAAACATGGAAAGCAATTGTTACTCAAGATACAAATAGAAGACTTGAGAAGAAATTAAGGAAAATGGGTATCTCTGAAGAAGAAATTGAAAAAGTTGATATGGACTTCGATGAAGAAGCTGTTAATCTGGTAGTTACTGATATTTTATCTCAGTATGTGGGACGAAGAAACATTGAGGCGATTATTGATAGATATTATGGTGAGATGATCAATAATATAGCTCTTAAAATTCAGGCAAGTTTACAACAACCAGGTAAATTAGCTACTACTTCTAAAAAAGAAAAAATAAATGATATTACTCTTAAGTATGATAGAAAGCTAAAAAAACTCCACGCATATGCTGCTGATAAAAGGTCCCCTCTGTTAAGTGAAGATTTATCAAATTCTATTAAAGGTAAGAACGCAGAAATTACTCAACCTAGTCCATTACGTTTAACTCTTGAAAAATTAGTTTTTTATGATGTTGGAATCCGTGAAATGCAGGCCTTGCCAAGTAAAATACCAAATGATAACATCTATACTTTATCTAATTTTATGTCATTATGGACTCAGGAAGATTCAGATTTCACTAATAACTTAAGAGGCTACTTGAATGCAATTATTGCTAAAAAATATGCAATGAAAAATTTCAATCCAAGTATTACAATTGATATACCTTATGACTCCGATGCAGATGCAGAGATATTAGCTACAATACAGGCCTTAAAACAAAGACAACTTGAATCTATGCCTGAAGGTTGTCCGGGAGGAAACATAAGTGATCAAACAGATCAACCAGATAAAGTTCTTCGAATGATTGCTGAAACTCCAGAGGAAGAGTTAATGTCAGGAAGTGCAAAATATGAAGGTATTTTGAATGAATTAAAAAAACATGCAAAAATGTTAACGATTCAAAATAAAAATTTCATTGTAGCTCTACAAGAAAAAATTGAAAAGAAAGAGAAACAGTTCAAAGAGTGCCTGAAAAAAGCAAGATTAAGGCAAGAGTTGACATCAAAAGAAGAAGAAATACTAAAAACTTTTAGAGGTGATGACGATAATTTCACTGTTGATATTAATTGGCTTAAAAAGTTCTATTCTAAGAACCTTCCTAAAAAGGCCGACAAATCCCTCTCTAAAATTGTAAAGGAAGATTTCGGTGTTAAATCTTCTTTGGAATCAACTCAATTAAGTTGTTATGATGATAATTGTGCTGAAAATTGGAAGACTGCTAGAAAAAATATAGTGGAGGGGGAGTCTGGCCAATCTAACAGTGGTTTACGCGGTAGCATTAAAAATATAAAAGAAAACAATCGAAGTATTTTTTCAAAGATATTAGCGAGTTTAAAACTAATTTAGTTGGAATGAGGAGTCGGAATATCCATTTTTTTTAGTTCATTTTGGAAACACGAATTACATCATCTGCTTCAACAATTATTTCAACATCTTTAACTTCCAGGTGCCAGCACACTTCCTGCGTTTCACTGCCATCCAAAAGATGGTCTTTCAAAAGGTGTGCTGGCACTTTTTCTGCTTCTTTTACTGCTTTTTCTGCTGGTTTTTCTGAAAGGTGTGCTGGCACTTTTTTGCGGGGAATCTTAGTGAAGTAGCGCTCGACCAGAGACGAAGGAAGATCGGATAAAATTAACATTTTATTTGTTCGGTTTTCGATTTTTATGTAGCCACTTAATTTACAATTGGAAAAATTAGCATAACCATCAACTTGAAGAGTGTCTAAATCAATAATGCTAGTGTTATTAAATACAGCTAATACATTATCAATTTCAGCATAAAATTTATGATTTAAATTAACTAAGGGTAAAGAGTCAGTTCGAAGATTAGTTAAGCGTTTACTTGTTTGATCAAATTTAAATCTGTCAGAATGAAATAACATAAAAAAATCAAAAGCAGTTTTTATAGGAGAGAAAAATTTTGTACGCTCTTCTTTTTCAATGTTTATAAAATAAACAAGAGGAGTGCAGTAACGTTTTCGCCAATAACGATCCAAGTTTAAAATCACTGAACCCATGGCCCCCTCGAGTTGAATATATTTTCTACTTATTCCATCGGCATCCACTTGAGTTTTTTGATTTTGAATTAAATCAGGAGTGATAATTTTTAGGAATTCATCTTTACCGATCTCTGCAATTAATGATTTAAGTTTAGGCACTAAAACATTGTAGTTAAAAAGCGCAACATTGGTATTGAAGTAGGCCATGTTATCACCTTCCCTCAACCCTATTTTTTCAAATAGTTTTAAAGTCTCATCACCTTGTGCTTTGGCCTGTGCCTGCTCAATTATCGTAATAAACTCTTCATTATTTTTTTTATCTGAAACTACTGCCAATTGCCCACCTTTTAAATCCACTGTAGTTTTTTCAGTAGTGATCATTACAATCGGCCAATTTTTGTCGACCATGTATCCAGCAATTAAATTATCAGGTGTACTTCCTAAATCTTCACCATTGCCAATAACTCCTACTAAATAATCTTCACCATCTTCATAGTGTGGTCTTAAATTTTCATTGATTGCCGCTTGAAGTGCCTCAAGTGCAAAGATAGCATGCCCTCCAGGAGCAGTTCTTCCTAATGAAAGATCACCTTGCTCATTAATAGTTGGAAGATTATTTTGAATAGTGCAACCAAAATAATTTATTTTATTGCAATTTTCATCTATGATTTGGCGATAACTTTTTTTAGAGTCAAATACTGATGGTTTATTCCAAATATTTTTAACCGCCATACTGGTTTCGTGGCCTACAATATCGTGGAAAATAATTTTTTTCCATTTATGAGACTGTGCCTCTTCTATAGAACGAATAATTTGTATCTCAGCTAAATTTACTTTATAACTTTTTCCTCGATATTCTAAAT
Source organism: Oligoflexia bacterium (assembly GCA_015232015.1). Lineage (GTDB taxonomy): Bacteria > Bdellovibrionota > Bacteriovoracia > Bacteriovoracales > Bacteriovoracaceae > JADFZW01. The sequence continues at coordinate 872 of JADGAM010000204.1, read as the reverse complement.
CGATAAAAAGATCAGCGCCCTTTGGACCCAAGGTAACTTTTTCTTCATTAATACCGAGTAACTTACTTAAGTATTTTTTCCTTTCAATAGTGGAACCAGTTCCTGCCTGCATAGGTTTAGGCCAAAGAATAATTTTCTGAGCAATTTTTTCATATTTTGATGCCTCTTCTTTTATTGATTTATATGAGGCCACGGAAAAAATATTTAAAAGCTCTTTAGGGGCAACGGCGGTAGGAAATACAGGAGTAAAAATGTCAGGAATGTTAGTGTTAGTATTAGTGTTAGTGTTAGTGTTAGTATTAGTGTTAGTGTTAGTGGTAGTGGGGGTGTTAGCGTGAGTGTGGGTGTTATTATTAAGATTATTATTGCCACTATTGATTGGTTGATTTTTGTCACATATTTTATAATCATTTTTTTTATTTTGCTTACGCTTTTCTACTAAACTCAAAAAATACGAACTATTTAGTTCATCTAGAGACAATTTTTCAATAAGGAGTTTTATGGAAGAGAGAGTTAAAGGGAAACTCTTTAAATACATTTTGGACTCCATATTTTTTTTATAATTGGTGTTTAGTATTTCCATTTTATTTTAGCTCCCTCAAAATCCAATGTTATTAAATTTTTATTTTAAAATATTTATTTATTAGAGATAGTGTTATAAGTAAATACTATGGGGGATGGATTTTATACTTGGGGGAATTCACAGCATCTAAAAATTTAGAGATTTGGGGTTCCCCTTTAGTATTTAGTATTTAGTATTATTTTTTTATTTCCACCTTCGCCTTCCCCTTTGTTTTTGCCTTTACTTTCCCATTTGCTTTTGCATATGTAAATAGAGTTGGAGCAGAAGATGAAATCCTCTTTGATGGACA
>JADGAM010000203.1 GCA_015232015.1 Oligoflexia bacterium | reverse complement strand
ACTTTAAGCATAAAAAATGAATTGGAAAAAATTTGTCAAAATTCCGAATTTTTTAACAAATTAAATATATCTGATCAAACAAAAATAAATTTTGAAATATTTCACTTTAAAACTAGCGGTGATCAAAATACCTCTGTTCCTTTATGGCAATTAAAAGGTGAAAACTTTTTCACTAAAGAGTTAGATCATGCTTTATTAGAGGAAAAAGTTGATTTAGTCATCCATTCCTTCAAAGATATTGGAGGAGACCGACCAACAAATATTATGTTGGCAGCAGTTCCCAAAAGATCATTTGCTCATGATATATTTTTAATAAAAGATAGTGTTATAGCTAAATTGTTTTCAGGTGAAAAAAAAGAATTAATTGTGGGAACAAGTTCTCCTCGAAGAAGTTATTTGTTAAAAGCAGAATTGACTAAAATTTTCCAATCTATAAATAAAGATATCACTCTCATACAAAAAGATTTAAGAGGAAATGTAAATACTCGTCTGAAAAAATTATATGAAGGCCAAAATGCAAGTGAAAATGAAAATGCTCAAGAGTACGATGCGATTATATTGGCATTGGCCGGTTTAGAACGTTTATATTCAAACAACAAGATTGTAAGAGATAACAATGATGACAATGATAACAGTATAAAAAGATATAAAGATTTAAATTTTCTAGTACTTCCTCCTTCTATATTTCCATGGGCACCTGCTCAAGGGGCCTTGGCCGTAGAGTGCAGACAATCTGAAAAAAATAATAATAGTCTCTTATATAAATTACTTCAATGTATTGATCACCCAGAAACTCATAATATTGCCTTAGCTGAAAAAAACATATTTAGTAAATATGGTGGCGGCTGTCATCAGGCCATAGGAGTAGGGATTATAAAAATCGATGAACATCATCAAATACAAATTATTAAAGGGGAAAAGGATACTGTAGATATTTCTTCGACTGATACTATCAATATTAAACAAAATAATCCTACTCTAGATTATGACTTCTATCTAAATAATCCAAATATTTTTATTGGTCTTCCAAAAAATAAACATCATGATTCAAATTTCTTAGGTGATGAGCTCATAGATAAAGTTGAGATTCCAATGCCAATATCTAACAATTCTATCGATTATAATAAAAATAATAATTTCTTTGTTACTTCTGACTATTGTATTTGTAGATTAAAAGAAATTTTAAAGAATTTACACAATCATAAATATAATCATATTTGGTGTTCTGGTATTAAAACCATGAAAAAACTATTACAAGATGGTTTTTGGGTAAATGGAGTTGGTGATTATCTTGGAAGCAAAGAAGTATTATCATTCAAAGAATCTTCTTTCATTAATTATACACTTCCGACTGATAATGAATGGTACGTATTAACAAGAGAGAATACTGAAGGTGCGAGCGGCAACGATGATTCTTTATTAGGTGAAATAATTTCATGTTATAAATATAAATTAAATAATGTTTCACTTGAATTTGTTAATAAACTTAAAAATACATCTGTATTTTACTGGACAAGCTTTGAGCAATTTAAAATTTATAGCACTCATTTTCCATTTATTAATAATGATTCAATTACTACCTACCATGCTACAGGCACAGGCAAAACCTACAGGGAATTTAAAAAATATTTTATAAATGAAAAGAAAAATGAAAAAAAATTTATAATTATGCCTTTTACCAGTATTGAGGATTTTAAAAAATGGACAAAAAAGCAACAGATATAACTTGTGCAAAATATCCAATAAACCTCCGTAGAGTTAGAAAAAATAAAAAAATCAGAGATCTTTTTTCCTCTACATTTATTCCTACTTCGGCCCTCATACAACCATATTTTGTATATGAAGGTTTAGATCATCCAGAAGAGTTGAAATCAATTGCTGGACAAAAAAAACATAATATTAAATCAGTAATTAAGGAAATAGAATTTGCTTTAACAAAAAACATTTCCTCATTTTTGCTCTTTATAATACCTGAAAAAAAAATAATTTCTATAAATGTTAATGATTTTAATTTTGATTTTGATTGCGAAGTAATAAGTAAAATTAAAAATATCTTTAAAGATGAGATCATTTTATTCACTGATGTATGCCTTTGCTCCCACACTGCTAATGGACACTGTGAGGTGAATGCTAACAATGATTTAACTATAGATATCTTAACTAAAAAGGCTGTGCTGCACGCTAGCGCAGGAACAGATGTAGTATCTCCATCTGATATGATGGATGGTAGAATAAAATCAATTAGAATTGCTTTAAATCAAAATTCTATGAATGATCGTTTGATAATGAGTTATAGTTCAAAATTTAGCTCTAATTTTTATGGACCTTTTAGAGCGGCCGCTGAATCAACACCGGCCTTTGGTGATCGCAAAAGCTATCAATTAGACCCAAGAAATATAGGAGATGCCATCAGATCTTCTATGCGAGATATCGATGATGGTGCTGATATTTTAATGGTAAAACCGGCGGCACAGTACTTAGATATAATTTATAGAATAAAAAATCATAACAATAAAAGCAAAGATTTTCCCTTGGCCGCATATCAAGTTAGCGGTGAATATCAGGCACTTCATCTTATGGCTGCCGCCAATCTATTAAAATTTGAAGATGCATATATAGAGAGTCTCATAAGTATTAAGAGGGCGGGAGCAGACCTAATAATAACTTATGGCGCTACAAGGTACCAAGAACATTTATAATATCAATAAAATATCAAAAATAATGCCAAAAATATTGAGGTAAAAAATATGAAAATGAAAAAAGAGCGTAATCTTTCAAGCGAACTTTTTATTGAATCTAAAAAATTGGTCCCCGGTGGTGTTCACTCTCCGGTTAGAGGGTTTAAAGGATTAAATACCACTCCTATTTTTATTAACAAGGCCGCCGGTGCTTATCTTTACGATGTTGATAATAATAAATATATAGATTTTTGTATGAGTTTTGGTCCCCTAATTTTAGGACACAAAGATTCTGATGTAGAACAAGAACTGCATATTGCACTTGAAAGAGGATGGACTTATGGTACTGCTGAAGAGTACTCATTGAAACTTGCCAAATATATCATCGATAAAATTCCTTTCATTGAGCAAATCCGCTTCATGAATTCTGGAACTGAAGCTGTAATGACCGCCATAAGACTTGCCAGAGGTTATACTAAAAAAAATAAAATAATTAAATTTAGTGGTTGTTATCATGGTCATACCGATTCAATGCTCATCAAGGCCGGATCAGGGGTAACTCAAATTGCAGATGCCTCTTCAAAAGGCGTACCCTCGGGGGTTGTTCAAGATACTTTGGTTTTGGAATTAGGCGACTTAGATCAATTGCAAAAAACATTTGCGCATTACAAAGATGATATTGCTGCTGTTATAATTGAACCTCTTCCCGCAAATAATGGATTACTAATTCAAGATAATAATTTTTTAAAAAAATTAAGAGAGCTTACAAAGACTTATGATGCTCTTTTAATTTTCGATGAGGTAATATCAGGTTTTAGAGTAGCCTTTGGGGGAATGAGTGAACTTTTAAAAATTACTCCTGATTTAGTAACCTATGGAAAAATTATTGGTGGAGGTCTCCCTGTGGGGGCAGTGGCCGGTTCAAAAAAAATCATGCAAATGTTGGCCCCTGTAGGCGACGTTTATCAAGCAGGAACTCTAAGTGCTAACCCTTTGGCCATGATTGCAGGATTAGCAACTCTTAAAAAACTTAATGATAATTTTTATGAAAATTTAAATGCAAACTCAACTGAAATAAAAAATATTTTTAATAATTTTTTCAATAACTGTGATTGCGACTATAATCTTGATGAAACTTTAGAGATGATTAATTTTAAATCTCTATTTTGGATTATCCCAAAGGGAATAAAAATTACTTCAATCAAAGACATCCCTTCTAATATTAGTAGAGTGTTTTCAAATTTGTTTGATATTTTAATTGATAAAGGAATTTACCTAGCACCCAATGCTTACGAGGTAGGCTTTGTAAGTATTGCTCATGATAAAGATGTCATAACAACACTAAATAATTTACTTCGTAGAAATTAAGTTCCCATTCCTAACTATCCTGAGTAAATTTTATATAGTTAAAGAGTCATATCAGAGTACTTTAGAGTACTTTCTTGACTATTTTTCAAAGCTAAGGCATACTTCATCAACTTAAAATCTTATTAAAAATATTTAATCTAATTAGTTGGCCCATTAAGTATTATGAAGAAAAAAATTATTTATTTAAATTACTTTTGGATAGTAACATTACTTATGAGCGGTTACGTCGTCTCTTTAAAAGGTACCCAACCTGAGTCTTCGTGGACAGAAGAAAATGAAAAACAAATATCGATCAAAAATTCATTTAAAATTGAGCCTCTAGTAAAGCACCTTTCCAATATAAATAACATTGCTTATTTCTCTTTCCCAAATAGCAAAAACATAAAGAAAAACTTAGATAAAGAAAATTCAGACAATTATCCCAATTATGATTTGCCTTATTTAAATTCTTCTGAGCTCACTTCGAAAGATATTGAGTTTTTTAATAATCAATACGGAAAAGAACAATTATTTTCAGAACTTCTGGCCCTAAATGAATTTGCACTAATTGGTGACTTGATTTATAAAAGTAATGTTGATACCACCAATCATGATGTCAACGATGAAAATGAGGATATGTCCATTCAAAATCAAATTGATTTTATCAATTCTCAACTTCAAGGAAATGAAAATATATTAAAATATAATTTTGAATTAACAGAAAAACTTTTCTTTCTCTATTTTAAAACATCTGATATCGACAAAGTTGAAGAAATTTATAACATACTAATAAATTTTCATAATAAAAAAATTACAAAATCACCTCTTTGCTTTGAATTTTATCGTCTTCAACTCTCTAAAGATGTTTCATTTGAATCATTAAAGGCAATTATTGATGATTGCTTGGCCAATGGTAAAAATAAAAAATTAATTTATGAGTATATTACATATCTTCTGGCAGAAAAAGGAATCGTAACTGCTCAGCAAGAGTACGAGCTTTACTATAAACAGTATGATAAACTAAAACCGCCTTATTACTTTTTCAAAACTTTGTAATTTTGTAATTTTTTAACAAAGGCAATAATAAATGGGATTGTTCGAAAATAGAAGGCTTTATTCTTCTCCTGCTAACTCTGAAAATAAAGTTAAAAAACAACTTCCAATATGGTTTATGAGACAGGCGGGAAGGTACCATTCTCACTATCAAAACATTAAAAAAAAATATGATTTTGTTAATATGTGTAAAAGGCCCGAGGTGGCCGCAGAAGTAACATTGGGACCGGTATTAGAGTTTGATCTCGATGCTGCCATACTTTTTTCAGATATATTATTTCCGCTAGAGCATCTTGGCATGGGTCTTCGTTTTGATGATCGTCTCGGCCCAATTTTAAATAAAAAAATAAAATCTATCGATGATTCATTGGTTCTTGAAAAAAATTTTCAAACTGCTAGCGATACTAATACTACTTCTAATTTCTTTAAGTTTCAGGGTGAGGCACTTGAAATTATAAAAAATAAGTTACCTCCTCACATAACTTTGATTGGATTTGTAGGGGCACCATTTACTTTATATGCCTATGCACTCGAAGAATCCCTTAGCAAAGGTCGTGACCTGCTGGAGGCCAAGAAAGGACTTTATGATGGAAGATATGAGCACTTTACAACAAAATTGCTTCTTCCCTTATTATTTAAAAATATTAGCGTTCAAATTGAGGCCGGAGCGGAGGCCATAGCTTTATTTGATACTGCCAGTGGTTACTTAAATTATTTTGATTATCAACAATTTTTAGTTCCACCCTTAAAAGAATTACTCTATAAAGTAAAGGCCAAATATTCCAATACTAAAATTATATATTACTCTAAATACACAACAGAAGATCAACTAAAAGCACTTGCTCTTGCTATAACTTCTGAAATTGATGTACTGGCAATTGATTTTAGATTTGATTTATTAAATATTTTTAATAATTTTATAGCTAATAACAATTTTCAAAATATAAAATACATTCAGGGAAATATTGATCCATTCTGGCCTATGCTGGACTGGGAGATATTAAAATCAAAAATTGATAATTTATATGCTTATCTTGAAAGAAATCAATCAACTAATTCTGACTTATCATATATGTTTGATAGATGGATCTTTGGATTAGGTCATGGTATTTTAAAAGAAACACCAGAAGAAAATATAAAAAAATTAGTTAAATATATACAAGAAAAATTCGCATATAATATTTAGAGTTTAGGGCCTATCCTAATAACACAATTAAAAAATAACTAATTAGTTTTGTTAATTTTCATCAATTAAATAAAAACATCCCACAGATTTCTTATTTCTTAAAGACGAATCTACAACAACGCTTGCTACTTCAATTGCATTTCTTAAACCAATAAGTTCATCATGCAATTTAGCATCGAAATAAAAATTAAAAACTTCCTCTGACAATTCCTTAAACATTGCTCTGGCACGTTTTAAACGACTTATTGAACGAACGGGGCCAACATAATTCCACATTGTTTGTTTAAGTGTTGACCAGTCTTGAAGTACCAATGCTAGATCGCACTCAGTCTTACCAGAAACCCAATCTTTTATTTTACTACCATCATAATTCACACTTGTATTCGAACAATTAAGTTTTCCTTGAATATCTTCAGCTGATAAATAACCATACACCAATCCTTCTAAGAGTGATGTGGAGGCCAAGCGATTGGCCCCGTGAATGCCTGTGCAAGACACCTCTCCAACTGCATATAAGTTTGTAATATTAGTTTCACCATATCTATCAATATTAATTCCTCCACAAGAATAGTGAGCAGCAGGCACAACAGGAATTGGTGTTTTTGTCATATCCACTCCTGCTTTTAGACAATTTGCGTATATCGTTGGGAAACGTTCTTTTATCCAATATTCTTTTTCAAATGAAATATCTAAATAAACACAATGCTGACCAGTAGTAACCATTTCCTCTAATATGGCCCTAGCAACAACATCACGAGGAGCTAAATCTTTTTGAGGATGATATTTTCTCATAAAAGGTTCTCCTTGCTGATTTAACAATATCCCGCCCTCTCCTCTTACTGCCTCACTTATAAGAAAACGGCGATGAGATGAACGATCATAAAATGTTGTAGGGTGAAATTGAATAAATTCCATATTAGATAAGAAGGCCCCTACTCTCTTGGCCATTGCTAATCCGTCACCTCTTATACCTTCAGAATTTGAATGGTGAAGATATAAGGATCCAAGACCTCCTGTTGCTAATATAGTTTTTTTACTAATTACTTTTAAAACTTTTTCATTTTCTTGATCTAATAAGTATGCTCCTACTACTTGATGCTTTTCGTATCTTTGCTCTAAATTTACACCATGATGAGAGGGAGTAATGAGATCAATAGCTGTATGAGAGGTAAGTAATTGTATTTTTCCTTTTCTTTGCGCAACCGATTCATCCAATAAATATCTTAACATTGATTCTTGAATCATTTTCCCAGTATAGTCTCCTGTATATAAAATACGAGAAACTGAATGTGCGGCCTCCTTAGTAAATTTTAATTCATGACTTTCTTCATCTTTTGTAAATGGAACCTTTGCTTTTTCTAATAACACTTCCTTTAGTATTTCTGCCGCTCTAGTGGCCATAATATTTATGGCATCAATATTTGATGTATAGTTACTGGCCCTCATAACATCTTCGATTAATAAATTGAGGTCTCTTTCAGGATAAATTATTCCTCCTTGG
>JADGAM010000202.1 GCA_015232015.1 Oligoflexia bacterium | reverse complement strand
CAAATACTGATTTTGGTAATGGAATATATGCAGACATAAGCATAGTGGGCCAATAAACACAATGGAATCTTGTAATATCTTTTCCGATGATATGGACATCTGCTGGCCAAAATTTACTATTTTCACTTTTTTCTTCAAGATAATCAATACCACTCAGATAATTAGTTAATGCATCAAACCATACATACATAACATGATTATTTGTTCCTTCATAATTAATGTCATTGTTATTGATTTTAAATTTTGCAACTAAATTTCTTAGAGATTCTGCTTGTGCTGCAAGCTCTTCAGCAGAGGCCGCTAGTTCTTCGCTGGTAGAAGCATTTGATTGAGTAATAGAAGAATTCTCTTCCATAGTCGCTGCTTGTTCATTTGTAGATGTGGATATTAATGTAATTTGATCGGCAATTTTATTTACATCATTTACTATTTCTTTAATTAAATCACCTGATGTTTTTGATAGTGTTACACCACTTTCAACCTGTTTTAAACTATCCTTAATAAGATCAGTAATCTCTTTTGCAGATGTTGCACTTTTTTCTGCAAGTTTTCTAACTTCATCTGCAACAACGGCAAAACCTTTTCCATGTTCTCCAGCTCTGGCCGCTTCTATGGCCGCATTTAGCGCTAATAGATTGGTTTGATCAGCAATATCAGTTATTATAGCAACAGCATCAGCAATACGCTTTGAACTTTTTTCAATGGTGTTGATAGCATCGATAGTATTAAGCATTCCAGTTCCTGCTTTTTGGGCACTACTAACTGCAGTTTGTGCAATTTCATTGGCCTTAGAAGCATTCATTGCATTTGCTTGAACTGAACTAGCTAATTCTTCAAAACTTGCTGACTGTTGTTGAGCTCCATCTGAAATTTGTTGTGAACTAGAAGAGACCTCTTCGGTGGCAGCATTTAATTGTTCAGCAGAACTTCTTACTTTAGAAACCATTTCCTCTAATTTATCTGAAAATTGGTCCATACTTGAGGCCAATAATCCAATTTCATCTTTTCGATTCATATTAAGTCTTTTTATTAAATCATAATTTGACATTGTATCCATCATATCAACACCACTTTTTAATGCTTTAGTTATTGATATAGTTATATACCATGCAAATATTAATGAAATAATTGTTCCTAAAATAAGAAGAGTAATCATAATTAAAGTTGCTTTGTCTGCAAGATCAGTGTTGTTATCTGCAATCTTTTTTCCCGCATTTAAATTATATTCAACTAATGTATCCAGAGCTTTTGCAGCTTCACTGTACAATACATATGCTGGTCCTCTTAAAATACTTAAAGCGGCAGCGTCTTTTTGTTCAAGAGCATTACTAGTTATAGAAGGAAATAATAATATTAATTTATGCATTTTTTCATGATAATCTTCAAAATATTTTTTATCAGCATCATCTAAAAATGTTTTACTGTAATTTTCTTCTTGTTTATCTAACTCTTTTTCGATTTCACTAAGCCGTTCAATATATTTTTGGGCATCAGCTTTATTATCTGCTAAAATAGCATCTCTAAGGTTTACTCGTAATCTTTGAGTTAATACTTCAATTCTGCTAAGATCTGCAAGGGGAACTGTTGCCTTATCATAAAGAGTACGATCGGCATCTTCAATTTTATGTAATTGAAATATTCCTAGAACCCCTAATATAATTGAAAAAAATATAACAATTAAAAAACCTACAAAAATTTTTGTTCCAATACTAATATTATCTAACATATAATCTCCCTCTTTTATAAAAAATAAATATTATTCTTTATCTTTATTAGAATTTGTTATTCTGTGTTTTGCAATTTCAATAACAGTTTGAATAGTTTTTTCTCTCTCTTCAAAATTTAGTTTTGAAAAATCATTAAAGTCCAAGTGAGCATAGTTGGCCAAAAATATATCTACAATCCCTTTAACAAGTAATTGATAATGAGCTTTTTGAATGGCATTGTGTACTGTCTTTTTTACATAGTTAATATTAAAGGGTTTATCGATAACATCAATAATTTCTTCTCTGAGAGCATTTTGAACTAACTCTTTATCACCAAAGGCAGTTATCATTATAAAATTAATTCTTTCTTTAATTGCTTTCATCTCTTTCAAAAGAGTGAGTCCATCTTTTTCAGGCATTTTATAGTCTAGAACCACCACATCGATATCATTTTCTCTTAAAATTTCTAAAGCGCTATTAGCGTTGTTTGCAACATGAATATGTGTTATTTCATCCTTAAATAATCTCTTCATCACATTTAAAATGTCTTCTTCATCGTCAATAAATAATACGGATGACTCTTTTTGTTTTTCTGCCATTTAGTCTCCTAAGTCGGTGTTCAATTTATTTTTGGACACCTCCTAACAAATATTATGTTATGTTTTTAATTGTAATGATCAATATCAAAAAGATAAATGTGGTCAAATTGTACTAGGGTTATGTAGGTAGATTTATTTAGCGATGGTTTATTTTACTTTAAGAATTTTATCGAGTATTTTATTGCAGATTTTATCGCATCTTTCATTTTGACAGTGATTGTTGTGACCTTTAATCCAAACAAATTTTATTGATTTAAAATTTGCAAGAAGTTGATCTAATTCTTGCCACAATCTTAAATTCTCGGGTGTTTTATTGTCTGCTTTTCTCCAATTACGTTTTTTCCATCCCGCAAGCCAACTATTAACTCCATCAACCACGTAACGAGAATCAGTGTATACAAATATTTTTTCTTTTAATTGTAGTGGAAATGAAGTTGTTATCTCTTGAAGACCAGCTATTACCGCTCGTAATTCCATTTGATTGTTAGTTACCATGGTCGCAAAATCGCATTTATCAAAGACAATTGTTTCATTCGGCAACTGGGCAAATACAGCATAAGCTCCCATTCCAGGATTTCCTCGAGATGCTCCATCAGCAAATAAAGCAAGTTTACCTTCTTCATTTAAAAAATCTTGAGGTAATGGTAAATGAAAAACATCACCTTTTTCTTTCATGGAAGCACAAGTATTTTTCGTGTTCGTAGTAATATTTAGTTCGTTTAATTGTTGTTCAATTTGATCTACTAAATTATAAATGGGAGATAATTTATCAGCAGTTATAACTGTAGTCGTAGTCGTAGTTGTAGTTGAAAGCAGTTCTTTAAGCTTTGCAGTTAATTCTAAAATTTGTTCGATTTTTTTAATTCCCATAAGTAAAACAGTAAAATTTTATAAATTTTTAAAAAAGTTTTAGGAAACGTCGTTTTCCAGTTTTTATTATCTTACCACTATAACTTTCATCTAAGGATAAAAATTGATCTAAAACTTTTATTCCATCTTTATCGCTTTTACCTTCTTGCAAAATAACAATCGCCTTTTGTTGAACTAATCTTCTAACCTCACTTCGGCTTTCAACTGTCTTAGAATCAACTAAAATGTCAGTTAAAGTTTTTCCTCTTTCAAATTTAAACTCACTAATTTCATCAGGAATTTTTCCCTTAGAAAATACTGATTCAAATTGTTCCCGCATTTTAATTCCTTCATTTTCACCATGAAATGAGGCCACTATTTTTTGCGCTAAACTCTTTTTTATTTCATTAGGGTGTAGTGATCCATCTTTTAGTCCTGTCTCAATTTTTTTCAATTCTTCATCACTACTCCAGAGAATATATCTATAATACTCATACATCAAATTATCAGGGATGCTCATTACCTTGCCAAATTTATCAAATGGTTCATCTTTAATGCCAATATAATTACCAAGTGATTTACTCATTTTGTTTGTACCACAAAGACCTAAGATAATAGGAAGAAGAATTGCTACTTGTGCACGTTCGCCTCTAACTTTTTGAAAATCTCTTCCCATTAAAACATTAAAGCGCTGATCGGTACCACCTAATTCAACATGAGCATTTATATAAACGGAATCCATACCTTGTAAGATTGGATAGAAAAATTCATGCAGGCCCAATGCATTCCCAGTATCGATGCGATTTTTAAATGTTTCATGAGAGAGTAATTTGGCCACTGTAGTTTGACTGGCCCACCTTAAGATATCTGCCAACGATACTGTACTAAACCACTCTGTTTGGCTGCGAATCTCCGTTTTATTTTTATCAAGAACTGTAAATATTTGTTCCATATAGGTGGATGCATTTCTATTAGTTTCTTCTGCAGTTAGAGGAGGGCGGGTTTCATTTTTTCCACTAGGATCTCCAATTTGGGCCGTATAGTCCCCTATAATAACGACTCCTATATGACCTAGATCTTGAAACTCACGCATTTTTCTACAGGGTACAAGATGTCCTACATGAACATCCGAACTAGTAGGATCAATTCCATACTTTATTCTTAGAGGGGTTCCACTGCTAATTGACCATCGAAGAAGATTTTTTAACTCTTCGTCAGGAACTATTTCAACAGTGTTTTTGGTTATAATTTTATATTGTCTTAAAACTTCCTGTTCTAATTTCTCGTCTATTATTTTTTCTTTTGTTTCTTTTTTGTTATTGTTGTTAATATTATTACATCGCAAATCATCAATCACTGACACACTCCTTTTATAAAATTATAGAATATTTTCGAGTAGAATAATTATTTTAATCTATCATAACTTGGTGGTCTTTGCTATTTTGCAAATTTTTAGATAATAATTTTTTTGTTCTTTTGTTAAGATTTAGTTAGTTTTTAGTTTTCTTAATTTTTCTTAATTTTTTTTGATTTAAATTATGTATTCAATAAATGTTTTTAAACAGTATTTAAATTTTTCTGCATCACATTTTATTATTTTTAATAATGGAAACCGCGAACCATTACATGGTCACAATTATTCTATTCACTTCAAACTACACTCTTCTACCTTAAATGCAGACATGGTTTTAAATTTTTTAGATGTGAAGCCATTACTTAAGCGAATCTGCGATTCTCTTGATCATCGATTGCTTTTACCTCGGGAAAATTCTTTTTTTAAGATTGAAGACGATCCTCAAAATAATAAAAATTATGTTTTAAAAATTGTATCGAAAGAAAATATTTATGATCAATTCTCGATTCCTAAAAAAGATATTTTAATTCTTCCAATTTCTAATATTAGTGTTGAATGTTTGTCCTATTATTTATTACATAAAATTCAAAGGAAATAATAAGTAATTTTGGTGCTGACCACTCGTTTGAAGCAATGGAGCTAGAGGTAGAGGAGACACCAGGACAATCAGCAAGTTACAAAATAACAAACAAGGGGTTTTAATAAATGCATTTAGCTGAGATGAAAATAGGTAAGAGCGTAGAAGGAAAAGATATTCGTGCCCTAAAAACTGTGAATAAAGCAAAAAATTATCTCTATCTTTTAGCTGGAGTTCATGGGGATGAAGTTGAGGGCGTATACATTTTACAACAAATCATTGATTGGATAGAGTTATTAGAAACAATAAATATTCCATTAATAATAATTCCTATTTTAAATTTGGATGGATACTGTGCGGGAACTAGGATTAATGCTCATGGAGTAGACTTAAATCGTAATCTTTCAACGAGTGACTGGACAGCAGATTACACTGAAGAGCAATTTAATCCGGGGACAAAACCTTTGAGTGAGCCAGAAAATGAAGCACTCGTTAAATTATTCGAACAGTTCCCTCCAAATTTTATGATTAGTTTTCACTCATGGAGGCCGCTACTTAATTATAATGGTGAGTGTAAAGATATGGCAGAATTTATAAGTACGTTTAATAAATATCCAGTTGCTGATAATGTTGGTTATTCTACTCCTGGTTCACTAGGAATTTATTTACCTGAAAAATATAATGTTCCAGTAATCACCTTTGAATTTCCAAAAATAAAGAAAAATAAATCATTAAAAGAGATATGGGAAGAGAATAAGATAGGACTTCTAAAGCTTTTTACCTCCGATATTTTACTCAAACGATTTTCAAATTCATAAATTCATAAATTCATAAATTCATAAATTAATAAAAAGATTATCATTCTTCTGCAATTTGAAATAAGTCTATATCTTTTCTATTTCGATCCAGCTTTTTTATTTTTTCAATTATTTTATTGATGTTGTTTTCATTTACTACTTGTCCATTATATTTTAGTACTTCTCTAACAAATTTAGACAAGTAGTTATTGAATTGAAATAAATTTTCGTAACGATACTTATCTTCTTTAGATAAAGAGAAAGGAGAGGTGAAAAATCTTCCTTGAATATTTACAAAAACCTGCCACTTTAAGCTCTTAATTTTTGCATAAAACCACTGAGCATAGAAATTACTACTCTCATTTAAAAAATTAAATTTAGATAATAATAGATCTAAAAATTCTTCAGTATACCAACCCATTTCATTTGCAATACTTTCATTAGAAGCATTATTGATTATGTTTATTTCAAGGAAATTTATCATCTCTGCAGCTTTTAACTCATGGGAATTTAATTTCATTTTGTAGAGATTATTCTCTACTGAAATATTTAAATTTTTTCGATAAAATAATCTATCTTTAATTGCATGCTCTTTATCACTTTTTTCATAGTGATTATAATCCATAGGAGAGGGATTTTTTTCATATCCTTCTAGATCATAGACTTCATTAATTGGTAAAATTCTTAATTTTAGATTCATATTTTCTGAAACTGGAGGCATTCCTTCTCTTATAATTCCATAACTTTTACGATGGAAAACCATATTTTCAGATAGGTAATATGCACTGTGATCTCTCGAACTATGGGCGCCAAATACTACAATATCTCCTAGTTGTGGTAAATTTTGATTTTCTATAGGTTTAAAAAAATGTTTTAATAGGATTTCAAATTCAACAGGATCAACGTATCGAAGTTTATTGATGGGCAAAATTTCTGATGCTCTTAGTGCAGTATTGTAACAATTAGGACCATCAAAAGCGGGTACATCGTTTAAATTTTCGCCAATAAATATTAGAGAGGAATTAGTTTGTTTCTTTAAAATATTTTTGGCCACATCAAATTTGTTTTCAACAATATTTACATAGACCTCGTTTAAAATACTTTGAAGTGAGGGAGAAGTTGTTGCATGAGAGATAGTTGTGCTTTGAAAGAAGAGAATAAGGAAGAAAGTAAAGAAGTGAAGGCGGAAAAATAAAAATGAGAAAAGAGTAGTTAGAGGAAGGTTAAATTTCATTTTCATTAAGTTGCTCCTGAAATAAATGAATAATTGAATAATGGAATAATTGAACAAATGATTAATAAATGATTATTAGAAAAACTCAAGCACTTAGTTAAGACATAAGCAAAAAATTGTAAAGATTTCATATTAATAATTTAGCATTAGTGAAATTAATTGGCCTATCATATGCATTTCGCTTAGTATGCATGAGCTTAAAAGGGATGAAACGATACCTTTTTAGTTTTATAATTTTTATTTTTATTAACCCTAAACTAGGAGAATGTTATGGTAAAAAAAGTAAAATTAATTAATTGTAAAATCGTTAAAGCTGCTCATCCAGTAGTAACTCGTTATGGAATTTATCCAGGTCCAGGTACTATCGTTACAAGATATGGAATTACTAGACCAACAACAACAGTTACTACTACAGAAAATCAAAGAGTTGATATTGAATGTGATAGCATTGAAACATCATCTAGAGACTCTGAAACATTTTCTGACGAGCAATAAAATTTTTATCTTATGGTTTTTTGAGAGCTCCTAATTATAATTACTAATTGTTATAATTAGAAGCTCCAATAACTCTAAGGCCTTTCATTTTTTGAAAAAAAATGAAAGATGTCAAAATGATACCTAAATTGTTTTTATCTCTATTCTTATATTTATAT
>JADGAM010000201.1 GCA_015232015.1 Oligoflexia bacterium | reverse complement strand
AATATTTTTTAAAATTATTTTAACAATACTTTTAGTATATTAATCAAAATCATAAATGTAAAAATATTTTCTATTTCTATTTCTATTTCTATTTCTATTTCTATTTCTATTTCTATTTCTATTTCTATTTCTATTTAAATAGAAATAGAAATAGAAATAGAAACTGTTTTCGTAGGAAATTATGATTAAATTAAATAGTTGATAGATTTGATTTATTTTTTAGTTTGCCGGTAAGTTCTTACACGGTAAGTTTGATCAAGTAATCGGCAAATTTAGATAATGAAGTTATTTTTTTATGGGCCCTTATGGATTACCAATTATTATAAATGGCATGATCAAAGAACCCAATATCTTGAATAGCAATGCTTGCAAGACCGACTTTAGTAGGTGTACCTGAGGCGTTGAGAGACCAAGAGAAGTATTGCATATCATCGTTAAAAAAGCGTATGTAAATCCATTTTTTTAAACTTCCTGGTCTAATCACTTTCCCCATCCCCACATATGTGTGATTGAAACCATTTTGAGGAGACTCGGGGGAGACAGCAAACCACGCAGCAACACCCTTTAAATAACTGGTACCAGAGTAAACGCTATTTCCACTAACACATGTATAATTATATTTGGCATGGATTCCCGCCCAAGCGTTAAACCAATCAATATAAGGGCACGAATTATCTTTTAATAGATCATAGCTGGTAGGAACAAATGTACGAACGCCTGGTCTTACAATCACTGGGGGGTTAATTCTTCGGTCTAATATGCTTCTTGGTACTCCAAACTTATTTAGGTGTATTTTGTCTTCTTCAAGAAGCGGTTTAAATTCTTCAGATCTTGCTCTTGGATCGCGTGGAGCTAAATCGATTCTCCTCCAATCAGAGGCAACTCTTCTTAGTTCATCAGGCACTCTTTGGTTAGGAACGAGCACTTGAAAAATTTTTTGAGGATCACGAAGGGCCAAGATCTTATGATTTAACTTTGCTGCTTGTCTATTAGGAGCATTTTCAGTGAAGAGTACAATTCCTTTATCAATTTCGTAAACGGAAATTTGGCTTCCTGAAGTGAGACGAAAAGAAGTGATAGAAGAAAGTGCTGGTGTATTAGGATCATCGCCCACTACAATTCTTTCTAAACCTTTAGTTTGTGAAAGTGGTTGCAATAAATCTTCGGCGGCCATCGTCGTTGATGGAAAATTTCCAGTCAATACGAAGACCAAGAGAAATATGCTCTTTATTATGCTCTTTATGACAAAACTCTTCTTTAAATGTGAAAAACATAGATAGTTAGTTAACATTGTTAATTCTCCAAGTTGTTATTTAATAAGAACGAGATAAAAGTTAAGATACTTTTCTTCTAAATTTGAAACTCATATAACAGAATACTTATCTTGATCGCCAGATCCCAGTGTCTAATTGGCCAATCCACAAGAATCCCAAGTATTAGTACTATTATATTTGTCTTTCCACCAATGAAATGTGGGATTGTCTATAGTATAAGCTCGACCTTCGTCGGCCAAACAAGTATGAGAAAACTCATGGGCCATTAGAGCTGCTATACATGCCCTGCGGTTTTTTTGAGTTGCTGATTGGCGATTAAGCCAGTTTTTGTCTATCTTTATCTGAGAAAGTCCAGGAATGGCGTATCCTGCACGATTATTATCCAAATATTTGCATTTCACATCACCATTAGATTGGAAACGATTTTCAAGACAGTTGCTTAAATCAAATCCTGTTCGATTTTCTACAAAACTTTTGTAATCGTTCCAATTATTACCTATTGCTGCGAAAATAGCGTTTATGTCTGATTCGTAGGTGGCATTGCAGTCAACGATATTATGATTGGCAAAGGTTAAAGAATTAATAAGAAAAAAGAAAATAAATAGTAGTTTTTTCATTTTTGTTCTCCAATGAAAGAATGTAATTAAAAAATATTTCTCAGCAAAATGAAGTCTGAAGTCTGAGAGGATAATTTATATATGATTTTTTCAGATTTTTCCAGTAATAAATCTACCAGTAATAAATCTAACGGAACCTACTTTTTGCCTATTTTAAGTAATAAAACTTTATATGACCAACCCATAATTCATTGATAGTTTATTGATAAGAAAGTTCATGTAATCTGCTTTTTGTGATTACTCGTATTCAAATTTTCATAGCTAAATATTCAGCTAAAATATTTAAAAAATATTTGCACTCTTGTTATCAATGGTAAAAATACTACGTCTAATAAAATGTTTTACCTTATTATCCTCGTCTTCATCTACTATATCTCCTATAACCTCCTCTAAAATATCTTCCAATGTAATAATACCCTCTGGTTCCTGCTCTTTTCCAACAATCAAGATATGAATTTTATTTTTTTGCATTACCTTAAGTGCTTCCAATAATTTTGTTTCCTTGCTTATAAATCGAGGAGGCCTAATAAAACTCACCCAATTGTCAGCGACTCCATTTTTAAATAAATTTAAAAATTCTTTAGCATGTAAAAAACCACAAACATCTTTACCGGCCACAACTGGAAGTCTTGTGCGTCTTGTATCCAGAACTTTGTTAAGAACTTCAGAAGAATCTTGCTCATATAAAATAGAATTAACTTTATCCCAAGACACCATTGCATTTTTTACTATTTTAGATTCGAGATCAATTAAATTTAAAATATATTGCTTATGTTCTGTTTTTAAACCAGACAACGAAATATCTTCGCTTTCAATATGCGTTTCTGCTTCTGGTCTTGAGCGAATTAATAATCTAAGGAAAAATTTTGTTGTCTTTTCTATAGGAGTAATCAAAGGGCCAAGTACCTTTTCTGTTGCTTTTAAAGCATGGGCCAATTTTAGAATAATTGGTAAAGAATATTTTAATGCTAATGACTTTGGTACTAATTCACCGATTACTACTGATAAAAATGTTAGTGGTACAACCACTAATGATATCGCAATTGTCTCTGCTACCCCCTCATTTATCTGAAAATAAGAAATTAGCAATGGGGCGATCTTTTCATCTGCACCCGCTCCACTCACGGCAGCAGAAATAGCACCAACAAAAGTTATACCTATTTGAATGGCCGAAAGAAATTTCTCTGGAGATTTTTGCATTTTCTCTATAATTACTGCTCGACCATCTCCTCCTAAAGATTTATTGCGAACTTTTTTCTTATCAACAGCAACAAAGGCCATCTCAGCACAAGACATTGCTGCATTTAAAAATAAACATATTAAAACTATTATAAAAGCAATCATTTATTTTTTCTCACTTATTTAAATATTTAAAAACCATTAATATCCCATTAATATCCCATTAATATCCCATTAATATCTAAGACAATTTTCTTTTATTATTCCTCATTTTTATCCGTTAACTTTGGGAATAAAATTTTTAATTAAAACTTTTGACTCAATTTTAAAAATGGAAGGATTGTTTAACTTTAAGATTTGAAGTGGGGTAAATGTTGATTTTATATTAACAAGAAAAGATTTAACGTTAAAATCAGCATTCATATTTAAGAAAATTATTTTCTTAAATATCCTTAATATCCTTAATGTCCTTAGTGTATAAAGGGTATAAAAATATAGGGTGTAAAAATATTTTGATTTATTTAATTTACAAGATAGATTTGATTTAACAAAATTCGCTTGGGAAAAACTAGGTAAAGGAGGCTCCATATTAAAATCTTATATCCTTATTATGGTTAAAAATCTCAACCACTCATGAACCATGAGTGAACATTATAGCATTGTAGCACATATACTTAAAAATTACAACTGCTGAAAATTTACCTAGCGATTATGCAAAAACTATCTTCTTAACTTAATGGTATTTTAACTTAATGTTCTTATTGCTGGTCTCCTTGCTCTTCGGGGGCGGCATTATAACTATTAGTCAGAGGAACAAATCTTACTCCTATCGTATTAGTTTCAATAATAGAATCTTTTGTCTTGGTTATAACTTTCAATACCTGTTCACTAAACAAACCAATACCTTCTTCTATAGGAATAACTAGCTTGCCATCTATCTTTAACTGTTCAATTAGAGATGGCGGAACCTTCTTCGAATAAGCAGTAACTATTATTGCATCAAATGGTGCTTTATCCTCCAGACCATAATATCCATTGCCGACATTCAAAAATATATTATTATAACCCAAATTATCGAAAATTTTTTTTGCTTTTTGAGAAAATTGTTTAATAATTTCTACTGAATAAACTTCCTTTACGATTTCCGCCAGAACTGCTGTTTGATACCCTGATCCTGTGCCAATCTCCAATACCTTCTCTCCACCCTTCAATTCCAAACACTCTGTCATAAAGGCCACGATATATGGCTGTGATATTGTTTGTCCTTTACTGATATCCAAAGGAGAATCCATATATGACAAATGCTTGCTTATTACAGGAACAAATTCTTCTCTTTTTACTTTCATCATAGCATTTAAGACAAGGGGATCGCTAATTCCTCTTGAGATTAGTTGATCGTCGACCATTTTTTTTCTTAAAAAATGATATTGGTCTTCCGAATCCATGATCACTGAACAAGATAAATTTACTAACATCATTATGGTCCTTTATGAGTAATAAAAATATTATAAGGATTATCTTAGGATTATTTTTTTTGCAATATAACTAGAGTTATACTTTGAATATTCCTAACTAGAGAAAAAATATAAAGGCATATCTCTATATAATAATATATTCTTTTTTTATTTTTAAACACTATGCGCTTTAAACACTGAAAAATTTTTAGTCATAACTTAGTTTTAGTCAATGAAATCCACAATGAAAATCATCATAAAATTTATAATGAAATTTATAATGAAATTTATAATGAAATTTACAAAGAAATTTACAAGGAGTTATTCTATGACAAAAATTATAAATGAAATGTTACGATTATTCCTGATTACTTATTTTTGTTTGTTGGTTACTGTTAATTCTTTTTTAACATTATTGATTAACACGTCTGTAGCTGACGACAAATCTGATGCAGTAAAAGTAGATATAGGTGGATATTTTAGAGGAAATATTCAAATAGGAGAGGAATGGAAAAAAGGGGAAAATTTAAGAGTTGGTTCTGCCTCTGATCCGGCCTTTTCGAAAGGGATGGCCAATCGTTTACAAGAGGGTAGCTATCTTGAGCCTTTCTTGAAAGCAAATTTTAATAAAAATACTTCTTTTAAATTTACAGTGGCCACAGCAGATCCTGATGCGTTTACATATAGCAATCGATGGGGATCGACGTTTGTTGTTCGTGAAGTATTCTTAGAAATGAAAGAAATTTTTGCCACTCCAAAAGTGGGATTATGGGCCGGTTCTAGAATGTATAGAGGAAGTGATATCCATCTTTTTGACTCTTGGGTTTTAGATAACCATAATTTAACAGGCGGTGGTGTTTATTTGAATTTTGATGGATGGAAGAGTGAATTAGCTGTTGGTACAAAAAAAGATATCTCTCTTCAAAATGTTGGTAGTTCAAGCTTAACGGCCGAAAGTCAAAGAACAATACTAATTGATAAGATGGAATTTCCTATAGTTGGTAAACAAAAAATAAAAACCAATCTGGAGTATCAATATGTGGCCCCTACCGCAGGAAATTACAATAACACTCCTACTGTTACCGGGAGTGGTGTAACTGGTGTAAAAATTCCTTCTGCTAATGGAGTAATGATTGGAGCGCAATGGGGTATATGGGGGGATGATTGGTATAACAATATATTTGTAAACTTTGGATTCGGGGACGTCATTGGTGGAATTAATACTAATGGAAAAACAGTAGATACACTAGAGGGAATAAATGGAGGAAAACTTGATGTATCTGGTATTAAAAGTCGTAAAGACTCTTCTGCAGCACTAGTAGGTGTTACTGGTGCGAGAGAAATTTCTTCTAAATCAGGAATAATGTATGCTGGTGGTTACCACATCTCCTCGCCAAAAGACATGTCGACTTCTTCTTTAGTATCGATTGCAATTCGTCCATTATGGTACGTAAGCGGGCATCTGCACCTTGGTATAGAGTTAGATGCAGTTAAATATATGGGCCGAGAAGATACACCTTTAGATGTAAATTATTTACAAGTTGCCCCTATGTTAGAATATGTTACTTCTAAAAATGTTTGGGGTTGGCCTAAATTTAGAATTATAGCTGCAAACACTTTCTACGAACATGAAGTAAACAAATATGGAAAGCTCACAAAATCAGCTTTTAATGTTACCGCTGGATTCGAGTTAGTCTTTTAATTCTTTGTAACTGGTCAGGTCCCTGGTAAATTTTGATCCACTTCCCTCGTCATTCGTGCGGCTTGCAGGAAGCAAGCCTCCTCTTTCCTCTGGAATTGAATCAAAATTTCCTCAGGGCCTTGACCAGTTACCAAAACTCGCTGACTAGTTACAATTTTTTTTCTCAACAAAGATTATTACTGATTGAATCCAATTCTTACTCCCTTAAAGATAGTATCAATTTGCTCAGTTTTTAAATTTTTTAATTTAAAAACCAGAATTTCAAACTTTAAGAAAGGATACTCTTTTTTTAGATCAAGAAAAACACTTTCCCATAACGAAATATTATTAATGATTTTACCGGATCGATCATGCATATTAGAATTACTGGCCAGTCCTTCTAACAGAGCAAAAGCATTTTTATTTTTTTTATTTAAGATGCGAACAATTTCTTCAGAAAATCGTTTATAGGATTCCTTAGTCGCCGCAAGTCCTCCACAAGTATGCTCATAAATAGAACAAAATGTTTTTTTATCGCTTTTAAACTCAATAGTTGGAGAACAAAAACAAAGGCCTGCTTGCATGATAATTGAATCGAAAGAGTTATCGTCAAATGGAAGTTTTTTATTATGATCACTATTAACAATTTTCAAATTGTTATGTGATTCTATATATTCCTTGATTGTACGAAATTTATCTAAAAAACATTTGCTTTCCTCTTTTGTTATAGGACAAACTATATCTGAGAGATAAACGTTAGTCTGAGGAAGGAGAGGGGCGGTTTTAATTGCAAGACCCAGACTATAATTTTTTAAATCTGGATAATCTCCTAGATAAAGAATATTTTTGGCCTTAACGGTATTTTCGTAGAAATTTTTAATAAAAGCATTCTGATCTTTAAAAAGTTTATTATTTAGATCTAACAACTCTTTCAAGCTGTCTGGCGATGGCGGTAGCATTGGTTTCATTCCGATGGTTTTCATTTTTTCTGCAATTACTTTTTCTGGATATCGAAAAAAAAATTTCAGAATTTGATCTTCTTCAATTACAGTTATAAAACTTTCAGAGGTGGAAGCAGCTGTCGTTGAAGGTGTAGAAGCTGAAAATGCAAAGGAAAAAATTGAGCAAATTAATGTTATATAAAAAAGAAAACTAAAAAGCTTAAACATACTTCTTGCCTTTTCAAGGACATTTATTTGTCATAAAAATATGACAATAAAACACCCAATAATCGTTTGATAAGTTATTGATGTCCCTGCCTAATAGTAGGATAGTTCTTACTTTTCGTCGTTTCTTCATTTATCTTTAAACTAGATTTAATTACATTTAGATACTTAGGGCTTGTGAAATAATAAGTTGGACATTTTGGCGCCAAGATTTAGGTCAAAAAAATCTATTTTATTTGTAAATCTAAATTAAATCTATTTAAGACAGACAAAAAAAATTGCCATAGACAAGGGAGATACGTTTTATTTTTAACAGGATACATAGTTGTTTATATTGATGTTTATATTGATTTTTTTTAAAATTTTTCCAAATAAAAATATTTAATATTAGAATTAATATAATTTAATAATTTGAAAGGGGCGGATCATGAAAGAGG
>JADGAM010000200.1 GCA_015232015.1 Oligoflexia bacterium | reverse complement strand
TTAATTTTTTTCTTCAACTGATCAGAGAAACTTATTCTATCTTTATTAGTTTTAATGCTGTTTACATTGATATTATTATCCAGTTCTTCAATATCCATATCTTCCATCATTGCCGTATCAACATTTTTCAATTTTACTTTTTTATTTAATAATGCATCTTTTTCGGCATTACTTACATTGCTATCAAAATTTGTGCCTGTTATATACTGTTCGCTTTTTTTAATTAATCCGGTAGTATCATTAATTTCTGAAAGAAAATGGATTCCTTGTTCCGAATTACTTAGGAGAAAAATTTGATTATGAACTTTAACTGTAATTAAACTTCTTTTTGGAGCTATATAATTATTACTTAAAACTGTTACTATTGCTGTATCTTTTAAAAATCCTAATTTACCTCTACCTAAAACAGTTTTTTTGAAGAAGTAGACAAGAACATAGAAAAGACCAAGTACTAACAACATGAAAAAGATAAATTTAACTATATATAAATTTTGATTTGAAAAATCAAAACGTTTATTACTATTGTTATTATTACTATTGTTGTTATTATTATTGTTAATTAAATTAAATGTATCGTTTTTAATCTTGTTTTTTTCATTCGCACTTAATTTAATATTAACTGAATCATCATTTTTATTTTCTTTTTCCTTATCTTTTTCTTTCTCCTTTTCTTTTTCGCCATCAACAGCAAAATGAAATGTATTATCGTTTTTGTTAACACTGTTATTATTATTGTTTTTTTCGTGATCTTCTTTTAATAATTTTTGAAAATATTCTTCATTTAAATTATTGGTCTTTGTTAATGTACTAGTAACACTGTTAGTACTAGCAGTAGCAGGTATGTTTTTAGATTTATTTTTTATACTGTAATCATTTAATGGGAATAAAATTTCAATTTTATTATCATAAGTAAGTACTTTGATTTCATTTTGAAAGTCTTGAATTTTAAATGGAAGAATTACCCGTGCTCTTACAACATCTTTTTCATATTGATATGCCATTAAAGTTAAATTATCTGATCCACCATTAGCACTATTTTCAAGAGGTAAATTTTTTTCAAGCTTAGGCCAAATAACTGCATTTTTAAGTGTTAATATGAAAAAGATAATTATCGACTTTTAAATCAATTACTTCATTAAGTTTATTACTAAATTCTAAAATAACTTTACCCATTCCACTGCTGTCTGTTGTATAGTAAAAATCTTTTATTCTTGTTTGTGACCATGCAGATGAAAATGAAACTACTGTAAGAAATAAAACTGTTCCACTTATAATTAAACTTATAAGCAATTTTTTAAATTTAATATTCTCATTATTCATTTTATTTTCCATTTTAATGATTGTTTTCCTTCACTCTTATCTTAATGATTCAATTCTTTCTACTGGACTAATAATATCCGTTAATCTTAATCCAAATTTTTCATTAACAACCACCACTTCTCCTCTGGCCACTAATTGTCCATTAACTAAAACTTCTAAAGGTTCCCCTGCTAATTTATCTAATTCTAGTACAGATCCTTGACCTAATTGTAATAAATCTTTTATTAAGACTGTGGCCCTACCAAGTTCCACACTTACTTTTAAAGGAACCCCTAATAAAAAATCAATATTTTGAATTTTTAATTTATTTAATGAATCATCACCGTCATGAACTTCATCCGCCATGTCGGTGATTTTAGTTTTTTTAATATCAATTAATTTTAATTTATTTGCTAAACTTCCATTACCATTACCATTACCTCCACTACCACCTCCGCTTCCACCGCCGTTACCACCGCCATTACTTCCTCCTTTTCTCCCATTACCACTACTTCCATCATTATTATTTTCTGTTCTTAATGGAGTAACGTTATTTTCATTTTTGCTATTATTATTTGAAGAATTATCTATTTTTTGTTCAGGAGTTGGAGCTGTAGTTGTATCTGCGCCAGCGGCCGCTGCTGTAGCATCAACAGATGCAGCAGCATCGGCATCTGTACTTGCAGTTGTGTCTGTTGGTGGTTTTTTTACCACATGATCATCTCCCCAATTATTTACAGCATTATCTTTTTGTTCATTAAGGGCCGATCCCCATAAAGAATCTAATTCGTCTTGATTCATATTTTGATCGTTCATTAATTATCTTCCCTCCTTTCTTCTGGTAATTTGAACAGCTCTATTACCCTTATAAACTCCCATTATACATTTTATCTTTTTTATTCCTTGAATTTCACAATCTACTTCTCCAGATGCTTCTTGATTTAATGGAATAATATCTCCTATTTCTAGATTAACTAAATCACCTACGGTCATAGTAGTTTCACCTAATTTAACAATTACTTGAGCATTCGTGCGTTTCACATGTTGGTGCATAGACTTAGTCCAGATAGTGTCGGCCATATCATTATCAGTTTGAAAACTGGAACTAAGCTTTTGTTTGATAGGTTCAATGGTTGCATATGGAACAACAACCATTACAGTGCCTGATGCTGACTCAAATTCAACTTCAAATGTTGTAGCGATGATAACATCAGAAGGTGGAACGACTCCCACAAATTGAGGATTGATTTCAGTTCTAATATATTGAGCATCTATTTTATGTACAGGCGCCCAAGCTTCTTCAAGATCAGCAATGGCCATATCCATTACTTTTCTCATGAATGATAATTCTATTTGAGTGAACTCTTTTCCTTCAATTTTTGTGTAGGGGCGATCAACTCCACCAAAGTATGAATCAATAATTGCATATGCTAGCTTTGATTCAAAAACTAAAAGTGCAGGACCTCGAAGTTCATTAAAGCGAATAATACACATACAAGATGGGATAGGAAGAGTATTAACAAACTCTCCAAATTTTAAAAGGTCAGTCGAAATCATGGAGATGGTAGAAATTTTTCTAAGTGAATTTGATAATGAAACCCTAAATTGACGAATAAAGCGTTCATAAATAATTTCCAGAATAGGCATTCTACCTCGAATAACTCTATCCTGGTTGGTCAGATCGTAAGGTTGAATACTTATCGTTCCATCTTCGTTCTCTCCTCCGCCTCCTCCTTCACCTTCAGCACTACCACCAGAACCAGCGGACCCTGATCCTGAATCATCATCATTATCATTGACTGCATTTAAGAGAGCATCTACTTCGTCTTGACTTAAAACTTGGGCCATTTTTTATTCCCCTCCTGGGAATTTTAAATTAAATTTTTTTAAAATTAATTTATATTAAAATTAGTGTAGTAAACATCATCCAATGTTCCTTCTACTAAAAATGCATTTATTGCTGCTTTTATCTCCTGTTTTAAATATTGTTTTCCCTCTGATCTTGCAAGATCTTCAGGTCGTTTTGCATTTAAGATGCTAATGATCGCATCTCTAATTTGCGCTGTTCTTATCTCGTATTCTTCTTTCTTGGATTCTGGACTAAATTTTAAAACCGCCGCTACTCGAACATATCTTCTAGGTCCGTCTCCTTGAGCAAGATTTGCAGTAATTGGTTCTAAGTTTAAAAGATTACCATTATCTTTTTTCTTCTCCACAAAGATAGCGTTTTCTCCCTTTGCTTGTTGGGCCTCAACTTGTGCCATTACATCTTTCATTTGTGCTTTAACAACATCTTGTACAGATGGTTCTTTAGATATTTGATTGTGAATTTTAAATTGAAAAAAACCAATAGCACCCATTACAATCACATTTAAGATCAACACTACCGTGACAAGTGGATTTCTTCCTGAACTACTACCGGTGCTAGTGCTGCTAACGCCTTCTCCGTCGGCCATAAAAACCCTCCTGGTTTTTTAGCATTCGTTTCATAGGAAATATTTTGCCGCTGTCAAAAATACCCCATGTCAAAATTATAACTTATAGGCAAAATTTTATGCAAGATAATGATGAAGTATGGACAATATTGCCTATATAAAATATTAGAGAAAATTGCTTAGAAAAAAATACACTATAAAAATACTGAACAAATACTGAAAAAATACTGAACAAAAAAAAAGCAGATCATTTTGATCTGCTTTTTTTACTAAATAAATCTTACCAAATTACAAAATTATAAAAATTATAAAATGTTTATAAAATTATAAACTGATTTTTCCTCTTTTCTTTAACTCTTCAATAATCATATCAAAATGGCTTGCTGGATAAGCACCTTTTACAGGTACACCATTGATAACAAATCCTGGAGTTCCTTGGAATCCAAATTCTTGAGCTTCTTTCTGGTCTTCTGCTATACGCGCTTTAACTTGATCTGATTTAACATCTTTTTCCAGTTTCTTCATATCAGCTCCAACTTTTTTTGCAATTGATTTCAAGAATTCTTCACCTTTTGCTAAATCTTTTTGATTAGCAAAAACCTCATCATGAAATTTGTATGCTTTTGCTCCATCTTGCATTCTTACGGCCTCATAGTAGCTAGCTGCCATCATAGCATTTTGATGAAATTCAAGAGGTAAATGTTTAAATACGAATTGAATTTTATCGCCATACTTTTTAAGTAGTTCTTCAACAGTCTTGGTTCCACGAGTGCAATATGGGCATTCAAAATCAGAATACTCAACTAAGAGGATTGGAGCATTTTTATTACCTTTGATGTTCTCATCTGGTCTTATCTTTGGCTTTAACGGATTGTTATAAGCTCCTTCTAATTCTTTTTGACGTTCATCTTCTTGCTTCTTGGCCATTTCCATTTGAGCAGCTCTAGCGGCCTCTTGTAATGCCTCAATAAAATCAGCTGGTTTTGCTTTTATAGCACTAATAATAATTGCAGGATCTTCACTGATAATTTTTTTCACTTGCTCTTTTAATTGCTTCTCAGTTGTACATCCAGCTAAAGCAAACGCAATAATAACTAATAAAAAAGAGAACAATAAATTTTTTCCTCTCATAAACTATCCTTTATTAGAAAGTTGTAAATAATAAAATATCAATACCTCTAGATTAAAATTTTTAATAAGTATTTAACAATAATAGTAATTAACTAAATAGAGACTTTCAACTATTTTAATTTGTTGACCGAATTACTTTAGTATTTTTAATAGTTTTTAACCAGTTATTATTTTGAACCATAATCATTCACATAATTCATGATCGCTTTAAATTGTCCTTCAGCATTTAAACCTGCTTCTTCTAAAACTTTGTAAGCTTGACCACTACCTAAAAAGTGACCTTTCTTAAAAGAATAAATTGTATGCTTACGACCTTTTTCTGACGTAATCCAACGATACATTGTAGGTAATGTGAACTCAGATATACCCATGGCCTTTCTAGCGTGATCTTCTGGGTAAATTGATGCTTGTTCATTTTCAGGTAGCATGTCAAAAAGTTCTGCACTAGAAACATAGTAGATATTTAAATTTAATTTTTCATTGTCTAACATTGGAATAACTTCAGAGATAAATGTCTCGGAAACGCTATTGCCTTGGACAACTAAAGTACCATGCATTTTTTTATTTATATCCGCTTTCCTTAGAGCATAGAGGCCCTTGGCCGCCATGGCCGCCACAGGAAAATTAAGCTTTGTTCTATCGATTACATTTTCATTAGGTCTTGATACAAAAGGAGCAATAACTGCTACTCGTGCTTTAAGTGCAGCTATAGTTAATGGCCAAATCTCATCTGGTCCCATTGGAGTAAGTGTAGCTACTGTACCCTTTGGAAAATTTTCAGTTAGAAGTTGCAGTGCTTGTGGATCGGCATGAGTTGGGCCATCTTCTCCAGTCTTGGGGCCAGCATGAGCACAAACAATAAAAAATGGGTTGTAAGGTTCTCCAGAGTAGTGCTTGCGAGCTTCTTGTCCAATGGCGTGTAAGCGTGCAGGTACATGTTGAAGGGCCGCTATAAAAGCACCATAAGAACTACCAACACCAATATGATTTCCATAGGTAGAAAGGCCTGCCATAAAACCACCCATAGCATCTTCACAAATTCCACCAATCATTATGAGTCGTGCTTTGGGATTTTTTTCGAGATTGAAATAGCCTTCTGAAAGACCGCTGGCCACAACGTTTATACTTGTAGAACCAAATAAATCTGCTGAAGAAGCAATAATTGCGCCCGCACTTTTTTTATTCAAAAAGTTTAAGGTATCTCCTAAAACGCCTCTTAAAGTCACAGATTTTCCCGCAACTAATTTTAATTCATTAGGAACATTGTCTACAGTAAAAGAATTGTCATTATAAATTGCTTGGATATTGGGAGCATCGGTCCTGGGTTTACGAGAGAGTTTTTGTAAATGTTCACGAGAGCGACGAAGTTCATTTGCAAGTATTGCTACAAATCCACCACTGCTTTCATCTTTATTTTTTTCACAAATACTTCTTAAAACCATCAATGTATCAAAGAAAGTTTTTTCGATATTAACCGCAGATTTATCACCATTAAATCTTGGGAAAGTTGCTTTAAAGCGTTCTTCGCACTCTGAAAGTGATTTATAGAATTCGTTGCTACAAAATTCATGACCAGCACCATGAGAAGAGCGTCCTTCAATTCCATACTTCCAACCTTTAGTAGTTCTATAAACAATAGCAGTAGGTTGATTATTTTTTATCTCATTTAATGCTAAATATTGAGCGGCCAAGATTTCTTTGTAGTCAAAACCATTTGGTACAAAAATTACGTTCCAATCATTAAGATAAAATAATTCACAAGGATCCCATTGAACATAATCGCCAACACTATCACCTTCTCGGCAGACTTTGTTGGAATCGATTGAAGATTGGTTCCAGTCAACATGAACCATTGTATTTTTTATTTGAGCGGAGGCAGCACCCGCCAACATCTCTTGAACACGACCAGGAGTAAGTCCACCTTCTCCTTCAATAATATGTACCCAAGGAGCATTTTGAGAACCAAAATAGTCAAGAGCTCCAAAGGCCATTCCTACAGAAGTAGTTATGCCCACCCCAGAAGCACCAGTTGATAATTTTACAAATGGAGTAAGTGGAGCTGGGTGACCATCAAGAGATCTCGATTTATATTGTTTCTTGTACAGCACCTTTTGTTCAAGAAGCTGGTAGAGAGGCATATGAGAGTAGTGAGAGTAAAAAATCTATTGAGATCATGGTGAAAAATTTTGAAGAGCGAAGAAATTATGCAGTTCCAGCATTAAATGCTATTGAGGGAATTACCTGTGCAATGCCTAAAGGAGCATTTTATTTGTTCCCAAATATTGAAGGCGCATGCAAGAAAATGGGCATATTTGAGGCCATAGAACATTTACCTGCAGATGTTCAGAAAAGAACCTTTCCTTCAAAATTATTCCAAATGTTTGTTTTATACAAATATGGAGTAGCAACCATGGATAGAAAGTCATTTGGTCAAGTAGGCGCTGATGGTAAACATTTTATTAGATTATCTATCGCTTCTTCTCTAGAAAATATCAAAGAAGGAATCGAGCGAATTAAAAAAGCAACTTTGGATAAAGATGGGTTTGCAAAATTTATTGCTGAAGGAAAACACCTCTACTAAAAAAAGTAAAAAATAAAAAAATAAAAAGAAAAGGGAAAGGGAAAGAAAAATTTATGAGTACAAGTAAAACTTCAATTTCAACTGAATTTAAATTTAATAAACGTAGGGCCAAATATTACAACATCGAAGATGTCTTAAGCAAAAATGAGATGAGTGGGTTTATTGCTGATGATAAATTAATCAAGGCGCTCACTGATTTTGATATTATGTATAGAGCAACTTGCGGTATCCTTTTTAATTACGTTCCAAAATCAGGACACCCAGGAGGAAGTATCTCTTCTGGACATTTTGTTCAAAGTTTACTTTTTCATTCTATGAATTACGATTTTAAAAATCCAGATGCCAAAGATGCTGATTTAATAAGCTATGCCGCTGGTCATAAGGCCATGGGAC
>JADGAM010000001.1:1733-91339 GCA_015232015.1 Oligoflexia bacterium | reverse complement strand
TACCTGCAACAATTGGAGTAGAAGCAGAGGTGCCACTAAATTTAGTTGTATAATTTCTATCACTAAGGTCATCTATTGAAGCACTAAATTTAATAAAAGAAAAAAATTATTGTCTGGTGATAACTGATCTTAATATGCCCCTCATGAACGGACTTCGCATGTTAGAAAATATTTCTCAATTATCTAAGGAGTTACATCCAGAACATATTTTAGTATTAAGTGGATACTTAGAGGAAACTCAATATCAAGGAACAATAAAAAAAGTCAATTATATGTCAAAACCATTTGTTGCAGATCAATTAATAAATTTCATAGAGCGTATGCTAGAAAATTATAATAACAAAAACAACAAAGAAATTTTACACTCTAATAATAATGAAAATGAAAAAAATTTTCTTAATGATTTAGAGAACATGCTTAAAAGTAAGCTATCTAATTAAAAAAATCTTTAGAATATCATTTTAAAATATTATTTTAAAATTCACAAAAAAGTTGATATATCTTTTATATTACTTTTTATTTCATTTTTATTTCAACTTTTTTATAAAGAAAGGATAAAGAATTGTATGAAAAATTTATTTCATATCGAGTTAAATCATAACTTAATAGAAAAAATGTGTGAATGGAGACATTTTCTCCATTCACATCCTGAAATAGGGTTAAATGAAAAAGTAACTTCAGAGTATATTTATAAAGTTTTAAAAGAAGAAGCAAAGATTGATGAGATATATCTGGGATATGCAAAAACAGCAGTAGTGGCCGTTATCGAAGGTAATAGCAAAAACAAAAATTCAACAAAACAAAAAACTATCGCTTTACGAGCAGATATGGACGCACTTCCATTGAAAGAAAAAGCTTCTCCTCTAGACAAAAAGGGTATGCCTTATAAATCTATCTATGAAAACACAATGCACGCATGTGCACATGATATACATATGGCATCACTTCTTGGAGCTGCAAAATACTTAAACGAACATAAGAATTTTTTTGGTAAAGTAGTGTTTATCTTTCAACCAGGAGAAGAGGGGTTTTACGGAGCTAAATTAATGATTGAAGAGGGATTACTCTCTAAAATAAGTATCGATGCTATATTTGCACTTCACATTTGGCCCGATCTACCTTATGGAGAATGGGGAATAACTGAAGGATCGGCGATGGCCAACAGTGATATGTTTACAATAAAAATTAAAGGTTATGGAGGTCACGGTGCTTTTCCTCATAAGACAAAAGATCCAATTATAACTGCTTCTCACCTGATTCTGGCACTACAAAATATAATTAGTAGAATGAATGATCCCTTATCCCCAGCTGTATTGTCGATAACTCAAATTCATTCAGGTACAACTCATAATATAATTCCTGAAGATGTTACAATCACCGGTACATTAAGAACTTTATCTACTGAAACTCAAAATAAGCTGATAGAAAAAATTAATCAAATAATAAACGGAGTTGCTAATACATTTGATAGTAAAATCGAACTTGATTTTCATTATGGTTATCCAGCAATGATTAATACCCCTAAAGAAACTAATTTTTGTTTAGAGTTAGTTAGTGAACTTTTCCCTGATAAAAAAATTCATTACCCATTGGCCGCCAGTCTTGGAGGTGAGGATTTTGCATATTTTTTACAAAAAATTCCTGGTCATATGATTAAATTAGGAGTGGGAGGTGAATTTGCTCTCCATAATCCTTACTTCGTTCCTACTGATGAAATTATGTCCATTGTCGCAAAATATTGGATTGGTTTAGTGGAAAAATATAATTAATCATCAATTAAGGGGCCGTCAAACAATAAATGTTTTATAAAATATCTTACTCATAGCACTTGCTGATTTCGGAAATAATAATGATAAAATTAAAAGTTGAGTTCCTAACATACAAATTGTTAAAAGTATTTTTTTAAACATCTTTTCAATTAGATTTGAATTTCTACAAATTATAAAAGATAATATAAAAAAGAATAAGGCAGTACTTCCCATTATTAATATGTATTGCTTATACTTTTCCTTATTCGTAAAAGATGCCATTAATTCTTGAATTACATTTTTATCTTTCATTGAACGAACAAAAAAAAGCATTAACTTAGGGTTATTTATTAAGATAAACCCAAGCGCAGATTTAGAAACTTTTTCATTCATAGACTTTACTAAGTCTTCTTCTGAGATCTTGTCCATCATTGCAAGGCCAGTCTTAAAATTATCCATAATATTTGCACTAGGCATGCCCGAAGCATTTATTTGAGATGATACATCAGTGGTAGCAACATTAGTGATAGCAACATTATCAGTTTTCTTATTCTTTTGAGTTTCTCTATGTTCTCTTAATTTTTCAGGCCCCATATAGTTTAAGATATATTTTTCATAATCATCTTTAGGAATCAATTCCTCTGAAGCGATTATATTCACTATGAAAATTAAAAAAATTATTAAAATATAATTTATAATCTTAGTTATTTTAAACATTTTATATTCTAAACTCTCTTTATGTCTGCAATATGTTTTTTATTTCGACATGTGATCAAGAAATCATTAATTATTTTTATATTAGAATAGGCCATAAATAAAATATGTTTATTAAATACTCAAGAGTTGTAGTTACAAGTGGTTTTTATTCTTACAATATTTATTGTCAGTAAATAAAAAATATTTTCTCTGTTATCTTCTTGAAATTACAAAATACCAATTACATTTAAATAAATGTTTATGTGTTTTTTTATTTAAAATTTATAATTAAAAAATATTTGAATGTATATTAAACAAAAAAACAAGGTGTAGGAAATGAAATTTAATTTTAGTTATTTAATAAAAAATATTTCTTTTACAAAAAAAAATATTTTTACAATGTTTTTATTAACATTTTTTTTCACTCTTAATACTAATATCACTATAGCAAAAAACAGTGATGGCCCTTATTTTCTATCAAAAACAAAATTGAACTCTCATAAAATTCCACTTGGTCAAAAAACTTATATGAACTTATCAAGATCAGAATGGAATTATGTATTAACCGATCGTTATAAATACCCTGTGAAACTTTTACAAAACAAACATTATATGGATTTAACGGGAGTTATCAATTCTAACATCGAAGTTGTAGGTAAAAACGAGAGTGTTAATGAAATGAATATTATGAAACAAAAATGTTTTTTAATGAAAAGTGCATATCTTGAATTATCTAAAACTAAAAATGAACATAACATAACTGCTGATGCTGATTTAATTAGTAATGTAAATCAATTACCTCTTTGTATTTTAAATGTTGATGATGGCCTGAAACTTAGAACATCCATTTTCTTTATCACAAAAAGAAATGGTGATACTGGAAAATATAGTTATAACTTTCATAATATTACTTTTAATTATCCCCAAGCAATTAAAGAAAAGGCACAAATGGAGATGAAAAAATTTAGCGATATTATTAAATTTCAGTATAAATAAACATTTATTTTAAAAAAAATTAAAGGAACAAACGACAATGAATACTAAACAGAATATTAAACAATTTATTTTAAAAAACAGAATTCATCTCTTATTCATTTTATTCATAATAAATCCTAATTTATTATGGTCATATGATCAGATGAAGGGATTTAGTGAAATAGTTATTCCTAGAACAAATTGTCCATATGAAGACACCAGTAAAAATGTTATGGAATTATCTAAGGCCACTACTTCTTCTCTACAAAAAATTCAAAATCTATCAACTGGTTGTGCTGGAGTTTCTCAAGGAGCACAAGATGTTCAAGATAATTTAGCAAAAATATTTGCAACATATAAAGATAAAATGGGTATTCCGGATGCTTCCGGTGAAGTACTAAAAGTAAATTGTGAAAATTATCCATATTTATTTGAAATGGAATATAAAAATGCAATGATTTATGTTTCAAAAAATCAAATAATTCCAGCAGATAATTTTTATTCAGATCCTGCCGCCATGAATACCGACACTAATACCTCTTGGCCTAATTGTAAAAAACTTATAATTTTAGAAAGTGATGGAGATTATATTTATAGCAATTCTGCTAGCGAAGGACAAAGCTTTCAAAGTTGTATTGAAGATGCTTTGGCCAAAAGATTATATGAAATGAAAACCAAATGTGAAATTTCATCACAAATTGTAAGTATGGATGATCTTACTAAAAAGTATCAAAAAAATGTAGCAATAGTTGAGACTACCGCTAAAAATGTTTACCAAGGATTACAAAGTGTTTTAAAAAATGTTACCAGTAAAGACTGTGTAGAAAAAGATGCTATTTTAAAAGAAGCATTTAAAAGTACTGTCGTTTTAGGCGCAAACGTTGCTGGAACAATTTTTGGTGGAAGCGTAGGTGGGCAAGCTGCTGCTACTTTATCTTCTATCGGCAGTGAAGTTATTTTACAATTTGTAGATTTCATGGATAGAAAAGCACAAGAGCTTTCAAAACTTGGTGACATGGAAAAAAGTGATAACTTCGAAAATGCAGCATGTATGTTTATTAATGTGCAAGATGCCGACTGTGACAATAAATACAATGTGGAATCAGTCGAACCAATCTGTAAACAAAAAACCAAAGAAGAATTAGAAGAAGAAGATAAATTAGCAAAAGGTACAAAAAATATTTTTAAAATAATTGATAACTACGCTAAAGAAACTGATTTTGGAGTTAAGGCCGGCCCAGAGGGAGTAGTTTTACTTAAAAAAGTTTTGGAAGGATATAATATGAAGACAACTTTATCTTCAGGAGAAGAAAGAGCATTAAAAGATATTTTAACTGATGCTATGAAAGCATATGACGATGCAAGGGATTTAAAAAAATTAGCTGCATTAACTAAGGTTAAAGTTGCAATAGAAGAATCTGAAAAATATATAAAACGTTATTCACGAATTAGCGCAAGAATACTTGAAAATGTTGATAAAGATGATGACGATTCAAGCATTTTATATAAATTGCAAACAGTAGATGCTCTTTTAGCAAAAAATCTTACAACTTTAACAGGTGATAAAGAATATCTTAATTACATAAAAGATTATGTAAGATCTCAAGTACTAAAAAATTCAGGAATAAATAGAATCATCGCTGAAGATTTGGCCAGAAGAATTGTAGAAAATTTAGATAAAACAAAAATTAGAAATGAAGGTGATATTAGAAGGCTCAGTGATTTAACTAGCGCTATGGTAGAAAACTTTCGTACACCTTTTGAAGAACGACTTGTGACCAGATACAAAGAAAGCTTTGCGAATGCTTATAGGGCGGAAATAGATATAACTTCTCATTATAAAAATAAAATTTCTCCTAAAATTACCAATGAAGAAGCTATACAAATTTTAGCAAAAAATGGCGTACAAATTGACACTAAAAATAACCCATTAACTGAAAAATTAATGAAAGATGCCCTTGATAGTAAATTAAGTCTAAAGCATCTAGATAAAGTTAAAGATTATTCTCAAATTAATGAAATTAGAGCTGCTAGAAGAAATACTTTTGGACGTTTAAGAAATACCATAAAAGATTGTTTATCTACTCAAGGTATTTTCTTTATGAAAAGAAAAAAATTAACATGGTATAACACTTGTTTTTCTAAAGATCAAACTGATGCAAATTTAACAATTGAGAGATTACCAGAAACATATTTGCAAGCATGTAAACCATTCTTTTGTGATACTAAAGAGTCTTCTGAAAACATGGGAATACCAATTCCTTTTTTAGCTGATGAAGATTCTGCCCCAACTGATTTTGGTAAATATCAATGTCGTATAATTAAAAACTTTAAGCAGATATATGATCAAATTGAAAAAGAGTATGTTGAAAAAGGTATAATTTGTGGAAAAACCATAGCAGAAATTACCTCTAATGGAAGTAAACTTAATCCAAATAAAAATGATATCTCTAATTTAGAGACATTAATTTCACAAGGTAAATATTATGGAGGTTATTTTCATAAAAATATATCTGCAGGTGGAAAAGATGCAAATATTTTTAACTTCTTTAATATAATTAAAAAACATCATGAATCAGATGAAAAAAACGGTTCTACTTCTAATTCTTCTGTTAC
This sequence comes from Oligoflexia bacterium, assembly GCA_015232015.1. Classification (GTDB taxonomy): domain Bacteria; phylum Bdellovibrionota; class Bacteriovoracia; order Bacteriovoracales; family Bacteriovoracaceae; genus JADFZW01. The sequence continues at coordinate 85,304 of JADGAM010000001.1, read as the reverse complement.
TGCTCCTGTTGTTACTGCTCCTGTTGCAGTTTCTGTAAAAGTTGAAAAAGAAAATAAAACTGAACAAACCGAAAAGATTGAAAAAGCGGCAGTAGAGACTTCAAAAGATAAAAGTACTGATGTTTCTAAATTCTTAAACCTTTCTTATGAATAGTGAAGGCAGTTTATGGCCTTAGGGTCAAATATGTTTTTTCCAAATAAATTTTAAATACTCTAAATATTTTTTATCAAGAAATAATGATTCAATAAAAGATCCATCTTTATCTTCGCTTTCAATTATCTTGTATAAACGTTTTATTTGCTGACTCTGTATAACCATCATTTGATAATACAAATTGCTCTCAGTGATCTTCTCTGCCTCTTTGGCCTTTAAAAAAACATCCGCTGTTTGAGAAAATTCTAAACTTAAAATTTTTAAATTTGTTTTAATCTCAACATCAATATTTTTCCATTTTAAATAAAATTTATATAAAAAGCGTATACCTGTTGTAAGTCCATATGCCAATGAGGATATAGAATTTTTAAGTTCAGTTTCCATTCTAATAGAGCAAAGCAAGGCCTTGTCTCTTTCTTGCTTAGAAGGACGACCTACTGGTTTTTTGTTCTTATCATCGTCCATAGTTATCATCTTAATATATCGTAATACACACAATGTAAATACTAGGTCCCTTGTAAATTTCCTAAGGGCCGTGAGTAGTTACCACACAATAAATAGGCACAATAAATTTTATTATCGCTCACAAATCAAAGTATTTATGAATTTAATTATAATGATTCATAAAATCAATAATAAAATAATTAATATTAAGATAATCGAAATTGCTCTATTAGAAAATGCTTTTGTTACATAAACAAATTTAATTTTTAAAAGAAGGAGGGCATTAAAAAACTTTTGTACTCTTTTCATCTTTCAAAATGTTTCTAGGGATATTGGTACTACGAAAAATTAAATATGAATTATTTTGAACGTTTTTTATATTAAACATTTTAAATTTTTTGGGAGGTTCCAAATGAAAAATGGCCTAAACAATATTAGCACGTTACCGGATTACAACATTAAATTAGGGGCCAGAGAGCAGGAAGATGTTGTTAAAGAATACACGCCATTTATAAGATTTATTGCAAGGAAGTTTTTATCAAAAATTCCAAACCACATTGAATTAGATGATTTAATTTCTTGTGGTGTTATGGGACTTATTGATGCAATAAAAAAATATGATCCTGAAAGAAAAAATAAATTTAAGACTTATGCAGAATTCAGGATTAGAGGCGCGATCTTAGATGAATTACGTAATTTAGATTTTGTTCCGAGATCTATTAGAGACAAATTTAAATTGATTGAAAAGATCAAAAAAGAATTAGAAAAAAATTTAGGAAGGATTCCATCTGAGAGAGAGATGGCGGATACACTTGCTATTAATTTAGAGGAGTATCAAATGATTTTAGATAGTATTAAAACCGTACACATGGTTAATATTGATGATATTATCTATAATTATATTGAAGAACACAATCCTTGTGAGCAAACATACTTATCTGATGAAAGAATAAGTGGTAATCCTTTTTTTATTGTTAATTATAAGCATTCTAGTAAAATAATTTTTAATTCAATTACTGCCCTACCAGAGCTAGAGCAGAGTATACTTAAGATGTATTATTATGAAGGTTTAAAAATTAGAGAAATTAGTGATAAATTAAATATTACTTCAGCTAGAGTGTCTCAATTGCATGTTAAGGCAATAAATTTGCTTAAGGATTTGCTTAAAAATATCTTTGAAAATGCAGATGATTTAAGTATTCTACAAGCTGCTTAAAATTAAGCTGCTTAATAAAAAAAGGCCGCCTAAAAATAATAGGCCAAATCAAAACCAAATGTACCCCAACTCATAAAAAGTCTGCGATCATTATTATTTTCATCTTGAAATTTCTCTTTTCTTATAACTTCAGAAAATCGATAGGTAAACTTTAATCCAAGGTGCATTTTAGAACTTACTCTTTTATGTATTCCATAATCAGCGCGCAAACCAGGTCCAAGATATTTACTTGAATTTCTATCTTCACCAACTTGACTATAGTTTATATAACAAGTAGTCGTATGAAATAAATTATCAACATTAAAAATATTGATTTGATATGGAAACATAAAGCGATAAGAAATCCCAAGCCCTACTGAGATAATACTTTGTTTTATATCACTACTTCTTTTATTATTTTCTTCTGCTGAAGGATTTATTGAACTTCTAGAGGCAGTATTGGTAACTTCATTAAAATTAACTATATCCAATGAAAGAAGTGTTTCTAACCAAAATACATCCAAATTTCTCGCATACCCAAAATCACCACCATAAATTTTTTTAAATTTTAAAACATCAATATCAGTGCTTGCAGACATACTATAGCGATTAGAATCTTTATTTAATGAATAATAACGATCATAGATTCCAGTATACTCATTTTTATCGGTAATATATAGTTCGTCTTCTAAACTAAATATCTTTCCTTTTGAATCATTCTTCTCTTCTAAAATATTTTCTGCAACATTAATATCATCAATATCATCCTTATCTGTATCTTTATCTATTTCTGCTTTTTTATCCTTATTATCATCATTATCATCACTGTTTTTCTTTTTACTTATTTTCTCACTCTTGTTTTTATCCTCATTCTGGTTCTTACTCTCATCCCTGATCTTATCCTCATTTTTTTCTTCATCAACATTTACATTTGAAATTTTACCTTCTTCTTGTTTATCATTATTCATTGAGGCATCATCATTCTTTTCTGCGCTCTTAAAAACACTATCATCTTTATCCAAATCTTTAGTCGAATCTTTATCCGAATCTGAATCTGCAGGAGGTAATGCAGAACTTGAATCAGCGCTCGATTCAGAAGCTGATTCAGGTGCTGAATCAATTGCTGAATCAGCTTCTGAAGCTTGGGCCCAACTAATACTAATGCCAATACAAAAAGCAAAATATATAAAAATAAAAATTAATATTTTCCTTAAAAAAATCACTTATTTCTCCTCCCTTACTGCTAAAATTTCAAAATTATCCCCAGGAAAATCTTCCACTCCCATTTCCTCGGCCAAATCTAATTTTGCCTTTAAATGGCGGAATTTTGTTCCTTCCATAAGTTCTTCAGCGTTTTTCAAGGTTAATAAAGCATCTTTTATCTCTAGAAACGATGTTTTTTGTGCTAAATAATTTTCAAGTGTTTGATTAAATTCTTTACGTGCATTTGCTACATATGAGGTTACAATTGTCATTTCTTTTTCTAATTCAACTATAACTTCTAATAATTTTCTAATATTGGTATCTACATATTTTTTTGAATTATCATAATCAATTTTAGCAATAGTTTTTTCATAGAATGCTTCAGATCTCTTGCGACCATTAAATAGACCTTCTGTACCTAAGATATCCCAACTCATATTTATACTGGCCCTCAATTCAATATTGGATCCTCCTGGATTATTCAATAATGTTCCATCAGATCTATATTCGGAAGTAGTATGCATAGTTTTTGCTCCACTGCTGCTAAAAGTATGCAAATAGCTTCCAAAATTTATAGAAAATTTTGGTAGTGGTAAATTTTCTTTAAATGCAATCTCAAAATTTCTATGTGCGGCCGTTAGTGCCTGCATTTTATCTTTAATTAAAGCACTATTTTCTTGATAGAGATTTACTGCTTGATCTAAAGTCATATTGATTTTTTTATAACGTAAATATTCTTCTGGTTTATAGGTAGTAAAAGGCTCTTCTCCTAAAATATAAGAGAGTGTTTTTTCAAAATTTTTAGTATTAACTCTGGCCTCGTTGTATTGTTGTTGAGCTATAAGGTATTGTGTGCGCGACTGATAATATTGTTGCTCGCTAATTTTTTTTAATGTAACTTTTTCTCTTCCAATCCGATATACGAAAGTAGAATTACGAACATAATCTTGAGCTATTCTTTCAAAGAGTTTTAATTTTATTAATTCAAAATAAAGCGATATAAGATTTAATTTTAAATTACGTCTTTGATCGAAAAGGTTTTCTGATTTTCTTTGATTTTCCTCTTTGACATTTAAATATTTTGCATAATCTTTTCCCCAATTAAATACAGTATATTCTCCAAACTCCAACCCTATATAACCATCTGGAGTGCTTCTAGAGGTGCTTAAATTATCCTTTGATAATAACCTAGCAATTCTTTGATTTTCAGTCTTCATTACAAGGCCAATTTGGGGATACCAAAATTTATCATTATTTCTCGCACTGGCAATTTCTACAATGTATTTTTGATATTGACGAATTTTTTCTTGAGGATTTTCTCGAAGACCTTGTTCTAACATACCTCTCAAAGTAACATTTTTTGATAGTCCTAAAACATAGGAATCTTGGGCCCGTTCCTTCACGCCACCCTCTTCAATGCTTTCTAAATTCTCTAAATCGATATCACCTTTTGTACTGTTATCGATCTTATTTTTACTCTTATTTTTACTTTTATTTTTTATCATGTTTAAATTTGTAGTTATAGGTTGTTCATTTAAATCATCACTCTCTTGGTTCAAATTTCGATTCTGATCTTGTTGGGCCCAAGCAAAAGTAAAAGAAAAGTTGAAAGGTGTTATACCTAAAAAGGCAAATAAAAGTATTAATAAATTTATTTTTTTCATTGGTTCTTTTTCGCGTTATTAATGTTTGTTTTTTATTTTTTTCTATCCTATCAAAAAACGATAGCATTAATAATTACAGAGTGAAAAGATAAGAACTTAAACTTATAGCAAATTACAAACTAATTCCTGGGCATCCTCTGCGAACAATATCCTCTTCTAAATTCTTTGCTTGTAAATTCATTAATTGGATTTGTTGACTAACTCTGTTTGATATATATTCTAATTTTTTAACTAAAGTTTTTTTATTAATAGGAACTTGTTGTTTTAATTTTTCGATTCTTTGAGATAGAGAAACTGCCTTTTGTTTTAACATTATTCTATTGTCTCTAGTTTTTATTAATTCATCACATCTGGAGCTAATTTTGGGATTAATTATAACATCTTCTTCTGCAGCTAATAGTGTAGTGTCATCAATTCCAATCACCACCAACGCTAGAAAAAACAATATTGACAAAATGAATACAAAATAAAACCAAGTAAAACAGTGTGATTTTCCTATCACATTTAAATCCTTTTTGTGTCATTTAATCATTTTTATATTATCTAAGAAGCTTTTAAACTATGACCTAGCAAATTAAAAGTTATTAAAAGCAAGCAAATTGTTATTTTTTATCTTTTATTATAACATAATTTCAAAAATTCCTTTCAATGTGGTAACTTTCTCTCTTTAAATTGAATTATTAAAAAGCTTTATTAAAAAATTTTAAAAAATATGCCATATTCAAACAACTCTACCTCTAAAATAGTAATTCTTATTCCTGCAAGGTACCAATCATCTCGTTTTCCAGGAAAACCTTTGGCCACCATTGCTGGAAAAAGTATGATTAATATTGTTTACAACAATGCTATCTCATCTTCCTTTGATACTTATGTAGTAACAGATAACAATCTTATCGAAGAGCATGTTTTAAGTTTTGGAGGTAAAGTTTTACGAGTTGATGATGAAGTTAATTGTGGTACTGATAGAATTCATTTGGCCTATAGTCGTTTCCTTAATAAATCAGAATCTAATAATTGCTCTTCTTATTCTCTAATAATTAATCTACAAGGTGATGAACCTTTGCTTAAAGGATCAGAATTGAAGGCCCTAGGCGAATGGCACTTAAATTCTAAATATGATATTACTACTCTTGTAAAAAGGCATACTTTCTCTGTTACTACTCCTGCTACTCCTACTACTCCCCAATTAAGAGAAAAATATTTAGGCCCAAATGTTGTTAAGGCAGTTTTCGTCGCTGATAATTTAAATTCCAGCAAAGCAGGACGTTGTTTATATTTTTCTCGTTCACCCATACCTCACTTACCATTATCAGATAACAATAATGAAACAGATAAAAATAATGAAAATCTAATCTGGCATCAACATGTTGGAATATATTCGTACCGCCCCCACATATTGGAAACATTTGTTAAGTCCAACGCCACTTACTTAGAGCAAGTTGAAAAACTAGAACAACTTCGTGCACTTTCTATTGGAATGAATATTGGAGCACTTGTAACTGAAAACGAATTAATTAGTGTCGATACCCCCGAAGATATTATCAAAGTTGAGAAATTATTTAAGAAAGTATCAGAAGTATCGAAGGAGCATTTAAGCTATGAACTATAATGGTCACAGCAACTACAACAACAGTAATAATCCCAGTAGAATGATAAAAAAATATATTTTTATTACTGGTGGGGTAACAAGTTCATTAGGAAAAGGATTGGCAGCTGCCTCTATTGCATCTCTTTTGGAACGAAGAGGAATGAAAGTCAGCATGCTCAAGATGGATCCATACATAAACATCGATCCAGGAACAATGAGTCCCATTCAACATGGAGAGGTTTTTGTAACTGATGATGGAGCTGAAACTGATTTAGATCTTGGTCATTATGAGCGATTTACCTCCCTAAATCTCTTAAAGAAAAATAATTTCACAAGCGGGCAAGTTTATTTAAAAGTTATTGAAAATGAACGCGAAGGAAAGTATCTAGGAAAAACGGTACAAGTTGTTCCTCATATCACTGATGAAATTAAGAGAAGAATTCATTTAGCATCTGAGGATGCAGATCTTTTAATTGCAGAGATAGGTGGTACAGTTGGAGATATTGAGTCTTTGCCATTTTTAGAGGCCATCAGGCAATTTGCATCTTCTGTAGGAAAAGACCATGCACTATTTATTCACTTAGTTTTAATCCCCTACATTGAAGCGGCAAAAGAGCTTAAGTCAAAGCCTGCTCAGCACTCTGTAAAAGAGCTGCGTGAAATTGGATTATTTCCAGATATTATGATTTGTAGAGCAGATAGAGTGGTTGATCCATCAATAATAAATAAGATTTCACTTTTTTGTGATGTTCCTGAAAGTAATGTCTTTCAATCAATTGATGTTGATACTATCTATAAATTACCTCTAGAATTTTATCGTCAAGGTCTTGATACAAAGATTACTGAGTTACTTAATATTTGGTCTGCAAGACCTAACATTAGTGACCTAGAAAAAGTAGTATATAATTACGAACACCCACTGAAAAAAATTCGTGTAGGTATAGTTGGAAAATATACAGAACTTACTGAATCCTACAAATCTTTAGATGAGGCGCTAAGACATGCGGCCATTCATCATCAAGTTTTGGCCGACCTACAATACATAGACGCAGAAGAGTTAGAAAGTAGTGATGCAAATTTAAAGGCAGAATCCCTAGAAAAACTAAAAAATGTTGATGGAATTTTAATTCCAGGAGGTTTTGGAGAACGAGGCACTGAAGGAAAAATTTTGGCCATTCAATATGCACGTACAAACAAACTTCCATTTTTTGGAATATGTTTAGGTTTACAATTAGCTGTAATTGAAATTGCCCGCAATCTGGCCAATATAAAAGATGCTGTCTCAGAGGAGTTTACAGAGGAAGGAAAAAATAGTGGTACTGCTGTAGTTCACTATCTAAAAGGTCAAATTAAAAATGGACCCAAAGGTGGAAATATGCGCTTAGGTGCTTTTTCCTGCTCTATAACTCCAAACACTTTGGCCTATTCCATATATCAAAAACAAAATATTTCAGAGAGACACCGCCATCGCTTAGAGGTAAATAATGAGTATTTACAACAAATAAAATCAGCAGGCCTGATAGTATCAGGTATCAATGAAGAGTATGGGTTAGTAGAAATTATTGAAATTGATAATCAAAAGCACCCTTTCTTTATTGCATGTCAATTTCATCCTGAATTTAAATCAAAACCATTTGACTCTCATCCATTATTTAAAAATTTCTTAAATGCTATAATCAATTACACACAACTATAAACAGCATCAATCAAGGCAACATCAATCATGAACAATACAAACAATACAAACAATACAAATAGTACAAATAAAAAAGACAAACTAGATTTGTTTATAGGTCCTTGTGTTTTAGAAAGCGAAACTTTGGCCATAGAAATTGCAGATCACATAACCAAAGAGCTTAAGGAATTTGAATCTGAAATAAGTATTACCTTTAAGGCCAGCTATGATAAGGCCAATAGAACCTCTATTAATTCATTTAGGGGACCTGGTATAAATAAAGGCCTCAAAATTTTACAAAAAATAAAAGATGTTTATAAACTCCCGATATTAACTGATTTTCATAGTGCAGAGGAGGCCTCGCTAGTGGCCAAATATGCAGATGTAATCCAAGTTCCTGCTTTTTTGTGTCGTCAAACTGACATGATCTTGGCGGGAGCTCACGCTGCGAAGGAATTTAATCGAATTCTTAAAATTAAAAAGGGACAATTTCTCGCACCTGAAGATACAAAGAATATTATTGATAAAGCGACAACACTATTACCAAAAGATAAAATCATTATAACAGAGCGAGGAATTTCCTTTGGCTATAATAATTTAATTGTAGACATGACTTCTTTTCAAATAATAAAAGGCTTTGGAGTAAAGACTGTTTACGATGCCACTCATAGCGTACAATGCCCTGGAGGAATGGGACAACTTACTGGAGGAAAAAGGGAATTTATTGAGGTTTTGGCCAAGGCCGCCTTAGCGGCCGGAGCGCAAGGAATTTTTTTAGAAACCCACCCTAACCCAGATAAGGCATTCTCAGACCCATTTACCTCATGGCCACTTCATAAGGTTAAACCGCTTATTGAAACATTATTAAAAATATATCGATGTTCTTAAAAAGTAAAAAAAGTAAAAAGTAAAAAGTAAAAAGTAAAAAACACAAAATAAAGTAGAGAATAAAAGAAATGAAAAAAATAATTAAAATAAGTAATATTTCATCGCCACTAAAATTGACATCTAAAAAATTTAAAAAGCAACTTACGCCTATAAAAATGTTAATTTTAGATGTAGATGGAATATTAACCAATGGGATAATTTATTATTCTGGTAGTGAAATAGAATTCAATCGCTACTTTCATACCTTTGATGGTTACATTTTAAAAACACTTATGAAGTTAGGTATAAAAGTTGGAATCATTTCAGGTGGAAATAGTGTGGGACTATGTAAACGAATTGAATATCTTAAAATTGATCCTCAGTATGTTTTTTTAGGAAATGAAGATAAACGTAAAGCTTATTTAGAAATAAAAAAAATTGCAAATTTAAGTGATAAAGAAATTTGTTATATGGGAGATGAACTTTATGATATTCCGCTCTTAAATCGTGCAGGTTTTTCAGCAACCGTACCAGATGCTCCAGCAGAGGTAAAAGCATTTGCAACTTATATTACAAAAAGAAAAGCAGGTGAGGGCGCTGTTCGTGAAGTTGCAGATTTAATTAGATATGCCCAAGGACTTCACCCTGAAATAGAAGATTTTTAAATAAAAACATGACAACTAAAAAATATAATACCGCAATAATTATTGGCGCTGGAATGTTTGCAACATCCATGGCATCAGTTCTCGCTAACAACTTTAAAAAAGTAATAATCAAAGTACGGCGTAAAGAAATCTATGAGATGTTTAAGCGTGGTGAAAATTCCGAATATCTTCCTGGTATAAAATTACCAACAAATGTTATTCCTGCACTTGAATGGCAAGAAGTTGATACAATCTCTGCAATTTCAGAGGTAGAAATTATTGTTTCAGGATTACCTTCTGGTGCAATTAAAAGTTATTATTCTACTTATAATCAAAATATTGCTTACTACTTAAATGCAAACATTCCTTTTGTTTCTTTAACCAAAGGAATTGATCATAGCGATCTTAAACTTTCAGACGATGTTATTTTCGATTATTTTCATGAACATCAAGATCTCATCACTTTTTTATCAGGGCCATCTTTTGCAGAGGAGATTTTACAACAACAAATTACTTTAGTTTCTCTAGCAGGAAAATCGCTTAAAACATTAAACCTTGTATCTAATATGCTAAACACCTCCTTTTTTAAATTATTTCCCACTTACGATATTAAAGGAGTGTTGCTTGGAGGTGCTTTGAAAAATGTGTTGGCCATCGCTGGAGGAATTATAGAAGAGCTTGGATATAATCACAATACCAGGGCCGCGCTTATTACCGCAGGTATTGCAGATATGTTACGTTTTGGTGTGGTTTTTAATGCTAGATCAGAGAGCTTTTATGGATTTAGTGGCATGGGTGATTTAATTCTTACTACCACAGGAAACTTAAGTAGAAATAAAATTTTTGGAATGCAAATTGCAAAAGGTATATCAATAGAAGAAATTTTTAAAAAGCAACACACTGTAATTGAAGGTTATCAAACCACTAAGGCCGCCCAATTACTATCTGAAAAATACGATATTAAATGTAAAATATTTAATGGTGTATATGATGTGTTATATGAAAATGCTAACCCTAAATCAGTTATAAATAATCTCATGGAATTTTCTTCTAGAGTAAAAACTCTTTTCTAAGAGGCCGTCAAACAAGAAGTAGTTCATCCGCTTAAGTTCCCATTCCTAAAATAAAAAACCCCTCTTTACAAATTTAATCATAAAGAGGGGAATAATATTTTTTTATTTAAAAAATAGTCGGCGTATATGCCGAATTATAATCCATCTATTTATCAGATTGCGATGGTTAAATAATAATCATTAAGAGACCCGTGCTTTGTATCTTCTATATCCTTACATAGAAAAAAATATCGTCCATGAAAAATAAAATAAAAAAAGAAAAGGAACCGATGGATCTCTTAAAATATGTTCAATTTAGCATCAAAAAAAGCTGTAAGATTAACTGAGGGAAAATTATAAGAAAATGTAACAAATTTAATGACACTAAATCATAAGAAAGATATTTTTGTACCTCCCAAAAAGACCAGATTTTAAAACCCTCTTTAAAAACCTGATCCTTTACCTCGTTTCGGCAATTTCAAACCCATAAATCACGCTGGGTGATCCTTAGGGCGAAACTTTGTTCCCGATACTTTCGAAGTCGGTCACCTTTATCGTCGGGTTTAATCTTTAGATTATGAATCAATATTAAAAAATAATCAATGAAAATTTTGTGCTATTACTGTTTCCTATTGAAATCTTTGAGAAATTTCATACTCTAACTCTCGATAGAATTTACTGAGTTCATCAATAGAAACGGTTGCTGTCCCTCTTTTCGCAACTACAATTCCAGAAGCACAATTAGCAATCCAACAAGATTCTTCTAGCGTGGCCTTTGCAACCAATGAAGAAGTTATCACACTAATTGCAGTATCTCCTGCACCTGATACATCAAAAACCTCTTTAGCAACTGTTGGGATCAGTTGAAATTTTCCGTCTCTCTTTTTATCGATAAGTCCCATCCCATTTGCTCCTAGAGTAATTACCAACATATCAAGATTAAGTTTATCTACTAAAATATTGGCCATCATTTCTAAATTTTTTTCTCTGGTAAAACCTAGGGCCTTTACCATTATGCTTGCTTCTTCAAAATTAGGTTTTAAAAGATGAGCATTTTTATAACAATAAGGATTTGTACTTCTACTTGGATCTACTGTTATTAACTTACCACTCTCTCTAAAAATATTTATTATGCTGTTTAATGATTTTTCTTCCACAATACCTTTGCCGTAATCTTCAATAATGAGCGCCGAATGCTCTGAACTTGCGTTTCTAACTAAATCTACTATTTGATCATAGGTGGCAGTAGAGAGTTCATTTTTATTTTCATAATCAATTCTACAAATTTGTTGAGTGTTAGTAATTACACGCTCTTTTAGGGTAGTTACTCTTTCTTTTACTTTTAAAACATTTGTCGAATCTAATCCCAATTCTCTTAGCAACTTTTCAAATTCAAATCCATTTTTATCATCCCCAATTACTGAAAGAAGAGTGGATGGAACTTTCAAGCTTCTAAGATTATCAATTACATTGGCGGCCAACCCTAATTTATACCACTCTTTGCTTACCTCTAAGACTGCAACTGGCGCCTCTGGAGAAATCCTTGAAACATTTCCAAAAGTATATTTATCTAAACCAACATCACCAAAAACAAGTATTGGAGAGATTAAAGAAAAATTATCAATAATTTCCTTAAATCTTCTCTCTGATAAAGGGATTGTTTGAGATCCTATATCAATTGTTTTATTCGAAGAAATTTCATCAATATTGTTATTACTATTATTCTCTTCATTTATTTTAGATATGATCATTATCACTCCTAAATACTCATCAATCCTTACTAATATTAATTAATATTTATACCTTACTAAAATTGCCTTGTTCTTTTAACATTATCAAAACCTGCTGCCCAACACTCTCTACTTTAAGTAGCGACATACAGTTTCCTTTGTGAATACACTCTGGATCACACTTAAAATGAGATTGACAATTAACTAAAGGAACTAGCACCTTCACCTTACCACTACTATTATTAGTACCAATTTTGGAATTAAAAAAGGGACCCCAGCGTTTAAAAGATTGAACCTTAACCGGTGAATAAATAGCGACTAAATCTACACCTAGAGCATTGGCCATATGGGTAGTGCCAGTACTGGGACCAATGAATAATTTAGAGTTAGATAAAATTGCCATATATCCTCTAGTTCCTACATCTTCCCCATTTAAAAAAAAGATCTTATCCTTAATCTTACCATTTTCATTTGTATTCTCACTCGTATTTCCACTTTCCAACAACTTTCTTATAGGCACAACATATGGCAAATCTGATGTTGTAAACGAAATAATGTAATTAAATCTACTAGGAATTTTTTGTTCGATATAAGAAATTAGTTGTAAATAAAATTCAGATGGCCAATTTAGAGCGCTACCCTTCATTCCAGGATGAATTACAATATACTCAGTTGCTAGATTGAAACCTCTCTTTTTTACTTCTACCTCTAGCATACTCTTTAATTTCTCTGCTCCTTTCTCCACCTCCACTCTACAAAGCTTTAATGGAAGTGAAATTTTTGCAATCATTTTGGAAGGAATGGGAGTACCAATGGATTCCAATAATTTTATATTGTACATACCCTCATGCATCTTCACCCGCGAACGTCTCTGCCATACTCCTTTATTTAAAAACAAAAAATGGTTTAATTTTTTTCTTAGTCCCCCTCTAAATTTCACTCTATAAAAAAATGCTAATAGTGATGGAAGATTATCTCCACCCACGTATAGATAATGGTCAATTGATAATGCTTTAAATGTATTAATAAGTTTCTTAAAACGAATTAGAAGAGATTCATTCCTATTGTAAACTAAAATCTTATCGACAAATGGATTATGTAGCAAAAGTGCTTCATTATTTTTTTGAAGTAAAAAATATACTTTAGAATTAGGGTAAATTTCTTTTATAAGTTGGGCCAAGGGCAGTGTGAGAATGGTATCCCCAATGGCATCGCTTCGATTAATAAGCACATTCATAATATTAACTTAAACCTAATTTTTATTTAAAGAAATTGTAGCATGATCAACAATAGTATTTACTACCTGATCTAAACTCATCTGTGAACTATCAAGTAAAAAAGCATCATCTGCTTTTTTGAGCGGCGCTATTGCACGTTTTGAATCTTCCTCATCTCTTAATTTAACATCTTGATAAAGTTCTTCTAAAGTAATTATATTATTGCCTGTACTTCTTAAATCATTAAGACGTCTTTGGGCCCTCACCTCGAGAGAAGCAGTAAGAAAAATCTTACAAGAAGCATTTGGAAAAACTACAGTTCCTATATCTCTTCCTTCCATAACTGCAACAACATTTTTCACTAATTCTCTCTGAAAATTAAGCAACAATGTTCTCACATATGATAATTTTGAAACTTTTGAAGCTAGATCAGAGATATTGTGTTCCCTAATTTTTAAAGATATATCTTCTTCATTAACACTAAGAAGTAGGTTTCCATTTTGGTACTCATAGTCTAATTTAAATTTAGAAATATCTTCTAAAGCAATCCTACACATTAAATTTTTTTCTTTATCTTCTAATTCCCCTCTAACAGAATCGATTTTATATTCTGGTAAAAAAAATCTTTTATTATTTAGATAGTACGCCACTGCTCTAAACATTGCTCCAGTATCAATATGAGTAACATTCATTTTTTTTGCTACTAATTTTGCCACTGTTGATTTTCCACTTCCCGAAGGACCATCTATGGCCACTACTTTATCTTTATTACTATCATCAATATATAATGCGTGCATGTAGTCACTCCTACTCTTAAAACTCTTTAAAACTAAAAATATTTTTCCTTTCATAAAAACTATATTTAAGAGAAAGTTATGGCCACATCTTTATTTTATCTTCTTAATCTGCTTTTAAAGTGAATAATTGCAACCATCAATTCTCTATAAAACGCCAAAAAATACCCATAAATAACTTTCTTTGAGGGTCACATCAACACCGTCGCTCCATTTGATTTTTTTAAAAAAATTAAATTTTATCTTCGTAAAAAAAATTATTAAGAGAGTTTTAAGTTGCTATTTATAAATATTTCCATTATTTAAAATATGTCATAGTTTTTTAGACAATTATTTTGGCATCCAACTTGCTTATATAAATATTGTCTAGAAGGTCCTTGAAAACAAATAAACATGGATCTTCTAACAAATAATTTAAGATACGACTTTCACTCATTTTTTATTAACCAGTCTTTTTAGGAGTTTTTTGTATGAAAAAATTAATCGCTCTAGTTGCTCTTTTATCATCTCTTTCAGTTTTCGCTTTAGGTCCCCAAGATATTAGTTTAGGTACACCAGGATACGCTGGTAACGGTTGTCCAGCAGGAAGCGCTTCTATCACTCTTTCTCCAGATAGAAAATCATTAAGCATTCTTTTTGATCAATATGTTGCTAATGCTGGCGGTTCTACCGGTAAATCATTAGATAGAAAAACTTGTAACTTAGCAGTTCCTGTACACGTCCCACAAGGATACAGCATTTCAGTTTTCAAAGTAGATTACAGAGGATATGTAAATGTTCCAGTTGGTGGAAATGGTAACTTCAATGTTGAGTATTTCTTCGCTGGTGTTCGTGGCCCAAGAGCTGTTAAAACTTTCCAGGGTGGATATGACAGTGAATATACTTTATCAAATGACTTAATTGGTAGAGCTTTAGTTTGGTCACCTTGCGGCCAAGATGTAAACTTAAGAGTAAACTCTGCTATGCTTGTAAAAAGCAACAGTGCTTTCGAAGATGCAATGGCAACAGTTGATTCAATAGATATTAAAGCTGGAATGATTTACCACATTCAGTGGAGAGAGTGTAGATAGTTTAAAAGTAGTATTAAGAGTAACAGACCTAACAGATTAAAGATAAGTCTAAAAAAGCTAAAAGCTAAAAGATAAAAACTAAAAACTGCTTGGGTCTTTTTACATAACAAAAATAAGGGGCATCATGAATTATACTTTGAGTATAAGTAATGATGGCCCTTTTTTATTTCTTATTTATGTCCAATATAAATAGTCACTAATCCAAAAGTTAAAGGTAGTATCTTAATTTTTGAAAAACCAACACCACATAATATTTTTTTAAATCTTTCTCCAGATGGAAAAGCACGAGCAGATTCATTTAAATAATCGTATGCTTTAAAATCTCGAGAAATAATTCCTCCTAAAATAGGCACTACAAATTTTAAATAAGGAATAAAAAATGGTTTTAATAGTAGATTTATTTCTTCTGCAGAAAATTCTAAAATTACAAGTAGTCCCTCTTTTTTTAACATACGATGAACATTTGCAAGTCCTGTTTCTAAATCATAAAAATTTCTCACTCCAAATGCTGAAGTTATGACATCAAAATTATTATCTGGATAATTGACATTAATAGCATCAGCATGTTGAAAATCTACATCTGTACACAAACCATGCAAATACACACATCTTCTTTCCCTCTTTTTCATTTTTTCTCTAGCTAAACACAACATATGTTCTTCAATATCAATAGCAGTTATTTTTAAAGCATTCCCTCTCCATTTTTTTAAATTTTTTAATTTATTTAAAATGGCAAAAAGAAAATCCCCTGTTCCTGTTGCAACATCCAAAAGGGAAAATTCTTTGTTTACATTATTTGAATGTAATTTTTTTTGTAGATAGTCTGCTACTATATTAGCAGAGATCTTTCTCCATCTTCTATCAATTCCAAATGAGAGAACTCTATTTATAAGATCATATGTCTTACTAATTCTATTGAACACAACTTTGCCTTTTTTATAAAGCTTGAATAAAGCTTGAATAAAGTTTGAATAAAGGTTTAAATATGTTTTAAATATTTACTTTAACGGCCACAAATGTTAAAGATCTTTACAAATAATTTTATTACTCCAGGAATAATAAAAAGTGTTTTTTATCGTCGGGCCATGTGCCTTAGAGTCATTAACTCAAGTCAAACCAATTGCTTCTTTATGCGAACGATATGGCATAAAATATTTTCGCTCTCAACTTTTTAAACCAAGAACACACCACTCCTCTTTTCAAGGACTAGGCGCTGATGCTGAAGGTATGGAGATTATCAATTATTTAAAATCCAAAAATTTCTCCATTGTAAGTGAAGCACTTTCTATAGAACAATTAATAATTATTCGTGAATTTGCCTCTATTATTCAAATTGGCGCTAGAAGCATGCAAAATTTCGAACTACTAAAAAAAATTGGCCCCTTAGTTCACAAGCGACGCGATAGTCACAATCAAACTATATCACCATTTGTTCTTTTAAAAAGAGGCCCATCTAATACAGAGGAAGAATGGCTAGCTGCTGCCAGTTACTTAGAAGCATATGGAGTTCCTCGGTCAAAAATAATTTTATGTGAGAGAGGTACAAGAAATCATGTAGCACCAAAAGGTGTTACAATTGATTTTGGTTTGGCCTATAGGGTGAAAAATGCAACCACTTACAAAGTAATAATTGACCCTAGTCATGGTACACGTGATGCCAATTTGGTATTACCAATGCTTAAAGCAACAATTGCCATGGGCTTTGACGGGGCCATGATTGAAGTTCACCCAACTCCAAATGAGTCTTTAAGTGACCGTGATCAAACTGTATCTTTAGAAGAATTTGAAAAATTTTTAAATAATAACGATTTAAGTCCATTCGTCCTTAGTAAGCATATTATCAATAATCATACTCATCGACCCATGTTTCAAAATACAAAGGAGATGTCAGGCAGTGAACTTCATGCTTGAACAGTTTATTCCAAAACACATCATTGATGCTGCCACCACTCTAAAATTAGAAATTTCACTTGATCAGGAAAACATAGAAATTAGAGATTTATTAAAGCGATCTATGTTTATTGGTGGGAAACGCTTACGGCCTCTTTTAATGTTTATGTTTTCCGAACTATATAATATCCCCCTCAAAACTATTTCACCTTATGCGCTATCTGCAGAACTAATTCATTTAGCAACACTTTCTCATGATGATGTGGTTGATAATGCCACTACTCGGAGAGGCATGCCTTCCATAAATATTCTAGCATCCAATAAACGAGCAGTATTAGTTGGTGACTACCTATTGGCCCATACTGTTTTTGATCTATGTAAACATGATAATATTAGAATTCTCCAAGAGCTTTCAGTAGCTATAAAAGATTTAGCTCTAGGAGAATGGCTTCAATTAAATCTACTTCAACATAGTAATCTTCATGATAACCTTAATGATAAAAAAAATTTGGATATTAAACCTCCTCATATAGATCAAATCGAAAACATTGCTAAGAAAAAAACTGCCAGCGTAATTAGTTTTTGTACAACCATCCCTGCAATTCTTGCAAACATCTCTGAAAATTTAATTGACCTTTCTCGCTCCTTTGGTCATGCTTTTGGAATTGCATTTCAACTCTCAGACGATTTATTGGATTTTTCTAGTGAAGATCAAACTGGTAAAAATTCATTTAATGATCTAGAAAATGGTACGTTAAATTCCGTAATTGTAGATTTTTTTAATCTTCATCCAATTTATTGGCAACGCTGGATAAATAATGAATTTGATTTTAATAGCGAGATAAAGAAAACAGAAGTTAATAAATTTTTACAATTTTCTAAAGATAATATTAAAAAACTTATTGATATAAAAAAAACAACCGCAAATAAATGTCTTGACCAGATTGTTATTGAGTTAGAAAAACATCAACATCGGCATTATCAGCAACGACAAGAGCAACAGCAACTCTTTAAAATAGAAATAATTGAGTCAATGAAGGCATTATCCGAATACGTTCAAATGAGAAACCACTAAGACCTAACTATTGCCTCTTATATTTTTTAAATCTCTTGACCCATTCTTTGCATTGTAAGAAAATTGTAGGAGTTATTATATTCAAATAAAAAAAAATAGGCTAAAAATAATTGATATAGACTTTAGGATATTGTTTAGTTATATTTGACAATATTGAAAAAAGATGCGCTGTAATATCTATTTAGAAAAAGCTTAAAAATTTTTAAAATTAAATTTAAAGGAAAGAAAGGAGAAAAGGGTAGGAATTATGACTAATGAAACAATCAAAGTTAAGGTTGAAGATCAGCAAAATGTAGATAGAATTTTAAAAAAATTCAAAAGACTGTGTGAAAGTTACGGCATCGTGCGAGAGTATAAAAGACGTCAATCCTATTCGAAACCCTCGGTTTGTTTAAAAGAAAAGCGTAAGGCCGCTGACAAGAGAAGAAAAAAGGCCTACATGAAACAAAAGTATTCAGGCGAAAGAATATAAAAAAATAATCTAAAGCAATTTAAATCAATAAAAAACTCAACAAAAACTAATCTAATAACAATTCTTTTTGTTTTTCCTTGGCCTTCAAGTTTTTTTCCACAAAAATATTTTTTTCAAGAAAATAAATTAAAGAAGCATATGTTGATGGTAATGGCGTAAAAATCTGTATTTGTTCAGGTGTAAATTTAATATTTTTTCTCAAATATTTTTTCAATTCTAATGTGTTCTCGTTATTACATCCTGGGTATGCTACCATAAAATAATAAGTTAAAAATTGTTTCAATCCTAATTTTCTATTTATACTTTCGAAAATTTTTATAAATTCACTTAATTTTATAGCTCCAGCTGCAAGTGGCGGCTTACCCATTAATTGCAACACATTCTCATCAATGTGTTCAGGTGCTAATTTCATTTGTCCTGAAGTGTGATCTTTAATAATTTTTTCTAAATATTTTATTCCAAATTTTTCATCTTCAAGAATAATATCAAAACGAATACCAGACGCGATAAATGCCTTTTTGATTTTATTATTATTGTTATTGTTATCTATTTCTTCAGAAACTTTTCCTAATAAATCTAATTGAATGTCATGAGTATAAGGAAGATTTTCACACCTTTTAGGAAACAAGCATCTCTTATTTATACAGGCACCTTTAGTTAATTTGATCTCACAATCTCCACCATACATGTTGGCAGTTGGACCTCCCAAATCTAAAATATATCCTTTAAACTGCTCGTGAGTTGCGACTTTTTTTATCTCTCTTAATATTGATTCTTTAGAGCGACTAAGAATAGTTCTTCCCTGATGTATGGCCACAGAACAAAAATTACATTCACCATAACAACCCCTATGAGTAGTTATTGCAAAACGAATAGTATTTAATGCACGAACCTCTCCATCTTTTTTGTAGTATGGATGAACATCTCTTTGATATGGTAATTCATAAATATTATCTAATTCATTGGTAGATAAATGTAATGCTGGAGGATTTTGAATGATAAATCTATCCTTATCACAGGCCTGATATAAACCTTTGGCATTTAAAGGATCATTATTGTTATAAAAAATAGCAAACATCTGGGCCAATGCTTTTGGATCCTCGTTTACTTGTTGCAAAGAGGGCAATTCTAAATATTCCTCAAAAATATCAGAACTTCTTCCTACATACATAATTCCTCTAATATTTTTTAGTTTTAATTTATTTTTTAAACAATTAGCTATCTCTACAATTGCCCTCTCTCCCATTCCATAAACTAAAATATCAGCTTTTGAGTCAAGCAAAATCGATCTTCTGACTTTATTACTCCAGTAATCATAATGGGAAAATCGTCTCAGTGTTGCCTCTACTCCTCCTAAAATAATAGGAGCACTCGTTTCACCTTCACATTTACTCTTTTTAAAATATTTTTTTATAAGATTACTATAAGCAATTAATGCTCTATCCGGTCTTTTATTATTAATTGTTCCGGGAGTAAAATCATCTTGTTTGCGTTTTTTTAAACTAGCGGTGTAATTGGCCACCAGGGAATCCATCGATCCCGAACTTACTCCCCAAAAAAGTTTTGGTTCTCCAAGTCTAGTGATATCTTTTTCGCTATCCACTGCAGGCTGGGCAATAATTCCTACCTTGAAACCAGCAGCAATTAATATTTGACCAATAACTGAGACACCAATATATGAACTATCTATGTAGGTATCTCCAGATACTAAAATTACATCTAGCTCTTTCCACTTTAATTTTTCTAGTTCTTCTTTTGTAGTTGGTATAAACATACTTTGTACTTATAATTAAATTTATAAAATGATAAGTTAATTGTTATTTAAGGAGCTTTACTTTATGAAAATTGCAATTTTAGGTCTGCCCATGGCGGGAAAAAAAACTCTCTTTGGATTATTAACTGCTCGTGATGTTTTAGGCCCAAAGAGAGCAGGAGAAGTAATTTCTGGCAAGGCCAATGTTTGGGATAAACGAGTTGATGATATTTCAAAAATTGCAAAACCTGCTAAAATTACTTACGCTCAAACTGATTTTGTTTTATGTTCAGATATTGATAATTCTGGAGGAGGCGGCGGACAGCTTGCAAATAGTTGGATACAAGAAGCAAAAACTTCTGATCTTCTCTGTATTGTGGTGAGGGGTTTTACCTCTGAAGAAGTCTATCATCCTGCTGGATCAGTAAATGCTAATAGAGATAAAGAAAATTTAGAAGCAGAATTAATTTTTGCAGATCTAGATCTAGTTGAAAAAAGGCTTGATCGAATTGATAAAGATAAAAAGAAAGTCAAAACAACCGCCATTCAAAATCTAGAAGAAGAAACAATTTTAAAATTTAAAAAAACTCTCGAAAGTAATGAAAAATTAAACACACTAACTCTTTCTGCAGAGGAAGAAGCATCAATTAATAGCTTAAATTTTCTTACAATAAAACCTATTATCTGGTGTTATAACGTTGATGAAGATAAACTTAGAGAACAACAGCAGCAACCGCAACAAACAACAAAATCTCATGATGATGTATTTATAGTTTCAGCTCAAATTGAAAAAGAGATTCTTGCAATTGATAATTTAGAGGAGAGGACCGAATATTTAAAGGATTTAAATATAAGTTCACTTGGAAGTGATAGATTAAATATTGCAGCTTATGATTTACTAGGTTTAATGTCCTTTTATACTATGGGAAAAGATGAGGTTCGTGCTTGGACTATAAGAAAAGGAACAAGTGCTCCAAAAGCAGCAGGTAAAATTCATAGTGATATAGAGCGAGGTTTTATTAGAGTAGAAGTTATTAAATATAATGATTTAATGTTTTGTGGAAATGAGCAAAAAATTAGAACTTTAGGTAAGTTTATGGTAAAAGGGCAAGACTATATTATCGAAGACGGAGATATATGCAACTTCCTTTTTAATGTATAATTCTTAAAAACTGGAGATTACTATGTATATTCATATGAATGTTAAATTTAAAATATTTTTATATTTATTATCTATAAACACCATCTTACTTTTATCTTCCTTTCCTATTTCTAAATGCTTCTCTGAAGACGATCCTACTTATGATATTCAAAATCAAAGTGATACTAACGACACTAACAACATTAGTAACAACATAGATGCAAATCCAAGTAGCTTGTCAAATTATATTCCTCCTACCAGCACAAACATTAATATCAATGACAATACAAATACTACTACTGCTGGTCTAAATGCAGAAGAGATAACTACTGAAACTGCATCCTTTCCTTCTGTAGACAATGTTAACAACTCAAATGTAAATACAACCTCCAACATAAATTCTAACTCTCCATTCGAAGAAGAGATGGAAACAAATTAGGATTAAGATTAGAATGTGCCCTAAGTTTAAGCCTAGGTAGGTCTATTGACGACGGGCCGACATTGCCTTAGTTTGATAAAAATACCATATAAGACCAACACCCATAACATGATAATCTTTTTGTTTAACTAGAGGGCTATCGATAAAGACTGCTCTATTTAAACGATCATATCGATAAAACCCATAAAGATAAAATGGATCAAATTTTTTACTTAACCACCATGTCGCATGAGCTCCACTATATCCTGCACTAGCATTATATTTAGGACGATTTTCTCTTACATACTCTTCAGAAACTCCGTAAAAATAATTGTGATATCTTGCTGACCCCCACATAACTGCCATAGTAATTTCACTAAAAAAACCTAAAGTATAATCTTGAGGGTAGCTTGAAAGTGAAACGAATGGAACGGAAAAACAACCCTCATATTTGGCATAGAAAAAATCTACAGCATTTACTGCTCTTATTGGAAAAGAAACGCTCAATGTATTTAAATTATTTTTATCACGCCAAAATGTCCACTCTGCTACAGGACCAATCTCTAAGGTTGGATCAAGAGTAGGCATTCCCTCTCTGGCATGGTTTTCAGCACTACTGACTCTTAACGATGCCATCATACTTAGTCCTAGACTAAAATCTCCCTTTTCATAAATATTACCTTGAACCATAGAGTTTTTAGCGTAAACATTTTCTCCACGATATATAAAAAAAGGAAGTGGCCAAAGATAACTAGCAGTCTGATCAGATCCGCGATAGTGATTCATATTCAAATATAAGAAACCTGCTCCCAATTCAAATAAAGGCAAGGCATTAGCATTACTCTTTTTTTCATCATTATTAACAGCAACAGTATCACCAGCAATTCCCTCACTTTTTCCACTATCACCAGTATTAGCAGAAGGATATTTTTGTAAATTATCATCTTTTGCAAATGCAAATATAGATGTAGATGTGAATGCAATTACAAATGTAAGTAATAAAATTAATAAAATTTGAATTAAAATAGTAGATCCAGTTATGAAGATTACTATTTTTTTAAATATAAAATTTAAACTTTGAAAAAATTTCTTCATTATTTTTAGATCTCTCTATAACTTTATAACTTTTTAATGTGCTTTTTTTAATAATGTTATTACTAACATTATAAATCAATTTTCTTACAACACTAAAAATATTTTCTTCCTCAAATATTTTACTAAAATATTTTTAATTGATATATTCACTGGTAAAGTGGGATTTATTTATAAATCTAATAATATATGAAACAAGATAAAAAGGAGTATCATATGCTATTCACTTCACTACCGTTTATAATTATCGCCGTTATTTTAATTTTTAATACTGTTAAGATTTTAAATGAGTATGAGAGAGCAGTTGTATTTAGACTTGGTCGCTTCACTGGAATAAGAGGCCCTGGTTTAATTATTTTAATTCCTGGGATAGAAAAAATGCGTCGGGTTGACTTAAGAACTGTTACTATGGATATCCCGTCTCAAGATATTATAACTCGTGACAACGTAACACTAAAAGTAAATGGGGTAGTATACTTCAGAGTAAATAACCCTGAGATGGCCATCATTAATATTGAAGACTATTTAATGGCCACCGGACAAATTGCTCAAACAACATTAAGATCTATTATCGGTCAATTTGAATTAGATGAATTACTCTCTCAAAGAGATAAGATAAATCAAAAATTACAAATAATTTTAGATGAACAAACGGAATCGTGGGGAATTAAAGTTTCTGCAGTAGAAGTTAAAGCAATCGATCTGCCAATTGAAATGCAAAGAGCAATGGCCAAGCAAGCAGAAGCAGAAAGAAATAAACGTGCAAAAGTTATCTCTGCAGAAGGAGAACTTGATGCTTCAATTAAGTTAGCAGCGGCCGCTCGTAATTTGAGTTCTGAAAATGGGGCAATCATACTTAGATACTTAGATACTATGAAAGAGATATCTTCCGGAGAAGGAAAAACTACAACATTTTTTCCAATTCCAGTAGATTTCATCCAAAGCATCTTAACCAACATAAACAAGAAATAAATAAATCTTCCTTCATAATGCAAAAAATTCAAAGAATGTAAAAAATGTAGCTGTTAAATTATGCATATATTAATTATACGTTTTTCAAGTTTAGGAGATATTGTACTAACTACCTCCACTGTAAGTGCAATAAAAAAATATCTTGGAAATAAGGTTTCGCTTAGTTATCTTACCTCCTCTATGTTTGTTCCTCTTCTTGTAAATCACCCGCATATAGATCAGGTATATGGTTTTTCCAGACGTGGTGGTCTTAAAGGGTTATTTGAATTGATCAAATTGGTGAGAGAAATAAACTGCAAACACAAAATTGATCTCATCATAGATATGCATGGAAGTTTACGCTCACTCTTTGTTCGTTTTTTTTTCTTTTTCATTCCTAGAATAAGTATTGATAAAAGAACATTTGAAAGAGTGTTATTAACAACTTTTAAAATAAATATTTTAGTTAAAAATAAAGAAAAAAATAATTTTCCAAAATTTGGAGAATTACTCTTAAAAAGAAATGTTATAGATCTACTTCCTATTTTTCATCAAAATAAAATAAATAAAATGAACCCAAATGAGGCCTTTTTTGATGATCTGTCAAAATTTGTAACTACAGCAAGCAATTGTAATCAACTATCTTCTACAGCCGTCACCTTTTGCGATGAAAAAGCACTTAAATTTTCTCTAGATAAATGGCAATTAAATATTTTAGAGCATAAAAAATTTATTGCAATTGTTCCATCTGCTTCCTATCCAAAAAAAAGATGGCCTGCTGAAAAATTTTACCATTTATTAGAAAAACTTTTACAAAAACAATATAGTCAACATGCACATGATAATTTTGATTTCGATTTTTTATATGTAATTTTAGCAGGTAAGGATGATACATTTTGCGATATTTTTAATCCATTAATGGCCAAATATCCTCAGCAAATTTTCAATCTACAAGGAAAATGTAGTTTAGTTGAATCCACCATCTTTTTAAAAAAAGCATTTATGGTTGTGGGTAATGATACTGGTTTGCCTCATATTGCAGAGTCAGTTGGTACTCCAAGTATATTTATTTTAGGGCCTACTGGAGAGGAGTTTGGATTTTACCCTCATCTTAAAAAATCAAAAATGGTGGCAAAAAAACTTATTTGTAGGCCATGCACTACTAATGGTCAAGGTTTTTGTATTCGTAAGAAACGTTACTGTCTAACTGAAATTTCTGTTGATGAAGTTATTCGTAGTATGTTTGAGGTTAGCAATTTAATCAAAGGTGATTAATGAAAATGTTTTTTACATTATCTTACAGATTTTTTCTCTATATTTTATGGCCTATGCTGTTATATCCGTTAACTAATTTTATTTTAGTAAAATTCATTCCTTTTATTAAACAAAGAAAATCTTTTGAAAATAAAAATTCTTTCTCTTTGCCTTCCTCTCTATCTTCTCGTTCTTTTAAATTAGATAACAAAAAAGCAAAAGTAGCATTTGAAATCTCTAGCGAAGGAGAATTAGAACAAATTCGTCCATTAATTAATAAATTGCTTAATGACAATCAATTACTAGAAATTATATTTTGTTCAGAGAGTGTTGAAAAAAATGTAATTAATTTATATGAAAAATATCCTGACAACCTTAGAATATTAAGATTACCTCTAGTCACATATTTCCCTTATGTTAATTATGTTAATTGTGCTGGTATTGATTACCATACTACATCTGTGAGCAAATGGATTAGTGCCTCAACTTTAATACTTTGTCGTTATGATTTTTTTCCTGAGTTGATGCTTTTTGGTAGAAGAGCAGATATTTATTTTGTACTCTTATCCGCAACTCTTAAAGACAAATTAAATAAAATTAAAAAAAATATTATTAATTACTACTATTATAAATTTATTTATAATTCTTTCGATCAAATTATTACTCCTACTCCCTTAGATGAAGAGCGTTTTAAAAAACATTTTAAAATCGATACATCGACCATGGATATTCGCATTCTTCAAGTTGCAGAGAGAGTAAAAAATCGCTTAACAAAACTTAATTCTCTTTCATTTTTTAATCAACTTCAAAAATTTATTAGTTCTTTTCCTAAAGATAATACCATTATCTTAGGTAGTTTTTGGGAAATTGAAGCAAAAATATTTGATAATAAACGTTTAATTGAAGCAATTATTAGCAAAGATATCCATGTCGCTATTGTGCCTCACTTATTAGATGAAAATTCTTTGCAAAAAATTATAAATACAATTTCCTATGAGAGTCAATTACCTGTTTATGTAATTAATGAAATAAATGAATCAAAAGAAGAGATCTTTGAAAAAATTGCTAAAACAAATGGAATCATTATTTTTGCTATCAAAGGCATCCTTTGCGAATTATATTCTCTTTATGCTCATGCATTTGTGGGAGGGGGACATGGTAGATCTATACACTCTGTTATTGAACCCTATTTATCCAACTGCTTGACTTATGTTGGACCAAAAGTTTTTCGTTCAACTGAGTATGAGTTAGTAAAAGAAATTTCAAAAAATGAGATATTTATTATTAATGAATTATCAACTTTTTATGATGTTGTATCTACAAATACAAACTGTGATAAAAGCATTAACATAAATACCAGCACGAGAGAAAAGTTAATTGCTAGCATGAAAATTCCTTTTGAAAATTTTATGCAAAAAATTTAAGGGCCTGAAAAAAAATATGAATAATGTTTATGATTATATTTTAAAGGCAGAAAATTTTATCTCTTATATAATTGGTATACATTTACTAAATATTGGGCATAAAGTTTTAATAATTGATAATCCACAAATTAACATACCCCGAAATATAATAGAAAAGATTAATCTCTTAGAATTGTCTCTCATAAAAAAAATTGCAAATAAATACAATATTGTTCCTTTGAAATATTTAGATAATTACATCAATAAGGATACATACACTATCGTTTTCGAGGGTAAACAAATACTGCTTGGAAATAGTGTTCAAAGAAATTTAAAGGAGATACTTAGAAAATTTCCTTTTTTATTTATGGATCCAACTGAAATAACTAATGAAGATCTACCCTTAATTGAGGAGCATTTTTATAAACATATAGAAAATATCTGCTCTCTGTTATTAGAAGAAGGTAAAACTAACTTTCGAAAGATCGATGAAAAATATTTTACATTTAAGTGTGATCTATGTAATTGCGGTTTAGAAAATAATCAACAAAATTATTTTAAAATATTACAAAGTTTCATTACAACAATTTTTAATATTCAAAAAGCTAAAGTACTATCTACTGAAAAATTATTCTTAAAAACTTTCAACGATCTTTTACAATTAATAACCATTCATTACATAGGTAACCATTCTAATAATTTTACTATATTTGAACTATTTGTTTCTCTACTTTCGCCAAGTTATAATTTAAATGTAAAAAAATTAAATAAAGAATTAAATGAAATGTTTATTAGAAGAGGGGGCGTTCTTGCTCAAGAGCACGAACAAAAACAAGACCAAAAAGAAAAAAATATAAAATTATGTGATTATTATGATTATGGTGATTATGGTGTTGATACAAATTTTACTTATTCATATCTTCAATTCACTCAAAATAATCCTTATCCTTTAAGGTTATCTAACAATTTGATTATCTCTAGTATTAACTCTATTTTAGAAGACATACCATATATTGAAATTAAATCATCTGGCGATTACTTCGTCCCATATATTAAAAAAGAGGGATTTAGTCACAACTATTACAAAAATAAAATATTAAATTCATGTGAAAGCAGTTTCGGTCTTAGCGGAAACACTGTCAATAAGATGGCGATCTCAGCTTTTCACGCAGACGTCGCAGATTCAAATCTACATAATTTATCAAAAATATCAACTTTACCAAGTTTATCAAATTTACCAAATTTAATAGAACAAACAGTTAGCTTAAATAATATTAAAAAGTACAAAAAGATTGCTAAAACAATAAATAATTATTCAAATGAAAAAATAATTGTCGAAGGGTGCGGTTTAATACCTATCTTGCTAAAAATCAATCATCATCTGTTATAATATAAAATATGAACATATTTATAGCGAAAATAATAAAGCATATTTGTAGAGTATTTTCTAAAATAGGCAAACGAGGGCAAACAGCTGTTGAGTATTTACTAATGTTTGCGGTGATTGGTTCTTTATGTTTTTCCATAGCTAACAAATTAAAAATGTTTTTGGTAGGTGAGGGAGATTGCCCAAATGATTCATATTTTTGTAAAATAATCGCTAATGTTACTGGAAATAGAACTATGGGGGGAGATTTTCAGAGATTTCGTTTGAGAAAGTAAGAAATGGGAACTTAATAACTTTAATTCTATGTATGGATTTTAGAATGGGTTAATAAAATTATGCTAATTCACCACAATAAAAGCAAATAAACAAAATAAGTAACAAATGATTAATGACTTTGAAAACTATTATCAAAATCTTTATGGCGATAGATGGATTAAATTACGAGATGCTTTAGTCGCTCCTAAAAACAAATATATTTTAAAAATAAATAAATTTGCTGATTTTGATAATGATAATACTAATGTTTCACTTATTTCTTCAGCTATAGCTCCCATTGATTTAAAATTTTGTTACCAGATAGAAAATATACAAGTTCCATCTCCCGCCGCAACTACTAATGGTCTTTTCAATTATTATCTCTTAGATTTGGCATCTATTTTAGCTGTGTCGTTACTTGATATAAAAGAAAATGATTTAGTACTCGATATGTGTGCAGCACCAGGAGGAAAAACTCTTTGTATTGTTGATTATCTACAAAGTCAAAATCAAAGTCCAAGTCAAGGAAAACTTGTGGCCAATGAATTGTCTAATAATCGTCGAATGAGATTAATTAGAACATTAAAAAATTACCTTCCCTCTGAACTAATTAATGAGAAAATTAAAATAAAAGGTTTTGATGCCTCTAAATGGTGCCTTCTTTCAAATGAAAAAAATAAATATGATAAGATATTATTAGATGCTCCTTGTTCATCAGAGGGACATCTATTAAAATCAACTGATTTGATAGCACAATGGAAGGTAAATAGAACTAAATACCTCTCTAAAATGCAGTATAGTATGCTTTGTTCGGCACTACAGTGCTTAAAAGTAGGAGGCAAAATAGCATATTGTACTTGCTCAATTTCTCCTCTAGAAAATGACTTCTTAATAGATAAATTAATTAATGACCATCGTAGAAAAGAGCGTTTTAATATATTATCTTATTCTTCATCATCGTCTTCTTCTTCTCATAAACTCCTTTCTAATATTGCAGAAAACACTAAGTATGGAAAAATAATTTTACCAGATAATAGTGGTTGGGGCCCACTTTTCATTGCTGTTTTAGAAAGAATATCTTAAATTTAAGTAAATTAATTAATAAAGGAGTTATATTTATGGATAATATTTCAAATCCTCAATCTATTTACTTAAAAGACTATAAACCACCAGAGTATCTTATTCCCAAAGTTGATTTGTGTTTTGAACTAGATGAAAATAAAACATTAGTACATGCAAGATTAAAGATTGTAAAAAATAATAAAAACAATAGGCCTTTAATTCTTAACGGGCAAAATCTTAAACTACAGAAAATATCTCTCAATGGTAAAAAATTAAATGAGAGTAAATATAAAATTGATAATGAAAAATTAATTATTGATAGCAAAAATCTACCCTTAAATAAATCGAAATTTATTTTAGAAACAATTACAGAAATAGATCCCAGCAATAATAAAACTTTGGAAGGATTATATAAATCAGGAAATATTTTTTGTACTCAAAATGAACCAGAAGGAATGAGAAAGATTACCTACTTTATTGATCGCCCTGATATCATGTCTAGTTTTACTACTATGATTATTGCTAACAAAGAGCTTTATCCAATTCTACTCTCCAATGGTAATCAAGTGGCCAAGGGTGATATAAACGATGGCCACCGTCATTATGTGACGTGGAAAGATCCCTTCCCAAAACCTTGCTATCTTTTTGCTTTAGTGGCCGGCGATTTAGGCATCATTAAAGATCGATATATCTCTCGTTCAAATAAAAATATTGATTTGAGAATCTATTGTGACAAGGGTAATGAATCTCGCTGTTATTCTGCAATGGAGGCACTAAAGCGGGCCATGAGCTGGGATGAGGAGGTATTTGGACTGGAGTATGACTTATCCATTTATATGATAGTTGCAGTAGACTCATTCAATATGGGTGCAATGGAAAATAAAGGTCTTAATATTTTTAACAGCAAGTATGTACTTGCTGATGTTAAAACTGCTACTGATCAAGATTTTTTAGGCATTGAATCGGTTATTGGTCATGAATATTTTCATAATTGGACAGGGAATCGTGTAACATGTAGAGATTGGTTTCAATTAACTCTTAAAGAGGGCCTGACAGTTTTTAGAGATCAAGAATTTTCTAGTGATTTAAACTCTCGCTCTGAGAAGCGAATCTCCAACGTGAAAGATTTGCGTACCTCCCAATTTGCAGAAGATGCGGGTCCCATGTCTCATCCTATAAGACCACCTTCTTATATTGAGATAAATAATTTTTACACCGCCACTGTTTACAACAAAGGTGCCGAAGTTATCAGAATGATTGCCACACTTATTGGAATGGATAATTTCAAAAAGGGAATCACAAAATACTTTGAACTTTTTGATGGCAAAGCAGTCACCACTGAAGATTTTATTTTTGCCATGGAAAAAGCATCCAATATCAACTTATCACAATTTAAGCTTTGGTATGAGAGAGCAGGAACTCCAACAGTAACAATTGACTATCATTATGATGAGCAAAAACAAACTTTCACTATAAAAACGAAACAACAAACCAAAGATGATGATAAAAAAGGACCACTTTTAATTCCTCTTGCTATTGGATTAATCGATGAAAATGGAACTGAGGATAAGAAGCACTCAAAAATATTATCTTTAAATTCTGAAGAGAATTCTTTTGTATTTAAAAACATCAAGAGCAAAGTAATTCCTTCCATTAATAGAGGCTTTTCAGCACCTATAAAATTAAATATACCCTACTCAACCGATGAATTGATTTTTTTAATGGCAAACGATTCTGATGCTTTTAATCGCTTTGAGGCCATGCAAACGCTTACCATTAGAATAATCAAAGATCTAATGAGCGATCAAAAAAATAATATTGAACTTAAGTTACATGAAGGTTATTTGCGCGCTTACGGAAGATTGCTTGATGATCAATTATTAGATAACACTTTCAAATCGATGATTCTAACAGTACCTACTATTTCTATCATTACAAATGATTTAAATCTTATTGACTATCATTTAATTTATCAAGCACGACAATTCCTTGAAAGAGAATTAAGTAAAACTTATTATAATAAATTTGAAGAAATCTATCATAAATTAAATGATACTTTAAAAAATAGTAAGGATATTCTTAATAAATACTCTGCTTCTCAGAGAGCATTAAAAAATGTGGCCCTTCATTATTTAATGATCGATGCTGGTCTTTATACAAATCCAGATGCAAATAAGATCAAGCTTTGTACTAAACAATTCTACGATGCCACCAATATGACTGATAGATTATACGCTATGATTGAATTATCAAACATTAATACGGAAGATAGATTTCATGCTTATCAATTTTTCTATGATCTTTTTAAAGAAGACCAACTTACTCTATTAAAATGGTTTACTGTCCAAGCAAGCTCTGATCTTTCAGATACTACTGATAGAGTAAAAATCTTGATGAAAGATCCAAAGTTTAATATTTTAGTTCCCAATATTACAAGAGCATTAATATCAACTTGGAGTAATAATCATGTTACATTTCATCATAAAGATATTCATCAAGCAGATTTGAATTATCAATTCTTGACTTCTCTAGTTCTTGAAATTGACAAAAATAATCCAATGCTCTCTTCTGCTATTATTCGCGTATTTAATAACTACAAAAGGCTTGAACAAAACAGGCGGGAATTAATCCACTTACAATTAACTAAATTAATTAGCTCAACTCTTTCAAAAAATGTTTATGAAATTGTTTATAAAAATTTAAACAATTGACTTTCTTTCTACTCTTCATTTAATTTTAATATATATGTCTTTAAATATTTTTATTCCTTTACAAGTGCACCTAAATTCCATAATCGATGAGAATTTAAATCTAAATCTCTCACATACTATTATATCTTCATTGTCTCAAACTATAATAAATTTAAATGAGGTTCTAACTAGTTTATCAATACCACATACTTTTACTATAATTTATTCTAATTATAGTTGTAATGTCGTCAATCCAATATCTCTTAAAGAAAGAGTTGATCTTATTCAAAAAAAAATTGAACAAAAAATTTATCTTCTTGAAATAAAAGATGAAGATTTTAATTTCGGTCCACAACCATTGTCGCTATCACTTTTTATTCAAAAATTGTTTAAGGATAATAAAAGAAATAATTATTGTGTTTTTTATCCTTATACCGGGACACACCACACATCTACACTAGTTGAAATATATAATACAATAAAAACACGCAATGAAACGATCTGTGGAATTTTCACTTCCCGATTTGAAAAAGATGCTAAATTAATAAATTTTTCTGATTGTGAATTAACATCTTTGAAATTAAAAAAATACTCAAATATGCTAATGAAATTAGCTGCCCGTATTTTGAAATTTAAAGCACTCAGAATACATGATTTGGATAACGATCTGGCAATATATAATACATCTAACTTATTAAACCTATATCAAAATAGTAATAAACAAATCCATTCTAAAAATCTTCTTTCATTAATAAATTTTGAACTACCTCTGATTTATTCTGATGCCTATAAAGATAAGGTCATAAATTATCCTGATAAAAATATTAATTCTTGGATAAAACAAAAAATAGCATTATTAGTAGACACTTGTTGTTCATTACCTAAAATAAAAATTATTTTAAAACATCTGTGAATTCTACTCTTACAATAAGGATAAATCGTGTTATCAAAAATCTTAATACGTATTTCTGGATTAATTATTATTATTGGTATTTCTATCGTTAGTATTTTTATTTTCCAATATAGTAGAGATTTAAAAGATGTTCAAGCAACATATCCTTTTGTAAGAACAATCACAACTATTGTCTCTTTTTTTGAAGATAGATTTTATGATTTTAGAATGAACCAAAATCTTGAAGCAGAAAGGGCCTTTAGTAAAAATAAGATTGAACCCACAATGGTTTTACTTGCAATTGATGATGATTCATTAAAAAAAATTGGTCGTTGGCCATGGAGTAGAAGCATCATTGCGAAAATCATAAAAAAACTTCATAAATTTGAAGCAAAGGTTGTAACATTCGATGCGGTCTATCCGGAAGAAGAAAAATATTGTGCTAAAGAATCTCCTGATCAAGATATGGCCAATGCTATTAAAGAATTTCAAAGTACAGCAGATAGAAAAGTTATTCTTGGATATGCTAGCACTATTATGGGAGATCCTGATGGACTTCCAAAACCTCCTGATAATCTTTATATGTATGCCATCAACAATGAACCTCTTGATAAAAGCAATGCTTTAAATGAAAAAATGGTTCTGGGATCTTCTATTCCCATAAAAGCATTTATGGATGTAGATGTAATGTTTGCATACATCAACGCTGAACCTGATCCTGATGGAATATTTAGGCACTACCCCTTAGTACAAAATTTTGATTCTACATATTTCCCATCTTTGGCATTGGCCTCTTATCAAGCATTAACTGGTGATTCAACAGTTTTAGGAATGAGAAAGAAAACCAATATGTTTAGCGGCCAAAATCTTATTTTAAAATTAAAAAAAGGCGAAGCGGATGTAAACAATGATGGTGAAGCAAAGGTTAGATGGTATGGAAATCGTTTTGCATTTAATACCATATCTGTTTACAAAATTTTAGATGCTAAAGATGACGATATCGAATTTAAAAAAATATTAAAAGATAAATTGGTTTTTATTGGTTCCACAGCATTTGCAGCTCATGATATTAGACATACTCCCGTAGACCCTGTACTTCCTGGAGTATATTTCCATATGAATGTTGTAAGTATGCTTAATGAAGGAAAGTTTTTTAAGTCTGATACTGAATCGATGTATTGGTCATGGGGAATTCTAATTTTCGGTACAATTTTCGTAGTAATATTTTCAATGATCGGTAATGCTCTATTAGATACAGTAATTGTTTCAGTATTTTTTGTTTTGTTATTCCTGTTCGATACCTATTACTTATTACCTAAAGGATGTAACATTACACTATTTTTTGCTTTCTTTTCTATGGGCGGTACTTTCATTTGGAATATTCTTCTTAATTTTTATCTGGCCAATAAGGATAAAAAATTCTTGAAAAGTGCTTTTGGTAGTTACATCTCACCTGAGTTAATTGATGAAATGTATAAACGAGGCGAACCTCCTAAATTAGGAGGTGAAGTTGGGTTAATTAGTGCATACTTTACTGACATCCAGGGTTTTTCCACGTTTTCAGAGAAATTAACGGCCCCTCAATTAGTAGAGTTATTAAATGAATATTTAACCGTTATGACCGATATATTGCTGGCCCATAAAGGAACACTTGATAAGTATGAAGGTGATGCTATCATTGCTTTTTTTGGCGCTCCTATGCCTCTTGCTGACCATGCAGTAAATGCGTGTTTAGTTGCACTAAGAATGCAAGAAAATCTTCTTACTTTAAGGGAGAAGTGGAAAAGTGAAGGTGAGAAGTGGCCTATCGTTGTTCATGATATGAGAATGAGAATTGGTATTAACTCAGGAGAGATTGTTACAGGAAATATGGGGTCTCGAAGCAGAATGAACTATACTATGATGGGTGACTCCGTAAATTTAGCGGCCCGTCTAGAAGAGTGTGCAAAACAATATGGAATATTTGTTCAAATTTCAGAGTATACAAAAAAGCTAACAGGTGATGCTTTTGAAATGAGAGAGCTAGATACAATGAAAGTTGTCGGTAAGAGTGAACCAGTTACAACCTACGACCTATTGGGTGAAAAAGATAAAACTCATGAGGATTTGATCGCACTAAAAAATCTTTTCCATCAAGGAATAAAACTTTATAAAGAAAAAAAGTGGGATGAGGCCATCGCTACATTTGAAAAATCTCTTGAATATGAATATAAAAGATACCCTGACTTGAAACACAAAACTAATCCATCAAAGGTATATATTGAAAGGTGTAATCTCTTTAAAGAAAATCCTCCTCCTGTAGACTGGAATGGAGTATTTACCCTGTCTCATAAATAATATCACTTTACTTATATATGAATTATAGATGAATTATAGATGAATTATTTTATTAGGAAAAAATTGCTTTGCTGTTTTATCCAGTGGGTATTTTAAATCTTGCTCTAAAATTCTTCCATTTACCCACAATGATCTATCAACAAATTTATCAAAAAGATCAAAGAGATTTTCAATGTGAGATTTACTGACATCTTCTTCAAAAAATTTTATTGCTTGTACTACAGCTTCAAAAGTTGAAAGAAATTTAAGGTCAGGTTGTTTTCTCAAACGATACTTAGATAAACGGTCACTTTTTAGGGTAATAAATGGCGCTTTGATTGCAATATGAAGTTTTTTGGCCATCCTTTTGGTGTTATTCCAGTTACCATCAGGAACGATAATATCAGTAATATTTTCAGTATTAATTTTAGCATTTTCTGATAAATTTTTTTTATCAACATCAACGTCAATTTCAAGACCAGTGAGGGGAAACATTATTACAGTCTTATTTGGATCATTGGGTAACTTATTTAAATCTAAATGCTCATGGGGATTTCCATCTGCAAATGTATAAATTTCTTTATTTGATAAAGTCATGGCCACAATTCTTGCAGTATTAGAAGTAGTAATCCATTCTTTTCTATGTATTACAAAATGAAATTTTATTTTATTTGCATACAGTAGTCTTTGAATATCTTCACAAATACATAGTGGTTTATGCAAAAAACATTTTTGACAACGTAAAATTTTAGAGTAAATATTTTTTGATTTCACAATTTAAGTTTCACTTTAAATCTATTTTTTTAATAATATTTTTTATATTATTATCAATAGATGCATTTTCATCAACAGTAAATATATATGGACATATTTAAATTATAATTATACAAAAAAAAATTGTTAACATGCCTATTCAAATGTCTATTGATCCTTTTATGTAGTTTATAACGAGGGAAATTTAATGAATTTTAAAATTGGATATCTTTGTTCTGAGAAATCACTATTAATCAATATCATCAATACAAATACGGCCGCCATTGCAGCTAATAATAAAAATCAAAATGTAAAAACTAAAATTTCTGCATCTGAGATTAAAAGTGAAAATCTTAATATGTTGCTTTTTAGTAGTGATCTTCAAAGTGAAGATGTGGCGCATATTTTAGAGGAAGAAAATAAGTATTACCCAGTTTGGCCAGCAAATAGTTTCAACATTAAAAGTGAAGATGATTTCGATAATTTTACTAGCTCTTATGATTTCAACAATTTTAATAATTTTAACAAAAGCGACAACTCACTTTTAGAGGTGTATTCCAAATGGATCATCTGCAATAACATTAAACTACTAGATAATTTTTTTATAGTATTGGAACATTTACGCTCTCTACTTGAAAGTGACCGAACAAGTTTTTTCGAAGAATTGTGGCAGATACTAAAAAGTAATTTAGGAACAACTTATATGCGTATCATATACCATGACCTTCTCCCTGTATCTAACAACACTAATGTCACTACCACTACTGTTGCTCCTACTGATTCATTCGAATCAATCGACAATCAATTATCATCATCTACGAATAATACGAATAAAGCACACAAAGAACGAACTAATGAACAAGTAAAAAATTTAATCACCATGCTGGTAGAGGGCGAGAGAAAACCCCTTAGTTGCGATGGAAAAGAATTAGAAAATCATCTTCTTGCTATTTATGGTGAGAAATGTACTAGTAATTTTTATACTCCTGAGATCTCTTTAGAAAAAAATGAATTTCTCTCTCTAGGATTAGTACGTAAAACTCCAGTCATTATTCTTTGGCGTTCATTTATATATAATAAACTTCAACAATCATTAATTAAGGCATTATTTGATGGTCTAAAATATGATTAAATATTTGTGGTGATAAAAAAAATTAGATAAATATTAGTTTGCGGTTATGAATATTGAAAGTGCTTGAGCTGCTTTTGTTGTGTATAGAGGTGGTAGAGTTTCTAAAAGTGAATCTCTCCAAAAACCTGCATAAAGATCTGAGTAGCCAGCAACATAAACTCTTCCTTCAGAAGTAACATCTATTGCAACACCATAAGTATGATTTAAACCACCAGAAGTTGTTGATTGAATTCTTGAATATTCCAACCATACACCATCTGTCCAAACAAATGGTCTGTTTGTACTAGCATCATTTACACCACTGCTTAAACCATAACCAGCAACATAAATATGACCATTAGCTACAGTTATTGCTTTTGCATAAGCATCTTTCGTTGAACTTAAGCCATTAGTTAATTGAGTTAAAACATTATTTTTCCAATAGCATGGAGTTTTTACATTGGTTGCAGTATCAACATTGTAACCAGCAATATAAACTTCTCCACCAGCAATAGAAACACCAAATGCTTCCCCTACTTTGTCAGTATAAATTCTAGCAAGTTCTGTTCTTGTTCCATTATACCAATAAGTAGGAACCTTTACATCTGCTCCACTTACAGTTTTTGTATCATATCCCACAGCATACACATTACCGCCAGCAACAGTTAAAGAATAAACCTCAGAATTTTTACCTTCTAGAGTAGTAAGAGCTGTCCATACTCCATCTAACCAATAACCAGGTACCTTCTTATCTATGGCGCTTGTGGTATAACCAGCAGCATAGATTTTTCCATTTGAATCAACAAACATAGAACTTACTGCTGCGTCCTTTGTAGTTACTCCTGGAACAAGTGCTGTCCACGTACCATTAAACCAATATCCTGGAGTCATAATACTAGTTGTGCTTGTACTATAACCACCGGCATATACTCTACTATCTGTAGTAACAAAAATAGAATTAACTTGTGAGTTTCTTGCTACATCAATTGGAGTTAATGAATTCCAAACTTTATTTTTCCAATAGCCTGGAACTTTAACGTCGCTGACATTGATACTAAAACCCCCGACATACACATTATTTCCCGCCACAGTCTCTTCTTTGTAGAGTCCGTCTCCACAACCTGCAAACATTGTTAACATAAAGAAACTTAAAAAAAACAAAAACGAAATTCTCTTAAACATATATTTACCCTCGTAATTATTTAATTTTAACTTTAAATTTTAAACTTAAACTTATTTTTTAATAAATAAACTATTCTTTTTTAAAAAAACTTAACTTAACTTAACTTAAAAAGAAAAACCAAGTCCTGCACGAATCATATGTGTGCTTCTCTTATCTGAATTAATAAAACTGTATCCAAGAAAAATATTGCTAAGATATGCAGTTAAAGGCTCAGAGAACATATATACAAAATTTCCCTCTGCTGCGAAAAATGTACCGCCATTATTTATCCATGTCTGAGCTCCAGCACCAAGTTCAAAAGAATAATTTTGTTTAAAGTAAAA
The DNA here is from genome assembly GCA_015232015.1 of Oligoflexia bacterium. GTDB lineage: Bacteria > Bdellovibrionota > Bacteriovoracia > Bacteriovoracales > Bacteriovoracaceae > JADFZW01. The sequence continues at coordinate 46,586 of JADGAM010000001.1, read as the reverse complement.
GTTTGCTTTAAGTAAGTACTCTGGGGCCACGAAAGTATCTCTATCTTTGATTTTCAAAATTGTACCACCTAAATCAATTCCCAGAGCAAAGTTTTCTGTAAAAACATAGTATGGATTTAAAATCAAAGCACCTGAAAAATAACTTCCATCATTTTGAAATGCTGACTGTTGGGCCAATCTAACGTTTTTAAAATAAAACTTTTGTACCTCTAGTGCAAAACCATTTCCACAAAGAATTAACATTAAAAAAACCAAGAAAAACCTAGAAAATTTCATCTCCCTCTCCTTTTATGATATGGGCCTTTTTTTAAGGCCAAAATAAAAATGCTTTTCTTTATTATGGGTGAAAATAAGAGAAAAGAAAAGAAAAGAAAAAAAAATTTCTTTTAATTTAAAATAGATGTATATCAAAAAACTAAAATAAATAAAAAAGCAAATTCCTGATCAAATTATTCTGAAGTAATATAGTTATGTAATATCTATTGATCTTCATGCTTCATACTTCATACTTCATAAGTGTTATTTAGCTCATGAATTATAGTCTTTAAGACTATTAGGTGCATTTATATTGGTCATTCCTTTATAAAAAATCTTCCTATATTTTAGTTCTTTCTTTATAGAATCTGCTACGTCTGTACAAAGTACTGACATCGAAATCCTATTGACAGCATTTCGGCCTTCATCGGCCCCACCTAAGGCAAAACTGCTTTCATCGAAAAAATTATATGAAAAAGTTTTTTTACTACAAAATTCAATTAGTTCATCTATATAAAAAAAGAAAATATCATTCGCACATTCGATAAAACCCAATTCTTTTAATCGATTTCCCATCTCCAACAGATATTTTATTATCAAAGAATAAGTTATAGTTGAAAATTCTCTCATCTTTTCTCTATTCGTAAGAAAATGGCGTGATTTTTTTAGTGATGATCTAAATCTAATTTTTGTAATCGGTGAAAACTTTAAGCGATTTTCAAAATCACTCTGAAAATTAATATTATTATAAACAATTCTAAGATAACTTGTTTCAGTATTAAAAAAAAGATTCAAAAATATATCCTGAAAATCCTTATAAAAATCATCACAAGAAATTATTTTTATATTTTCTAATTTTTTTAAATATTTTTCAATAATCGTAGGAAATTTTTTTTTAAAATCTTCCGACATTTTTAAAGAATTTTTATATTCTTTATTTAGAGCAATCAAAAGTGATATGGCCTCGATTATGGTTTTAAAACAAATTTGTGTTCTATGTGGCCCTTTCGCTCCATAATCTTTTTCTATTCCAAGATTATCATCAAAAGCTTTTTCATTAAAGCCAGGAATTTTGAATAATAATTGCTTTGCTAGTCTAGCATTCCAATAGGCCCTGCCATACTTATAGATCATCCACTTATCACTACTACTTTTTTTACCTGGTTTATTATTTACTATATTTTTTATATTTTCTATATTTTCTTTTTTAAGATTTAAATTTTTAAAATAGCGATCCATTCCGTAAGACATCGCCATATTATAGAGAGAAAACATCATTGGAGTACAAACTTTAAATGATACTCCTTCATCTTTTAAATCAACTTTGCTATATCCATTAAAATCTGTTCTCCATTTTATATTAGTAATAGGCATTGATTGTAATATCCACAATTTTCCTTTACTATCTACGCTCCATTTTACACCTTGAGGTGATTTAAAATATGCTTGTATTCTAAAAACATTATCTACTAATTCTAATAGCTGCTCTGTTTTTAATTCAATAATCTCATCTCCCTCATAATAATTTATCAACATTCCATCTTTGTTATCTATAACAAATGTTGTGGGAGTAATAATACCTGATAGCAATTTTTTTCCCAATCCTTTGACTGCTTCAATTCTTACATGTTCCTCTTTTCCTGTAAGAGGATCAACTGTGAATGCTACTCCTGAAATATTAGAATCGACCATCTTTTGCACTAACACAGACACTTGTTTCTTTAAAAAATCCTCAGATAAATTTACTTCTGATAAATCTGAATTAGTGACTGTATTTTTCATTTTTTTAAGACATTCACTTATTCTTTTATAAGTAGCGGACTTAAAACATTTCTTTATCGTTTCTTTTAATTCTGCTATTCCATTTACTTCTAAAAATGTTTGATAAAGTCCTGCCAAGCTAGCATTGTTTAAATCTTCCAGTTGACCACTAGATCTAACAACAACTGGAAAACCTCCTATAAGATGCACATATTGTTCTAATAGTAAGTCAAAATCATTCTTTCCACTCTCCAACGCCCATTGATCATAGGTGATTACAACTCCTTCAGGAACATTAAACAAGGCATGTTTCATCAAATGCAAGTTAAATGTTTTTTTACCAATTTTTTTAAATTTATCATCTAAAAAACTATTTTTATTACCAAGCAAATACATTCTTATTCATTTTCCTTTTTTATATTTTTATATTTTTATATTTCTGTTTAGCTTCGCTTCTTTACTCTACCAATTCAATCTTATAAATTTTATCTAACTTAATAAACTAAAATTCTTTGATCGAAACGCTGTCAATAGGATCGCGATGTCAGCGCGTGCGACAGTAAGTCACGATCACGGACGCAGATGTAGCAGATTCAACTGCATCAAAAAAACACGGTGACAAAATACGGTAACGATAACAAAGTATTAAGAACCTATCCTAAACAAAAGGTCTCAATCAGTATGTTTTACTTATATATTATATTTTTCATTCTAACAGGATATTTTTTAGCTCAAACAATAGTTAAAAAACTCCCTCAACATAACTCTCTCTCTCTGGCCCTATCACCTCTCTTTGGTTCCATTATACCTTTTTTAATACTAATATCTTTAAATACTCTTCATATACCATTTAGTTCTCACTCTTTATTGCTACCTTGGATTACAATTTCTCTTATCTTATTAATTAAAGAAAGATTGGCATTTAAAAATCTAATAAAAAACTCACTCTCCTCCTTTAAAGCAGAGAATACTTTTACAAAAATTATTTTTATAATTATTGTTCTAGGTATTATTCAATTTATCAGTCATGCTGCCATTATGCCCATACGTGCGGGAGATGGTCATGGTCATTGGGGGAGTAGAGTTGTAGATTGGATTTTAAATGAAAAAATTCAAGATGGTTTTTTTATGCAAAATCCATTAAATATCATCAAAGAGATTGTTGCAAATTATCCACTTTTTCATTATCTAGAAATGATTTCAAGTGTGATTGCACTACCAATGCTGCCAGCACAATCTATAAAGCTCTCTGATCTTACAAATTCATTGGCCATTATTTTTACTGCATTTTTCTTTTTAAAATTCCTTGCTTGGAAAAACATTAGAGCATTTATTGCAGCTACACTTATTTTCTTTGCACAACGTGGTTTAGTTATGTTTATTGGTTCAGGTTATGCTGAAGTAAATTTAAATTACTACTCTTTTTTAATTTTTAGTCTATTGGTCTATGCAATTACCCCAATACACTCTGGTTACTCTACATGCTCCTCCCTACGCTGCTCTGGCCACTCTTGGCAATCTAATAACTCATCAATAAATATAAGTTTCATTTTAATTGGTATAACTGCAGGAGTAATGTCTATCACTAAGAATGAAGGTCTTTATAGATTTATAATTTTGCTTGTTCCATTTCATATCTTTATGTATAGAAGGCCACTTCCTATAAAAAATTATATATGGATGTTTGCTTTTATTTTATTGTTTAAAGGTATAAATAAACTGGGTTCACCTACAAATGGAAATTATAATGAATACATTGACTCTATAGTACTAACCAGTCAACACCTTAAAAGTCAACTTCCTATCGCCCTCAAGGCCATTTATTACTCTATAACTAAAAGTGACGGTTTATTAAAAACCTCTTATTTATGGTCAATCCCACTCTCTCTTATTGGTATTATTTACTTCTGGTTTTCACCATCAAATTGGATGCCTATAATACGAACTCAATTAGCTATCTTTTATTTGAATTTCATGTTCAGTATTTTGCCAATATACATTACTCTCCAACCAATCGTTTGTAACATCAACGATGGTTTTGGTCTTGGAACCAATGTATTATATAGGCTAAATTTTCAGTCATCCACCTTCCTATTTATGAGTTTACTTATGATGGGACAACTTTTTCTAACGAACACTAACAGGTTTAGGTTCTTTAGCTTGGATAAAAATATCGTATCTTGATTCTTCAAAATACAGCGCACGCATCTTCTGTGGTTGGTGAGAAACAATAATTTCTTTATAAAAATTAGGGACAAAATATCTATAGTGAAATGTATAACGAGTAAATGTTGTAACAACATTTAAAATATTAATCACAAACAAAAAAATAATAATTTTTTCTACTAAAGAGCACTTAAGAAAATCAAAGCAAAATATTTTTAAAAGTCTTTGCATATTATTAATCAATTTTTCAATCCTAACTCATAAAAAGAAGTTTATAAACTTTCTCTGCAGATTTTGCAGCTTTCGGAAATTTTAATTCTATCAAAGGTTTTAATTTTACAAATTGTTGAACAACAATATTTTGCTTTATTATATCACAATCATTACAAAGTGGCAGTTCACTAAATATTCTTTTATGTAAGCACTCTCTCTTATGATTAAATTTACTACCGGCCCATACCTCCGCAATTGATGATTTTTCAACATTACCAACTAACTCTTTGGCCTCATAATCAAGGCAACAAATGCTAACATCCCCATTTGTTAAGATATAAATTTTATCATGCATGGCCCAGCAAAAGTTACTCTTTTTAGAAAATATTCCAAGGCCCTTTCCAAGACCCTTAGTGATATTTAATGATCTATCAATTTGCCCGCCCCAATTATGCATTCGTTGAAAAATAAATTCATCACATCCTTGAAACTCTCTCTTGAGATCATTTTTAGTATGAGCGTTTTCTTTAGTCATTGTCATTCTAATAGTTACTTTAGTTCTTTCTTTTTCTTTATGAAGGATATGCTCTTTATGAGTACTATGATCATCTCTAACTTTAAAAAAAGTGTGTAGATTATGTTTTACGCTCTTAAAGGATAAATTTTTTCTTATAATTTCGTATGATTCTTTTGTGCCTCCATCAAAGCTAACTACCAATTCATGCAAAAGCTTCTGTTGTATTATTTGCTTACTTAATTCTTCATCTAATTTAGAAGCATTCGTATATAAAATTGTTTTTGCTTTAGGTAATTCATTTTTTATTAAACGCAAATAATCTACGAAATTCTTTACTAATAATGATTCACCACTTATAAATGGATATATCTCTCCATCAAAATCTCTTTCTTTTAACTCTAAGATAATTTTACTAAATAGATTGAAATTCATTATTTCTCTTTTACGTTTCATAGATGGAACGGGGCAAGTCGTACATCCAGCATTGCAGAAATTACATATCTCAATTTGAATTTTCAAGGGAAATTTTGGTAAAATCATGAATTTAATTTTTTTGTTTTCATTATGAATATTATAATTTAACCATAATCATAATCGCATTAGCTTATCAAGATAAAATATAAATTGTAAAAATAATAAAAAATAATAAAAGACTGATTATCTTAATTTTCAAATTTTCAAATTTTCAAAGAATTTTTTTTGAATATAAATGTCTTATATATATATGTTGTATAGGCAATAACCAAAGGCATACCTATAAAGGCCAAAAGCAACATAATTGCAAGGGTGTTTTTTGATGATGATGAGTTATATATTGTTATACTATTTGTTGTAATAGCAACATTGCTGACAAAATTTGGAACAAAATAAGGAAAGAGTGTGGATAAAACTAAAAGAAAAGCGAAAATGATTGTTAAAGAAGAGAATAAAAATGCTAATAAATCTTTTTTCTTATAATTGTAAAATTTATTTAAAAACATAAACAGAATTGAAAGTGCAAAAAATAGTAGTGATATCCACTTATGCTCCCTCTGATAATATAAGATAGTAATCATCGCACTTAAAAAATAAAAAATATTAAAAGGAATCCATAACCATCCGGCTAATATTCTATTTTTTACTGCTATTTTAACATAATCTAAGTTGCTATCACTCTCATGATCATTTCTAAAACAAAGATAAAGTGCTCCGTGAGTTGCAAACATCAATACTACAGTTATTCCCACTAACATAGAATAGGGATTTAACATAAAGAAGATATCTGCAATATAATTACCATTGTTATCTAATGGTAAACCTCTAATTATATTTGCTATTGCTACTCCAAAAAGAAAACTAACTAGCATACTTGAATAAGCAAACGAGTAATCAAATAATTTTTTCCATTTTAAAAAATATTTTGAACCCTTATTTTCAAATTTATCTCTAAACTCCATGCTTATGGCCCTAAAAATAAGAGAAAATATTAGAAACATAAAAGGAAGGTAGAACGCACTAAATATTGTTGCATAAGCATTAGGGAAAGCGGCAAACAAAGCACCTCCTGCAGTTAAAAGCCACACCTCATTTCCATCCCAAAAAGGAGTAATTAATTTAAAATTACGATGGCGATCTTTATCATTAGAATTTACAAGATGAACAATTCCTACTCCTAAATCAAACCCATCCAAAACAGCGTAAACTGCCAGCAATGAACCTATGAGTAAAAACCAACTTATTTGTAATAATTCAATCGTGCTTAATGTACTTGATATGCTTGATGAGATCATGCTTTCTCATTTCTACTTTCATATGAATTATGAATTTTTTGTTTGAGCAAAAAAATCCATAAAACAAAAATAAGTAAGTAAATAATTGCAAATAAAATAATTGAAAAAATTATATGGGATGAAGGAATATTTTCTGATATCCCTTTGCTAGTTTTTAAAATTCCATAAACTATCCAAGGTTGCCTTCCAATCTCTGCACTCATCCACCCAAGTTCATTGGCAATAAATGGCAGAGGGATAGAAAAGAAAAGTATTTTTAAAATTAAATTATCAACACCTTTCTCAACAAAAAAATTAACAAGAAAATTACTTTTATTTTCTTCTCTAAAATAAAATATATAAAAACTAATAAGTGAAATTGAAATAAAATAAAAACCCAGTCCCACCATTAAGTGAAAAGTAAAAAATGAAATTTTAACAGGAGGTCGTTCATCCAAAGCGATATCTTTTAGACCAGTAACCTTGGTCTCCAAATCATTTCCGACTAAAAGGCTTAGAAGTCCCGGGATAGATATTTCAAAATCAGTACGTTCATTTTCTTCATTTGGAATACCAAATAATAGTAGAGGAGCACGTTTTTTGCTCTCCCATAATCCTTCAAAGGCCGCTAATTTTGCTGGTTGAGTTTGTGCTACTTGTACTGCATGAATATGGCCAAAAAATAAAATCATAAAACTAGATATTACTGCAAATATAATTCCAACCTTCAAAGACTTTTTAGCACAATTATAATTGTAATTTACACTTGAATTTTGATTTGTGTTGGTGTTGGTGTTTTGATTTGTATTTGATTCACTTTTATATTTTAATAAATGGTATGCAGATATTCCCATAACAAAAAAACCACCTGTGATTAAGGCCGCCGAAATAGTATGAAAATAACGAGGTATAGTGGATGGATTGAATACAGCGGCCATAAAATCTACTAACTGTGCCCGTCCATTAACTATTTCAAAACCTGCAGGAGTCTGTTGCCATGAATTTGCAACTATAATCCAGAACGCAGAAAGAGTTGAACCAATGGCCACCATTAATGAGGAAAAGCAATAAACATTCTTTGAAATCTTATTTTCCCCGTATAACAAAACACCTAGAAAACTAGATTCTAAAAAAAAGGCAAATATTCCCTCTGCCGCCAGAGGTGCTCCAAAAATATCTCCAACAAAACGAGAATAGTTGGCCCAATTGGTTCCAAACTGAAATTCCATAGTTATTCCAGTGGCCACTCCCATAGCAAAGGTAATTGAAAATAATTTTATCCAAAATTTTGATATGACTAAATAAAAATTATCTTTAGTGCGAATGTATGAGCTTAAAAAGAAAAAAATAATCCAAGCAAGACCTATTGAAAGAGGTGGAAAGATGTAGTGAAAACCGATAGTCATTGCAAATTGAATTCTCGATAAAAGCACTACATCCATTCTAAACGGCCCTCCTATAAACTTTAATATTTTATTTATTTATTTATTTATTTATTTATTTTCTTTTTTCAACAAACTATTTCTCTTACCATATAAGAAATAAATAAAAAAACCAATTGCCATCCATATAATTAATCTAATCCATGTATCTCCTGGCAATGCTGCCATTTGCAGAATGGAGAAAGCTGCTCCTAAAATTGGAACGACTGGTACCCATGGAGTTTTAAATGAGCGCTTAATGTCTGGTCTCTTATATCTTAAGAAAAGCACTCCCAAACAAACAATAGTAAAAGCAAGTAATGTTCCAATAGAAACTAGTTCTCCTAAAATGTTAATTGGAAATGAACCAGCAATTAGAGCTGCAATTACACCAGTGACAATAGTTGGAACAAAAGGGGTTTTATAGCGAGGATGAATTTTTGTAAAACTTTTTGGTAACAATCCATCTTTTGCCATTGAATAAAAAATTCTAGGTTGACCTAACAACATTACCAATATAACAGAACTAAGACCAGCAATAGCACCAATTTTTACTAATGGGCGTAACCAAAATAATTCAGGACCAGCAGCATCGACTGCAACTGCAATTGGATCTGGAACAGCTAATAATTTATAATCAACCATTCCTGTAATGGTTAAAGAAACTAAAATATAAAGAATAGTACAAACTGCTAATGAAGCAAGAATCCCTATAGGCATATCTCTTTGAGGATTTTTTGCCTCTTGAGCAGCGGTTGAAACAGCATCAAATCCTATGTAAGCAAAAAAGATAACACCTGCTCCTCGCAAAATTCCACTCCATCCAAAGTGTCCAAATTCTCCAGTGTTTTCAGGAATAAATGGTGACCAATTTTCTTTATTAATATAAGCAAATCCAACACAGATTAGAGTTATAACAACAGCTAATTTAACAAAAACAACTATATTATTAAAATTTGCTGACTCGCTTATGCCAATAACTAACAGTATTGTAAGTAAACCAATTATAAGCATTGCTGGCAAATTAATAATCGCTGTCATATGTGGAAGCATATCTGGATTTAATCCTTGAGATGATAATTTACTCAACAAGGCAGCACTGCTAACAACCCATTGACCAGTGTCTGGTAGTTGGAGAAGAGATGTTCCTGTAGCATTTGATAAATATGCAGGAATAATTACACCAAAATCTTTGAGAAAACTTACTACATATCCAGACCAACCAACGGCCACCGTTGAAGAAGCAAATAAATACTCTAAAATTAAATCCCAACCTATTGTCCACGCAATTAGCTCACCAAGAGTAGCATATGCATAGGTATAAGCACTACCTGATAATGGAATCATCGAAGCAAATTCAGCATAACAAAGACCAGTCATAGCACAAGCAAAACCAGAGAGTATAAAAGACAAAACAATTGCTGGTCCGGCATATTGAGCAGCTGCATTTCCAGTTAGAATAAAAATTCCTGCACCAATGATGGCCCCAATCCCTAAAGTTGTAAGATTAAGCGCACCTAAAGTTCTCTTCATGGCATTCAATTCACCAGTATCTTGCATAATTTTATCAATGGATTTGGTGGCCCATAGTTGTTTCATCATTCACCTCTCTTTATTTATTTTCTTAATTGTTTCTTAATTGTTTCTTAATTATTTGTTCTAACAACCTCTTGTAGACAATAAGGACTTATTAAGTATTCCCCTTCACTTGCATATTTTTTCAATAAAAACTCACATGCCCATGGATCAATTGGGCACATGTAATTGTAATCTTCATTTTCTTGTTCTAATATTGAAATGTTTGATAACACTATACCTGTAAAATTTTTATCCCAATATTTACTACAATTAATTCCCTCATCCCAACCATAATCGACATAATCACGTACATCAAAATTTTTAACTATCACCCATTTGTTATCTTTACATTTAATTAATGTTTTTGAATTCTCTTGAGTAAATGTGCTATTATCATAAACAAATTCATGCCAAAAAAGCATTCCTTGATAATTGGCCACCAAATCTCCATATGAATAAACTCCTGTACCCAGAAGTCCATAGATACCTTTTTCAGTATCTTCACTCTTCTTTAACGCCTCAATAACTCCTTTATTATCTATAAATGCCACTTTATAAGAATCATATCCAAAAGCAAAAAAATGAGCAAACTTATCAATTCCCACAATGTGCTCTCCTATTTTTACTATTGAATCTAATTTACCAATGTGAATTGGAATTGATTGAAAAAAACTAATGCCTCTGTAAACAGAGGCATCTAAATCTATTTTACGTTTATCTATATGAGGATCTTCTTCGATTAAATACTCTATTTTGGACCAAAAAATTCCATATGCAAGTTCCTTGTAAATTTTTTTAAACAGAATATCTTTGTTACAAAAGTTGTTAGAGGTATTTGTTTCATTTACTGCTTTTAATAAATGCTTATTTATTAAACTGTTAATGGCCAAAGTAGAATCGTTAAGCTTATCGTATCGCTGAGTGAAATTGTCTACCTCAGCAGTTAGCACTATCGATGTTTGAGTTAGCATAAGGCCCAAAACAAAAAAGTACAAAATAAATACAGTTGTCCGATTCATATTCATACTCTAAATCCTCCATCAACAAATCCATAAATCAAAAAATTAGCAAAAAAATAGAAAAAAAATAGAGTATACTATGACTCATCTAAAACGCAAGCTAAACTCTAACATTGGATAATAGGTTGAATAGGAGTGGCTTACCTTTGATTGTGTTTCATCCACTGTTGCTTCAGATATATTTAAAGTTTGATACACAAAGGCCGCTCCTCCATAGATAGTTGATGTAAGCCTTAAGTGGTAACTAAGAGCAATAAAGTAACTATTACCAGAGATATTTTCTTTAATACCAGTGGTTGCCAGAGTTCTTGATCCTTTTGCATAAACGTGATAAGCGGCAGAGATTCCAAAATTTCTTTCTTGATTTAAAAAATACATTACCCTTGGACCAAGCTCTGTCGTATTAATCTTTGAATCTGTACCCTCTGGACTTTTATATGTTCGATTCCACAATACAATACTCCAGCCTAAAACAAATCTATTGGTTGAACCTAATGTTGCGCCTAAAAACATGAAGTTATTCATTGTATTGTAGTTGAGATTTTCAGCATTATCCTGTGTATTATAGATGCTTAGACTGTGTTGATAATAAATACTAGCATGTATTTTATTAGTAAAAATAAAGAAAACAAAAAAAAGAAAAATGATAGTAAATTTACCCAATGAATACTCTATACATTTATTTTTATTTTGAATTTTCAAATTTCTCCCCCCTCCCCCGCAAGGCAGATTAATTATATGTATTTAAAGATTATTATTTTTATTACAAGAGATCAAATAATTTGAATTTAAGTTTAATTAATCGCTGGAGCGAAAGTGCCGGCGACTAATTAATTTGAAATTATATTGAATTAACTTTCACTATTAACAATACCCATTGCTTTCATAAATTCAGGCATTATGTTTATTAGTTTTCTCTTATCAAGATCCATTAATCCCATAACAAATACTGCTTCTGTGGCCACCTTACCGTTTTCAGTATAAATAATTTGTTTTAATTTAAAACGAAGTCGATCCATCAATTCCACTACAAAAGATTCAATTAAAATGTTTTCTCTATTTTTTAATTCTCTTCTGTATTTAACTTCAGTTTCAATTATTATGGGCCCTATTTTACGTCTTATAACTTCATCAGAACCAAATCCCCTCTCTGTAATAAAATCCCAACGTGCTTCTTCGAATAATTGAATGTAAGTTGCATTATTAACATGACCTAAAATATCTAAATGCTTCTCTAAAATTTTGGTGTGATATTTAAATTTTTCGAATTGTTGCATAAATCTCTCTCGATAAATAATAAACCTTTTACAGATTGGGCCGTATATCCATCTTCTATTAAATAAAATATTCCCCACACAATTAATATTATAGAAGCTATAATAACTTTCAAATTTTTTATTTTTTTAATTTTCGTTATCATATCCCTCCCTTTTGATTTAAGTTAACAAAGATATAACTTCTAGCAAGCACTATAATCGGAAGCTTGATTAATTATCACAAGTATTTTTTAGTATAGTGTGGTTTTCTAGTATAGAATTATAGAATAAATATAGAATTATAGAATAAATTTTATTGATTATTATATTGTTTTGTTTGAAAAAGAAGTTGCTGTTTGATTTGCTTTGTTTTGATTGTTGGCCACAAGAGATGGATCTACTAAATAATCTCTTTTTTCTACTCTAACATCACCTTTTTCTGCATTTTTTCTATCGCTAGCACCTTCAAGTTCTTTGGTTTCCGCAAGTTCTTTAGCTCTTTTCTTTTCTGCTTTAGCAATAAACCAAACAGCTACAAAGATTAATACTAATGAAATCCAATCTGATTGAGATGGAAATTTTCCATTAAAAACAAAATAAGAAATTAAGGTAGCAGCAGTTCCTGCAACTAATGAAGTTAATCTGTTAACAAGACCTGCAAAAGTAGCTGTTCTACCTTTGAACATAAATAAAAATACTGAAAAGAAAGCAACCATCCCAAAGGCCATACCAGCAAGAATTGCTCCTGGCCACTCTGAACGAGGACTATCAAATGCTTTTATTACTTCATTTATTTGGGGATTATCAACGCCAAAAAGTGTTGGTGAAAAATAGATTAAAAGAGTTACAATAGCGAGAGTTAATCCGGCAGCAATTTGTTCGATACCAAAATAAACTTTATTGTCTCTTTTAACCCCTTTACTGGCGGTGTTCTTGAAATAGTTCATGATGTAAATTCTAATTGAATAAGCAAATAAGTAGCTTCCTAATATGGTTAAAGCTGCAGTTGATTTTAAGAAATCAAAACCATCAGCTTTGGCCCAAAATAAGTAAGAACCAATTGCTAATACTGAGAAAAATACACCCAAATTTTCTTCAGCATAGACTTTCTTCTTAAGAAGTCCTTGGTGAATTTGGATGCTATCTATAATTCTACTTATGATGATGATGGAACCTCTCATTATGATCATGGCGACCATAACTGAGATTGGTAATGAGTACATTAATGTTGTTGTGGGAATAACTACGGCAGTACAAATTCCAGAAGGTATGATGTACAAAAGTTCAACTGGAACATTCATTCCTAAAAACTTTACTTTTTTTGTTACCTCTAATTTATACCAACCACCAAAAAGCACTACTAGTAAGCAAATAAGCTGTCCACCAATAGTACTATAAACAAGAAATTCAAATCCAGAAAAACCTAATAAACCGTCTTTTGGATTACCTTGAAAATATTTAACACTGATTCCTGTTAATACATAGAATAGGAAATACCAAACACAAAGACTAACGAGTCTTTGTGTACTACCTTCAGATGATGATGATTTGGAAAACATATGTCTCCTTCTGTTAAATTGTTATTATTTGTTGAGGCGAATTTTGAACTTTAGCGAACTCCATCGAACAGATCAGGATATTGCCTTATTTTGGTTTTAAAAGCAATATAATATTTTTATAGAGGTAAATTCTATAAATAATAATTACATAAATACATAGCTCTCACACCTTCAAATAAAAAAATCATAGACTCATCTGAAAAATTTCAGAGCTGGTTTCAAAATGTCCCCATAATAATCTCTCATAATTAGTCGCCGGCGCTTTCGCTCTAGCGACTAATTTAGTTTAAGTTATTCTTTCAAGAACAATTCCAGATTATAGTATGCGTGTGAAATTTTATTTTTGTTTAGTGTTTAGTATTTAGTATTTAGTAATTAGTAATTTTTGTTGTTACCTCACAATTTTTTTCACAAGCATTCTCTAACGAGTCTAACAACCAAAATTAATTTTTGTGAAATTAAGTGAAGAAGAAAATATTCAAGGAGAAAAAACCAACTACTACAATTTTTATACTAAAAACACTCAACAATTTATTTAGTAGCGATCAAATTTTCTGGTCATATACGTAATTAAAAATCAATAGAAAACAATAAAAGACTATTTAGTTTTTAGTTGTTGGTCGTTTTCCTTTATAAAATCAGCAATTTCATCTTTCATTTCAAGAAGTCGTACCCACTGCTCTTTATAGAGGGTTACAGGAAATCGACCAAGACCATATATGGATAAGGCACCCTTCTCACTGACTTTCATGGAAAGTCCTTTTGCAGATTTTCCTTGTTGTGACTTTAATTTGTCGTTTTCTGCCTTTAATTTTTCAAGTTCAGCTCTTAATTGTTCTTCATTACTCATAGTAACTCCATATTATAAATTTTTATAAAGGTATTAAAGATAAGGTTAATATTAATTTTACTATTTAAGAATATTTTTATCAAATTATTTTCATACATAATATATAATATAGCAAATATAGTGTATCAGGAGAGGCCTAACCTAATGTAGAATAAAGAGTGGATACAAAAAGGAGCAGTTATTTTTCGATGGGCCCTAAGCGTCTTTTCTTTGATAAAAGGTAATGGCACCTAAGCTGTCTACTTTTTTATATTTTTCTTGTATAACTTTATCAAAAAAATGTTCACTATCTTGTATAAATATCTTGGGTAATTTTTTTTCTATTTCTAAATTAATTCTATCAACATCTTCTTTAAGGAATAAATCCACTATTGCTGGATTTATTGCAGAAGAAATGTTTAGCTCGCTAAAATGCAATGCTTGTGCATTCACAATCCAAATTACTACTTTTTCATTTTCCTTTTCATTAACATACTTTCTAATAAATTTTGTTTCAGCATATATGTGCTCAGGAATACTGCTATCAAATTCTGAAAAAGTGTAAAGAGGGTCCCCTTTTATTAGGTAACGCTTTATATAATCTCCCATATCATAGGTATTCATTAAAAGAGAAAACATTCCAATAAAACAGGCAACTCTCATAAATAGATTTTTTTGTGAATACCAGAGAGCATTTGTTATGAGAGTAATTTGTATCATATATGCAGGTAAGATCGTAATAAAGGTATTGGGGTGACTCCTGCCTTGAAAATAACCCAAGCAAATTATGCTTAGTAAACTCCAAACAAGTAACATCTCCGCTGAAAAATTTTTTTCATTTTGATCACTATTTTTATCATATTCAAAATATTTTTTTATGGCATAAACAATGCCTGTTAATGATAATAATAGATAAATATTCCAAGGATGAAAAAGAGACATTGGAAGCATCATGTATCCAAATTTTGGAAAAATCGTAACTAGATTAAAAAGTTTTAGCAGTTCAGGAGTTACTCCGTAGAAATATTTTATAGTAAGCACATAGAGGGAAAATATAATTATTATTGATAAAGTTGCATATGCTAAATTCCATAATATAGAAGAATAAAGTGCTCTTTTTCTATCTACATAAATTACAAATACAGTCCAAGTTATAAAACACCCTATACCATGATCGGGATTCCATAATATTCCCAGTGCAAAGAGAGGAAATGATAAAAAATAAAGAAATTTAGATTGGTTTTTCTTATACAGAAAGGCCATAAAAAACGTTAATGCAGGAAAAAGTGCTCTTAGTGGATAGTATTGAAAATAATAATCATTATCTCTTATCTTCGCAAACATATATATCCAAATGGAACTAATAATTCCAATATAAAGAATTAACTTATTTTTTATTTCAAAATAAAGAGTAAGAAAAAACAGTGAAAAGCAGAATGCCACAAGAATTGCAAATGCTTTGCTTATATTAGCAAAATTTTCATGAATATTATTGGCAAATATCGGACCTAAAAACTGAGCATAGAGTCCATAGGTATTAACAAGCCCATCAGTTAACATGGCCGTTCCTTTAGCAACTTGAATGATTGAATAAAATACAGCATCTACATGAAAAATACTATTGGGATAATAAAACATATTATTCTTATAAAGAGCTCTTATGCTCACAATAATAAATATAAATGCTGATAATAAAATTATTTTTTTTATTATGGGGTATTTAATAAATATTTTAGAAATATATCTTAATGAAAAAAGAAATATAATTATCGCCAAGGTATATATTAAATAATGATCATAGAAATATGAATGTTCAAAGTAAGCTTTATAATATTCTTTATAATCAATAAAAATCAGAGTGATAATTGAGGGAATTAAAATTAGTGATAATATGAATGAAATGCGATTAATATTTTGCGATGAGATTTTTTTTAATATATTTTTTAGACTGAAATAATAAATAATAAAAAAGAGGGGAATCCCCAGGAATGCAAAATAAAACTGCATTCGCTCTTTTGGTTCTGGAGTAAAATCAGTTTTAACAGTTAATTCTTTTGCAATTTGCAAAATGCTGGTCACCTCGGGATTATAAAAATAGTAGATAAAAAGTTCCCCACCTAAACAAGTAAGCAGTGCTACTAGGAAGGGAATAACAAAAGTTAAAAAATTATAATTAAAAACAAAATCATCATTTGCTATTATTTTTTTACAAGAATTAAAATTAAAATTAAAATTTAGAAACATTAAAATTCACTCCTATTACTTATTTTTTTTACTTCCAAACATATAAATAAATAATATGTCTTACAATCCCATAAAGAATATCTTTTTCACGTTGAAGCAATCCAGTATCTGGAAATAGTTCTTTAATTTGTTTTTCTAAAGATTCACGAAGTCGTTTTTGTGCTTCTTTTGTAGATTTATCCCAAGATAATTGAACTTTTTTAATTTCAAACTCATCTCTAATAAAATTTAAAAAATTAAAGAGAAATTTTTTGTCCCAAATAATTGTAACACTATCATTTGTTTTATAAACATAAATCATAGCTTTCAATGCATTACTAGTAGGGGTAAGGTCATCGGTTTTTACATTAATATTAATTTTTTCATTAACAAGATACATGTTGCAAAATATTTTTATAACTTCAAAAAACAAGTCAAAATCATTTGAAGTTACAGCAAGTTTAATCAAAAAATTTAAATTTTTTTGTTCATATAAATCTTGTTGCTGATATTTCAAAGCAAACTCTTTGGCCTTAACAAAATCTTGCTGATAGTAATAAGAAAGTGCTTCTAAATAAAGAGCATCTTTATATTTAGGAATTATATTTAAAGAGGCCTCAAAACTTTTTGTTGCCTCTTTGAAACGCCCGAGCTTTAGTTGCACAACTCCAAGTTCATATAGAGCATACACATTTGGATATTTGTACAAAGTATTTTCTACTTTTTTTAATATTAGGATATCTTTTTCTTGGGTAATCATGTAATCACAGAGAGTATAGAGGGGAATCATCCATGGAAGTATTAATACTACAGAACATATTGTAATAAACGTTGTAATAAATAATGAAATACCTTTGTTAATAATTAAATTACTCTCTTCACACTCTCTATTCTCTTTCATTTTATCTCTACTTATTAGTAAAGTTATTCCAATAAGCGTGTATAGTGGTAGTTTAACCACCACCATTCTAGGGGCCACATCAAAGAGACTGTGTAAATGATAAGAAAAAAATGCGGCTGCCAATGCCAGAGAGAGGATCTGATTTTTACTATTTTTCTTATGAAAATTAATATGAAGTAGATAAAATATATAAACCCAAAATGATATGAAAATAATTAATCCGACTACTCCTCCCTCTTGCATATATTCTACTAATTCATTATGAACATGATTATAACTAGTTTCTTCAGGAACTC
The DNA here is from genome assembly GCA_015232015.1 of Oligoflexia bacterium. GTDB lineage: Bacteria > Bdellovibrionota > Bacteriovoracia > Bacteriovoracales > Bacteriovoracaceae > JADFZW01. Next base: position 28,844 of record JADGAM010000001.1, on the reverse strand, counting down.
CTTTTAATGTTATTTCTTTATCATAATGTTTAAAATAAAGATCATAAGAACTTCCAATTCCATACCCTAATAGAGGAGCCTCTTTTATTGATTTTATGGCAGTATTAAATGCTACAGTTCTAGTAGCAGTATCTCTAAAAAGTTCAGTAAAACGTTTGGCAAATAAAAAATTATTTTTATGGCCAATCATAATAAAAACAATTGCAATTAATAAAATAGATACTAACAAAATTTTTTTTTGGGTTTTTTCAATTTTTTTAATAGGATTTTTTAAGAAAAAAATAAAACAGGCCACCATAACTGCAATTGTACTTGCAACAATGCCAGTTCTACAGGCAGTAGTAAACATGGCCGAAATGGCCGCTAAAAATACTAACAGATAAAAATATGCAATTTTTTTCTTAGTTAAAAATCCATTGAGTGATAAGGTAAAATATAAGGGAATCATTATAGATAAAAAACAGGCAAAATAATTCTTATTCCCAAATGTTGAAGAAAGTCGAGACGAAATCTCTGGAATATGAAAATATTGGCAAATAAATGTATATATTGTCGTTATACCCATTGCGATTAAAAGAATTGTAACTCCTTTTTCTTCTTTATCACCATGGCCCTCGACATTACTATCAATTGGGGAATAGTAAATATAATAGGCCCACAAAATAACTAATAAATTTGTAGCTAATTCTATAGGTAAATAAGTATTATATGTCCCTCTATAGATTAATAATCCAGGAAGAACTCCAAGTGTGGGAAGAAATAAAATGCCCAGAGTCTTTGCAAGAGTTTTTAAGGAAAAAATTTGTTTTTTACTTATAAAAATAAAAAATAATAAACAAAAATTAGCAATAAGAAGAGTCACTAATTTATATGAATTGGCATGATAAAAAATAAAACTCACGTATGCGTTTATTAAAAAAAAGAGAATACCTAAGTACAACAGGTTATTATTAAAAATAGATTTCATATTTATTTTATAAAAATGAAATTAAGATATATTGTTTTTTATTCAAGAAACGCTTGCATGCTACATCGTCACCTGTTTTATCAAGATACTTCATACAATCCTTGTAAGCTATAACATAAGTTGGTTCGACCTCTTTCATATTATTGTGATATGGAGTTACTTCTCCGTAAGGCATATCTTTAATAATCATAACTCCATTAAAGGTTTTATCAGTAAATCCCTCTCTATTAATAGTAAATTCTATTTCAAAGACTTTTTCTGCTACTACTGGGTAAATACATTTTTCATCACCGATCATTACTGATTTTGACTCAAAATTAGCATTTGAATTAGTGCTAATATTAATTGGATAAAAACATAGTTTGTAGTCTCTAATATTAGCTTTATTTTGAAAAATAATTTTTTTAGTGCTCTTATCACTACTTTGGCAAACATTAAAGGAACCAATTAACTTATTCTTAAAATTATATTTTGGAGGATTAAGCACACAATGTGAAAATTCCGTAGCACTGGCGGTAGTTGTACTTGTGTTTGCATTTATGTTTACGTTTGCGTTTGCGGTTATAGCTGTAATAGAAGTATCTTTAACAGTTGTTGTAGGTGTGCCACTATTATAATCTCCAATACTGATTATTCTCTTACCCTCTGTTGGTGTATCTTTCCAAGGCATCATAGAAGAGTTACAAGCTTGTAGAAAAATAATTACTAAAAATAAGTGCAATTTATGTTTTAATAATTTTTGTACATCCATATTTTCCCCTCTATAAATATTGTAATTTGGTCACCAAATTACCAACTAGACTATCTAACGACAAAAGAGATCTCTTCAATGGTTTGCATATTATTGGTGGCCAATATCAGATTATATTTTCCTCTTCTTATTTGCCACTTAACTTTTTTGTCCCCTTTAGAAATTACCACTCCATTTAAAAGCCATAAGTTTTTTTCTACTGAAATATCTTTTGCTTCAAAAAAAAGATATTGCCACTCCTGAGGAATATCTGGATCTAGTGCAACTATCATTTTATCAGTTGGATAAGTAATCTTGGGAAATAAAATCACTTTGGTATTTATGTTATCAAATCTATTATCAAAAATAGAGTTATTTTTTTTTGTTATTTTAAAATTAGATTGTTTATTCGAAGTACTGGAAGTATTCGAAGTATTCGAAGCGTTCGGACTTAATATATTCATTAATTCAGCATAGATTGGTGCTGCTCCTACTACTCCACTTACATTCCACATAGGACTTCCATACATATTTCCGGCCCAAACCGCAACGGTATAATCTTTTGAATACCCTACGCACCAATTATCTCGCATATCTTTACTTGTACCAGTTTTAACTGGAAATCTTCCTCTAGTATTTAGAACTGAATTAAGTCCAAATGTTAAATTACGATTATCTTTATTAGATAAAATTTCGGCAATTGTATTAAGCGTATCTTTAGAAAAGATTTTTTTTGTTTTAGTTTTAGTTATTTTTAAATCCTTATCTTCATCATTATTTTTACCATTATCCTTGTTCCTATCTATACGAATAGGCCTCCATATACCATCATTGGCAATTGTTCTATATGCATTAGCAAGTTCTAATAATGAGATATCGATTGCTCCTAAGGCCAGCGATGGACCGTAATAATCATCTCGTTCAAGATTTGTAAAACCTAAATTACGTAATATTGATAAAAAATTGTTTGTTCCAACTAGTTGTAAAACCCTTACTGCAGGAATATTTAAAGACGAACCAAGTGCAACTCTTAAAGCAACCTTACCTACGAATGAGTTATCATAATTTTGAGGATTATAATCTCCTCCCTCTACGGAAATTGAAATTGGATTGTCATCTAAAATAGAATCAGCAGTTAAAATTTTTTTATCTAATACTAAAGCATAAAGAAATGGTTTTAATACAGATCCAGCTTGCCTTCGAGCATTTGCCCCATCAACATATGCTGCTGAAGAGCTTGTGCCCAGATTAGCAACGTAAGCGACTATATCGCCGGTGTGATTATCTAAAATTACTACAGAAGCATCATTAACATTTTGATCTTTTAAATTATTAATATGTGCTTTCGCAATATTCATTGCTATTTTTTGCGTTTTTATATCTATGGTAGTTTTAATAACCTGAGTGTCTTGGTTTATATTTATATCTAAGATAGAATTTTTTTGTTCTCCTAATGCTGGCAAAATATTTATATTTGATTCTCTTCTATCTGGATTATTTGTCGTATTGGCAGTAGCAATAATGCCATTTATCCATTCCTGGGCCTTTCCACAATTACTACTTTTAAACCACATTTCATAATCATAATCTTTCAAACTATCTCGTAAAATGCAAAATCGTTTAACTATCTTTTCTATGTTGGCATTTGGAGAACGAATTAAAACTGTTAATAATAAGGCCTCGTCAATATTCATATCTTTTGCCATTTTATTAAATAATTTATGAGTGCTGGCGGCAACCCCTTGAAGTTCTCCTCGAAAAAAAAGCAAATTTAAATATGCTTCTAGTATTTCTTCTTTTTTCCAAAATTTTTCCAATTCACGTGCATCTTTAACTTGATCAATTTTGTCTCTTATTTTTCTTAAAATTGGCAGTTGATTACTTTTTCTTCTTTGACTTTTATTAACATTCAAAAATATTTTATTTGCTTCAAATATTTTTATTAATTGCATAGAGATAGTGCTAGCACCTCCTCTTTTGGAATTACCTTTTAGCTGTGCGAAAGTGGCCGAAAGTAGTGATATCCAAGCAACACCTTTATGAGAATAAAAATTTTTATCTTCAGAAAATAGAAGTACTTTTAAAAAATCCGGCGAAATATCTGATAACTTTATCCAATCAAGCTTGTAAGCAGAAAAGTCATATCTTATTTTCTTTAACAGTATATCATTCCTATCTAAAAGTAGTATTTCTGAAGAATGAAAATTATTTTTAACTTGTTCAAATGAAGGAAGTTGATTTTGCTCTTGAACTTTTGCATTTCCTTCATCAATGTTTAAAATAGGTATAGATATAAATATAGATAAGGAAAGCAATAAATAAACTAACGAGAAGATTTTTAAATTCATGCTTAAAGACTATATTCTATATCCTATATTATATTAATCAACAGTAATTGATTTACTAACATTTTTGGGTGAATCAGGATGAACTCCATGATCAAAGATTTCCAATCGATCTAAAAGATTCATTTTCTTTACACTCATTTTAAGTGCTAAAAGTTGTAATACTACTGTGGAACTAAAAAATGCATGGATCTCATGACCAGTTTTAGGAAGACCAATATATCCACACTTATAACTACTACCAAACCTAGAAGTATCTGTTACTTTTATAGCATCTCTTAGTAACTCATTTTCTTCAGCAACAATAAAGATATTGGCCCCTCTTATTTTATGAGTATTGATTTGGCTTATAGTAAGATTTGTTTCTCTATCACTAGGTCCAGTTACAAAAATCAAAGGATAATTACTATAGAGCGAATCAAAAAAGTTGTGTTGTTCAAACATTTTCTTAAATATTGTAAATTCATTTTCATTAGGCAAATCTGGAACAACATCTTTAAAAGCATAATCAGAAATTTGTTTAAACAATTTATATATTGATTCCCCTGGCATCTCTTTTAATTCATTATCTGCTAAAACATTACAAAATTTTTCCAAAAGTGCTGTTACTGAACCAAAACCAAAAACAGTATTCACTCCTAAAATTGTATTTGGTCCATGTTTAAACTCTGAGCTTTCAAAACCTTCTGTATGATTTAAAACCACTTCGCGAATTTTCAGAGCTCCTTCTCTAGCTATTCCGTACATTCCAGTCCCTAAAATGTGAATACTAGGTTCATTATATATTAATTCAGCTACACGCTCGATCTCTTTCTCTGTAGTCTTAATAGTGTTTTCAATTAATTCTGGAATGTGATTTAAAATATCAAATGATGTTGAAGCTGATGCTGACGTAAATGTAGAAGTAAATGCAGGAGAAGAAGTTTTTTGCAGTTTAAGTTGTTCTTTAATTTGTTTAATTTTTAAGGCCAAAATATAAAGCACTATTAATTGATTCATGAAACTCTTAGTTGCAGGAACTGCGATCTCCGGACCAGAACATAAAGGAATGTATAAATCACTTTTTTCCTGAGGAAGAGAAGAATTTGTATTGTTAACGATAGAGATTAAATTAATCTTAAAATTTTTATTTTTTAATAGATTAAAAATATCTATCAAATCCTTAGTTTCTCCACTTTGACTTATTCCAATGACTACATCATTTTCTCCAATAGAGTTTTCATATTGTCCTCTAAATTCACCAGGGAGTACTGGATGAATGGCCACACTTGCTACACGATCAAAAAAGAATGCAGCGGACTTGGCAGCATGAAAAGAGGTTCCACATGCCAACATATAAATAGTATTTCCTCTTGCATGAGCTTGACCCACTATATCTACAAAGATATCAATCTTTTGTTGAATATCTTTTGCTTCATCATTCATCAATAGTGCATCTATAGTACGTAATCCTCTACGAAGATCATTCTCTTTCATTTTAAAATTCTTTTGAGATAATCGACACAACTCCTCTAAGAAAGAGGCGTGAGAGGACTCAAAATTCAAAGAATTTATAGAATTTATAGAAATTTTAGAGGTAATTTCTTTTAGTTTAATAAAATCAGAGCAAACAAAAAATTCCTTGGCCAACTTAAGTAGTTCTTTATCTTCTACAATCTCTGAAAGATATTTTATTTTATTCTTTATGCTTTCAAATATCTCTTTTGCACCATTAACAGTAACCGTAACTGTATTAAGGTTTTTTACTAACTCTGATCCACCATTAAAAAGAGATATCAATTTTTTAGCAGCATCAGCTTGAGACATAATCTCTTGTTGCATGAAGAACTTATGTTGATCTTTTAACTCTGTTTCTTCAATTGTTAATTTACTCCTCTTCGCACTCTTTTCTAATCTCTCACCGTTATTTAATTTGTAACAATTCAAATTGGCAGTATCATCAAATATTGCAAACTCATTTTCCATAATTGGATATAATATTTTTGTTTGAGAAAGTACTGAGGCAAGATCTGAAGATGCTAAAACATATTTTTCACCATCTTCATTATGTCCAATCCCAATATAAAGACTACTTCCCGCCTTTATGGCCGCCATAGTTTCTGAAATTGGATCTACTATGATAGCAGCATATGAACCTATCAATTTTTTTGCTGCTTCTATAATGGCATTTTTAAATGCTTTCTGTCTGTGAATTTTATTCTTTTGATCATCACTATCATTGCTATCATTACTACTAGCGCTTGCCTTTGCAAGTTCTAAAGCAAAGAAATGTTCCACACAATGAACAACCATTTCTCCATCGTTGTTGCCAATAACATCATGTCCCTCTTGTTCTAACCATTTCTTCAATTGATCACAATTAGTAACATTCCCATTATGAGCACCATAAATATATGTTTTACATCTCACAAGGTGAGGTTGAGCATTACTTTTATCAACTACTCCAAAAGTGGCCCAACGAACTTGACCACAAAATATTTTACCACTGTATTTTTCAATTGAATATTTGTTAGTTACTACTGTTGGAGATCCCACATCCTTCTCAAAAAAGATCTCTCCTTTTTCATCTTGAATTATTGCTCCTGTTGAATCATATCCACGATACTCCAACATACGTAATAATTTTTTTGATAATGCCCCCATAGAATTTCTTTGTTTTTGACTTATAACTCCAATAACTCCACACATAAATCCCCCATTTGCCACACAATATATTTTGATTTAAATTTAATTTATATTTAATTTTTTTAAATTAATTTATTTCCTTTAGCAAGGGTAATTCCTTCTCAAATACCAATGAAAAAAAATAATCTAAAATTAAATTTAACTTACAATTCAAACTTAGTGAAAAAGCACTATGAAGACTATCCATATCCGCAATACCCTTTAGTTTCTTCAATTAGAAAAATTGACACTTACTCCTTGAATGTTTATTCACTTTGGAGTTATTTTAATTGTAAAATATTAAGAGTTAGACCTAATATTTTACTGGCCGGAAGTGGCAGTTTTTCTCCTTATCCTACGGCCATCGCAAATAACGATGCTGAAAAAATCTGGGCATTAGATCTATCAAAAAAGAATCTCAGACGTGCTCGCTTGCATTGCTTTTTACATGGAATATTTCTAAAAGTTAAATATCTAGAAGAAGATTTATTAAATTTTAATTATAAAAAATCTTTTTTTCACTTTATCGATTGTTATGGAGTAATCCATCACATTTCAAATGATAAAAAAGCATTAAAAAATATTCATGATTTACTAGTAGATGATGGAATTGCTCGTATAATGGTTTACAGTAAAGGCGCCAGAAGTAAAATTGAGAGTGTGAGAAGGGCATTTAAATTACTTAAAATTAATAAATTATGGATGATAAAAAAATTAATGGCCAAGGCCCAAAAGAAGAAAATAAACAACAATAGAGAATATCAATTTTTAGAATTAATCGAAAATAATTATGAGGCAAATTTTGATTCAGGAATTGCTGATATGTTTTTACACCCATATGCTAAAACATATTCTATAGAGCAGTTAATTACCTTAATTGATGAATGTTCTCTCGTTACTTTACGCTTTACCCATAATGGGGCCATAACCGATACTACAAATGAAATTGAAAGATTAAAAATTTTGCAAAAAGAAAAAAAATTATTTACAAATTTTATTCTTTTTGTTGGCAAAAAGAAAATTGATAAAATTGATAAAATTAATAAAATCGATGAAAAGGAATATAAAAGTAAACTTGAAACCTACATATCACTTAATCCAATTATAAAAAAATATTTAAAATTTTGGTCCCCATTTCCTCAAACTATTGCCAATAAATTTTTTACAAATAAATTTGCTTATAATTTAAACTTAAATTATCAACAAAAAAAATTACTAGCTCACTTTAAAATAGCAAAAAAGAGAAATGAATTAGAATTAGATAAATCTTGTGAAGAATATGAAAAAATATCCACCTTTTTAGATTCACTAATGCTAATTGAATATACTAAGGACATGTAATATAATTTTTTAATAGGAAGAAATAGGGGAGGAAATTTTATGAGTTCAATTGCTCAACAATTAAAAAACAATATCGTCAATTATAAGGCGGGTTCAATTGTAGTACAAGAAAATGAACGTTGTAGAAAAATGTTTATTGTAGTTGATGGACAAGTTAGAGTGTTTAAAGGACATATCGGAGGAAAAATTACTCTAGCAATATTAGGAAAAGGAGAGATTTTTGGCGAGCTAAGTTTTTTTGATGCTGAACCAAGATCCGCTTCAGTGGAAGCATTATCAGATGTTTCTTTAGTAGTTATTGATGGAGAGAAATCTGGTGGTGAATTGGACTCTCTTCCTAAATGGGTTGTGCCTGTTATGAAAACAGTTTTTCATCGTTTCAGAGAAGCAGACCAAAGAATCACCATCCTTCAAAGTATGTATGAATTTCAGAAGAAAAGTTTAAAAAGTGATCAACTGGCGCAAACAATATATTATGAACTACTAAGATTTTTAAAGGCCATGAAGCTAGTTTATGAACAACAAAAGATTAATGAAGATATTGTTAAAACTGAAACACTATATAAAGAATTAGATGATATTTTAGGGAAAAAAATAATAAATCTTAAAAACTTCTGGCGTCTACTTGGAGAATACGATTTTATAAACACCAAAAAAGAAATCAAAGATGGAATAGTAGAGATAAATTTTGTGCAATTAAATGATCTAACCAATTATTTAGATCAAGAAGCAAAAAAAGAACGATATCTGATGTTAGGCCATTCATCAGTTGCAATATTAAAAAAGTTAATCGCCTACAATATTAGAGAGGAAAAACGAAAAAAAGACGAAACACCTATTATCAATAAGGAAACTAATAATATCAATAACAGTAATAACAATAATAACAATAACGACAGCACCAATAATCCAATGAAAAATGTCTTATCTGTTCGTTATGATGATTTAGGAATACAATCTATTCCTTTTGTTAAAGAAGGAATAGAAGAGTTAATTAAAAGCTCGCTTATCAATTGCGATAAAGGTTATATTTCAGTTAATTTAGATGTTGTTATGAGAGTCTTTTCCTATCAAAGTTTTTTGAAATCTTTTGATCACACAATATTTAGCACCTGAAGTTATGGATCGGTTTTAAGGGCTTGTAAATCAATAAATTCCACGTTTATCATATCTAATATTATATTTAGCGGCCACTTGATCATAATAACTCATGATTTGTCTTACATACTTACGTTTTTCAAAATAAGGACCTGGATAGAAACTTCTCTTGAATCCATAAATGGTTATGTTTTTTAGCACTTCCGGAGTGATATTAAAATTTTCTATTGCTAATTTGGTTTCTTTAGTTACCGAAGTATTAGACATCAATCTATTATCGGTACAAAGAGAAACTGATAATCTTTTTTCCAACATATTTTTCAAAGTATGATCTTTGATATTTTTTAAATTAGGATTTGTTTGTAAATTACTTGTCAAACATACCTCTATAGTCACTCTCTTTTCAGCAATGAATGAAGCTAATTTTTCTACATAATCATGGCGATCTTTTATCTCTGGATCTTGAACCCTATTAGTATCAAATAAATAATAACAGTGCCCTAATCTATCAGCATCTAAATCAGTGATTGCTTGAAAAATACTTTCAGCGCCATATGCTTCTCCTGCATGAACTGTTTTATGCATGAAATTTTTATGAACATAGGCATAGGCGTCCTTAAATTCTTCAGCAGGATAGCCATCTTCTCTACCTGCTAAATCAAAGCCAACAATTGGAATGCCTCTTTCATTTCTTATTTTTACCACTGCCTTTGCTAATTCCAATGCCCCCAGTTTTATAACTTCCATTGGTTCAGAATAACAATGAATTGAATAGAGCTTAGTATAGTAAGGAGAAAAATTGGCCTTACCAAACATTCTCATTGCACATGCAATAATTCCATACTCAAATGGAGGTTCTGATCCATTTTTAATTTGTTCCCTTTGATTAAATTCCGAGCGTGCACGTGCTAATCCCTTATTCACACTCTCCAAAACAACTTCCATTGTTAAATCTTTATTATCAATATTAAGTTGGGGAGCAAATCGCACTTCAATATATCTTACTCCCTCTTTTTGATTATCAATGGCCAATTCATATGCACATCTTTCTAAATTTTCAGCAGAACGAAGAACATTACAGGTATACATAAAGCCATGTAAATATTCTCCTAAATTATTGTAACTATCTTTAAATACCAATTCACGAAGACCCTCTTCTGTATATGATGGTAATTCCACTTTACTAGCTTTTGCCATATCAATTAGTGAAGAAATCCGTAGTGATCCATCCAAGTGTAGATGCAAATCAGTTTTAGGAATTTCTCTAATAAATTCATCTGTACAAAATGCACTCATGTTTATTACTCCTGGTTATTTTTATTTTTCAGATTATCATTATCATTATCATTATCATTATCATTATCATTGAAGAATTAAACTTTTATCGATGTATTTATTTAGTCCCGCCTCCTTATAATATTTCATGGCCCCAGGGTGAATGGGAGCAGTTAGACCATCAAACATTTTATCTTTGGATAAATTTTTATATACTGGCCCAGATTCCTTTAATTTTTCAAAATTTTCTACAAATTCCTTAGTAAATCTATATACTATTTCATCATCAACTTTACTAGAAGTAACTAATGTTGCCAAAACTCCTATAGTAGGAATATCTCTTTCATTTAATGCCAGAGGATACGTGCTAGCTGATATAACTGTATCCGTATAGTAAGGAAATTTTGAAGTTACTTGGTCGCGTTCTCGGCCCATCAAAGAAATAAATCTTAATTTTAAATTTGCAGTCATAGTTAAATTCTTAATATTGGTGCTTGGATGTCCTATGGTGTAAAAAAATGCATCAAGACCACCTTCGCGAATAAGTTTAAATGCCTCTAAAGGTTTTACAAATTTAGCTTCAAAATCACTCTCATTAATTGCATATACTTTTAAAACATCTCGAGCATTAGATAGCACTCCTGAACCATTGACACCTAAACCAATCTTTTTTCCTTTGATATCCGCCAACTCTTTTATCTGACTTTCTTCTGTAGCAATAACAGTTATACTTTCAGGATAAATTGAAGCAATTGACCGTAATTTTTTTTGAGCGCCACTACTTTTCCAATCTTCTATTCCTTTATATGCCTGATATTGTCGATCGGATTGAGCAAAAGCAAATTGCATAGTCCCTTTCATTACTGCATTTATGTTGGCCACAGATCCTTCAGTAGATTCTACTGAAACCTTCATATTATTTTTTGTTGTATTTTCTTCTACGAATTTACCAATAATTGCTCCAGTTTGATAATAGGTTCCAGTTACATCCCCTGTCCCAAATGAGATTGTTACTGGCTCAACATCAATAAATTTTTTTTCACATGAATAAAATAAGAACAGAAAAAAAAGAGATAATGATAAAAATAAAAATTTAAAAAATAAAATATTATTTATCTTTTGGAGTAATTTTCCACAAATAATTCCACTCATCATTATTATCCCTCTCTAATGAAACCATATTAGCTGTTGCAAAGGAAAAATCGATTCTACTATTTTTATTAGTAGCATTTGCTCTAACTAAATACTCACCTATTTTAGTCAGAGATGGCATATGACCTACAAGCATTATTCCTTCTGTATTTTCATTTTCTGAATAATTTTTTAATTTGTCGACAATATATAGATAATTATCATTATAGAGAGAAAGATCATTATCTTCTTCCAAAAATAATTTATTATTATTATTGCTGTTATTCTTATTGTTTTCATTTTTTAAAATCGTTTTAAAAATTATCTCGGCGGTTTCTTTGGCCCGTAAAAGATTACTATGATAAATCCTATTAATAAAAATTTTATTTTGTTCTATGCCTTCTTTAATCTTCCGAGAAAGTAACTCAACTTCTAAAACACCTTTCTCACTCAACGCCCTAGAAAAATCATCGTTCGATTGTTTTGCATCACCATGGCGAACCAAATGTAATTGCATTTTTATTTCTCCTAAAAGTTGAAAATCATAAATAAAAAAGTTTGGCCAAAGCATTTCGTTAGGATGAAAATATATCTATAGTTTTAATAGATTTCCATATAATTTTAAAAAACACAAAGAAAGTTTGTTACAAACAATAATTAATAATTTTTTTGCTAACAAACTTTTAAACCAAGGAGGGGCATTGTGAGATACGTATTTTTATTTTCATTCGTTATGGTTTGGCTTTTATGGAGAATTACTTTAAGTGCTGGAGAATTAAATTCTTCCTTTATATCCGATTACTTAGTAAAACTCGATGAAAGTAGCAGTAAAGACACATTAACTATTGAAGAACAAAATTTAATTAAAGATTTAAAAAACAAAGGTGCACAAATTGAATTTTTTAATGATCTTCCCTGGTTTAGAGTGATATTAAAAAAACATAGCAAAAATTCTATTAATAAACTTTTAAAGGAGATTAACTCTAATCCTGTTGTAAATTATGTACAACCAAACTACAAAATAAAGTTGCAAGAGAACTATCAAATCCAAGATCCTATTCTATTAAATACAATTGCAGCTCAGATGAAAGCAAATCCTTTATTTGCTAAAGCAATGAATGAAAAGATAGCGGATAATCCAAACATTCCCTCTATTCCAATACAACGACCAGGTGTTGATCCAAAATTTACTAATCAATGGGGAATGAAAGATATTGGAGTCTTAGAAGCACATAAAATCACTAAAGGTTCTCCTGACATGATTGTAGCAGTAATAGATACTGGAGTTGATTATACTCATGAAGACCTTGTAGCAAATATATGGAAGAATAATAGAGAGATGGGATTAGATACTGACGGAAAAGATAAATCATCAAATGGAATTGATGATGATGGTAATGGTTATATTGACGATGTCATTGGATGGGATTTTGTTCAAAATGATAATAAACCTTTTGACCTCACAACCAGTATTTGGGAAATGATTATGGGAGGTGGAAATCCTGGGCATGGAACTCATTGTGCAGGTAACGTTGCTGCTCACTCTGATAATTCTTTGGGAATAATTGGAGTTGCTCCGAACGTAAGAATTATGCCATTAAGATTTTTATCTGAAAAAGGTGAAGGCTCCACTGCTGATGCACTAAAGGCCATTCAATACGCTATTGCAAATGGAGCAAGAGTATTATCTAATTCATGGGGTTCAGAGGGAGAAGATTCTAGTGAAGGCCAAACAAACCAAGCTCTTCGTGATGTAATCACCTATGCAGGCACAAAGGGAGTACTTTTTATTGCCGCCGCTGGAAATGGACACAATGGTGTTGGCTACGATAACGATGCAGATGCAAAGCCAGGATATCCTGCTAGCTACGATATGGAAAATATCATAAGTGTCGCTGCAATTGATTTAAATAATAATTTAGGTAGTTTTTCAAACTGGGGAAAAAAGAGTGTTGATTTAGCAGCACCAGGAGTTCGTGTTTACTCTACAGTTCCAGGCAATATTTATAATGATGTTGTTTTAGACTTTATGGGCACTACTGTTTATTGGGATGGAACCTCCATGGCAGCACCTCACGTATCAGGAGCAGCTGCACTTTATTGGTCAAAATATCCAAATAAGAGTTGGAGTGAAGTAAAAAATGCAATATTAAATAGCACACAAAAAATACCTTCCATGAACAATAAAAGTGTTACAGGTGGAAAATTAAACGTTAGCTCACTTCTTATATAAATTCATAATCTGATAAATAATCTAATAAATAATCCCTAAAACAAATTCTTTTCATTTCAAAAACCCATTGATACATTTTTAAGATGGGAGGAATTGGAATATGTATAAAGAAAATCATAATTCAGAATGGAAAGATTTTGAAACTTTAGAAAGTCACATTTATAAACAACAAAAGCTTCACCCTCAAGGCAGAGGAATATTTTCTAATATCCTAAGAAGAATTGGAGTAGCTTCAAAAATAATTGAATCAAAAGTTAGACGAGCAGGCCTCTTAGGTATAACTGGCAAAGAAGGAATAATTAATATTCAAGGAGAAGATCAAATGAAATTAGATCTTCTTTCAAACAATATTATGAAAGCAGCATTTAACTGGTGGTCTCCTATTGCCGGCATTTGTTCCGAAGAGGAAGACGAATTTGTGACATTTCCTAAACAAAATGATTATTCTGGTGATAGGTATATAATATTTTTTGATCCTCTTGATGGCTCCTCTAATATTGATACTAATGTTCCAATCGGTACTATTTTTTCAATATACCGTTATGAGGAAGATTCAAAAAATTGCATTTTACAACCAGGCCACCAACAAAAGGCAGCTGGTTATGTACTTTATGGTTCAACTACTATGTTTGTTTATACTACAGGCGGAGGTAGTGGTGTTCATGGATTCACGCTAGACCCTGAAATTGGTGAATATGTGCTCTCTCATGAAAACATAATTATTCCTCCTCAGTGTAAATATTTTTCTGCTAATGAAACAAATTATCAATTTTGGTCTACAAACACTCAAAGATATGCAGACTTTATTCGTTTTGGATATCCACTACTTGATATTGAATTTGCAGATGAATGTAATTCCAATAATGCTTCTATTAATGTTTCTAATAAAATTTCATCTCGTTATACTGGTACTTTAGTTAGTGATTTTCACCGCAATTTGCTTAAAGGTGGAATATTTTTATATCCCGAAGATATTAAAGCAATAAGTGGAAAATTACGTTTACTCTATGAGTGTGCTCCCTTGGCCTTAATTGCAGAAGAAGCTGGGGGTATGGCCTCTACTGGAACAAAAAGAATTTTAGATCTACAAGCAACATCATTACATCAAAGAGTTCCTTTTATTATTGGAAATAAAAATGCTGTCTTACTTTACTTAAAAAATAACACAACTACTTTTTCTCCACTCTACGCCACCAATTTGGCTGAGCAGATATAATTTTTGGATCATGACTTTCCATTAATTCATTGGCCTTTTTTAAAGTAAAAATTCCTGGAGCAGTAACAAATACCCACATATTTTGATTTTTAAGTGGTAATTTATTTCCACTACCTAATCCATTATCATGAGACCATTTATCAACATCAGCGCTTGAATAATCTTGAGTAAAAGTAATAATAATTCCTCCTGGCAAGGCCATTAATGAAGACATATCTTTTTTTGACTGAGCAAAGACAGCAGACTTTGGAATTTTTTCTGCAATAGCATTTTTAATATTTAGACTTGTATTTAAATTTTTTGGAATTTTATAAATTATAGTTTTATTTTGACCTTTTGAAGAATTTTCGTTTAAAGACTTTGTTTTTAAAAATGTATTAGCTACACCGGCGGAAATAGGAGAAGTTGCAAATATTGGAAATGTAGCAAGCAAATCATCTTTTAAATAAATAACTCTTTTAATATTTCCATCGTACCAATAATATTCCTCCGCATTGCAAATTAAAATTACAGCATTAATAATAAATAAAAAAAATATTTTTATTATTTTTATCAAAAAATTTTTTTTATTCTCTACCATAAAAAGTTATACTCCAATTATTAAGTTTTCCATTACTTCCAAGAGCAGAATTAACTGCATCCACAACTCTTAAGGTCCATATTCCAGCACTTGTCTCCCCTAAGTGCCTTGCACTTCCAAATCTAAATATGGCCGCCGCTGCTCCTCCTGAAGTTGAGTCTTTACAACTTTCTTCTAATGAAATATCTGTATCGCCATTATTACAAACATGAGGTTTTAAAAAAACACTAGTAATAGGGCCATTACTTCCGCTTAACTCAATTGAAAGATCTCCCCAATAAGCATGAGTGATATTTACCGATATTTCAATAAACTCAATTTTTTTTATTCCACTGCTGGCCAAGTTAACAACAATAGAATCACTTATTCCAGTTCCATCATTATCTGGAATATCTACTCCCGAACTATCTATTGTTGAATTTTGCGAATATGTTTTTAGAGTTCCAACATTAACCCAACTTTTTGTAGCATCTACTGCTGCTTTAGCATCTACAACTCCAAAACCATATTTATAATTAACTTTAAATCCGCCACCATTAGTAACCCAATCAGAATCACTGCTCTGTATTTTTCGAGCAGTTTGTGCTAAAATTAATTTAACATCTCTCCAACCCAAATTTGCATTTTGCTTTAACATTAGCGCTACTACACCACTTACAATGGGAGTGGCCCCTGATGTTCCTCCAAATTTTTTTGTATAAGCAAGATCACTCAACTCATTAAGTCCTGTACTATTTCCTCCCCAATCATCCATTAAATCGGTAGTGGCCAAAGCATTTTTCCCCCCACTAGAGGGCGCACAAACCCAAAGATTAGATCCTCTCTCGCTGTAATAAGCTTTTATTCCTTGATCAGTAGTTGCACATACAGCAACTACTCCATAGTAATTTGCCTGACCATCGTAATCTGATCGATCCAATTCTGTTTCATCGGCGCTGGCACCATTACCTGCGGCCCAAACATAAATGATTCCTTTTCCTCCTCTACCATTTGCTAATCCATCATTAATGGCGCTGATCCAGGTAGAACTTGCGGCAAATAATTTTCCAGTTCCATCGGCCGCCCCCCAACTATTATTGCTAATACTGATTGCGGACTCATTTCGAGTCATGGCATCTGCTTCATTAGAAATTATTGTTCCACTATCGGCCAATAAGTTGTAGCCTATAACTTTAGCTCTGGAAGCAACTCCTTTAACACCAATTCCATTACTATCTCGAGCGGCCAGAAGACCGGCCACACAAGTTCCATGATTATTTTCAGAAATATCTGGCGAGGGATCATTGTTACTATGTAAATAATTCCAACTTAAATTATTTTTAATGTTATCTACTAAATCTGGGTGTTTTATTTGTAATCCATCATCCACAACTGCTACTAAAATATCATCTCCTTTATTCCCCTCATCCCAAACTGAAGTTACATTTATATCTTCTCCTGCTACAATACCTTCAATCAAACCATCATGTTTTCCACTATTTCTTAAATGCCATTGATATGAATATAATGGATCCATACCTGCTGTTGCAGTGGCCGACACTAATGCTTCAGCAATTGCTATTTTTTTGACATTTTTAGGCAAGGAACATGAAAATGAAAACGGAAGTAAAATTATAAATAAAAATTTTAGCAATCTAAGGAATCTTAATAATCCCCACATAACAATTTTACTCCATTATTTTTTTATAGCACTTTCTATTTATAGCACTTTCTATATAGTCTTAGTCTTTGTCGGTAATATTTCAGGATAAATTAGGAATGGGAACTTAAGATGGTTCTTTAGCTAAAAATCTTACGCCAACCTTATAACCTGTCTCTTCATCTCGAGTGCGCACAGAACGAACCTCACCCTCTACTGCATTACTAATAGAACTCCCAGTAATTTCATCAATAACTATAATAGCGCCAGGTTTGAATTCATTTTTATCTTCACAAACAAATGCAATTCCCCCTTGAGACAGATCTAATAATTGATAATATTCTGGAACTGAGTTCTCATCATTCTTTTTAAAAATTCTTGCGTGCTTATCTCCTTTTATTTGTTTACGAGTACTGCCTCTTTTTTCTTTGTAGTACTGTTCTTCTCTCTCTTCTTTGGATAAAGTTGCTGATGAAATTTTTAATAACTCCGTTGAAGAACTAAATTTATTTCCACTTTTAACTCCATCACTAACCCTAAAAACTGCTTTATCTTCATCATCATTAATATGGCCATTATCCTTTGATGAAACCTGATATCTAACATTATCCGAATTGTTTGCTTCACCTTTAATAATAAATAAATCATTATCAGAAGCATTTTCGTTTACTTCTCCAGTTACTAAAACATTTTCTAAATCTTTATTCTCACTGTTATCCTTTTCACCACCCTTAACTACGACTGTGTCTTCCTCAATTTTTTCTTCAGTTTTTTCCTCTGATTTTTTTATATTTTCTTCAGTATAAGTCATCATACTCTCTGGAATCTGAATTCGAAGTAATTTATTTTCTTGCTCTAAAATAACAGATTTATAAATTAAATGATCTTCAGAATGATGGATATATATACAAAGATCTTTTATGAAATTATTAAAATCGACCTCTGATTCAGTTGTAGAAGCTACTTCTATAAAATTATTTTGTTGATCAACTAATTGTAAATTAATTGCACCTAATATAAAGCGTTTACCACTTTCATCTTTTTGCCAAACAATTATATTAGAACCCTTTTGTTTCTTTAAAAGTAATTCTTGAATAATTTGTTCGTGATCTTTTATTATTTGTTCAGTCTGAATTTTGCTTTTCACTTTTTTTGTTTTTCACTTCTTTTGGCCACTTCCTTTGCCAGGAATTGAAACAACATCAAAATAATTACCAGTAATATCTTTAAAAAATTTTTTAGTTAGTATTACTCCATTTCTAATCTTACATTGCAATACAAATGGTATGAAATCATATGTTTCAAAATTCTTTTTTCCTGCTACAAAATCAACAAAATTGTAATTCAAAACATAATGTTCCTTGCTGGCAGCATTACTAGTAACTGTTACTACTGGTATCTTTGTTCCTAGAGGGACAGTGGTATCTTCATCCATCTTTCGTTGAATACGAAACATACACCACTCTTTATTATTATCTTTATCAACACCACCATTCAACACCTTTCCACTCTGAAAAAATAATTCTTCATTTCGTTCTGATCCTGCGCCCGTTCCTCTTGATGAATGATACTTAAATAAAATATCTCTATTAATTACAATCTGAACATTAGTAGTATAATTTAATAGATTACTATTATCTGACAAAGGAGGAACTTGAAAAAAGACCTTTACCGACTCATCTTCTAATGACTCCCATTTTTTAATGGACATACACTGCACTTTTGTTTCTGGTTCAGGAGATAATCTTAAAAACAAATCATCTTGATCTGCGGGAAAACTTGTTTGAATATCAATTTTTCTTTTTAAATCTTTAACTATTAAATGCAAATTATTTTTTTGATTCCATATATACATCTCAATATCACGGAATTTTGATTTTACCCCTGCTCCTTCTCCCTTGTTTTCAAAACTAAAACGTTCAACATATTGACTAATATTTTCTAAAGCTACTTCTTGTTTTGGCTGAATCAAATTTATGTTGCACAAATAAATATCTGATGAAGCAAAAGCAGTAAAAGCAGTAGAAGCAATAAAAACAGTAAAAACAGTTGATATGAAATTTATTAAAAAAATATTTTTCTTTGCATAAATACAATCAAACATACACTAATTTCCTTTTAAATTTTTACCCATTAAATTTTTATATACTTTTTCTTTTTCTCCTTTCTTAATTAACAAAACAATAGCACCTGCAAGCCCACTATCAGTTGCAAGTCTGGCCCCAAAAACATTTGCATCCTTTTTTGCTAATTCAATTATTTGATCAATCTCTGCGGTAGATACTTCATAATCATCTTTAAGTGACATATGAGATAGGTACATCAATTCACCTGCTAACTTATAATCACCAGATAAAAAAGCATTTTTAAACTGCAATACTCGATTATTTTCAGTGAGTACATGTTTTACTCTCTTAAATAAAATTCTATTATTTAAAATTGATTCATATTCTTTGAGCTTTTCAATATGCAATTCACAAAATGATTTCATCGTTAATCTAGCTACTACTTCTTCACATTCTCTTCTTCTACAAATATTAATCTCTCCCCTCTTGGAATAAGTTCCACCAATAGTTATAGTTAAAATATCAAGATTATTTGGAAAGTTAATTTGTTCAAAATTTAAAGAGTTACTATCAATAAACAAAACTGAATCTGTATCTCTATTAACACTAATTACTAATGGATCAGTAACTCCTACTGGCATAACTAAAAATTCATTTTTAATAATGGAAATTAATTTTGCTATTGTAAAATCAGAAATATCTAATTTGAAGGCAGATATTAATGTACGAATAAACGCTACCATTAAAGCTACACCAGAAGCAAATCCTAAATTCATCGGAATTGAGGAATCAATTTTTACTTCAAAACCACTTAAATTAAAATTTTCATTCCTTAAAATTTTTGTAACACCTTTAATATAATCACCCCAATTGCCACCCACATCTTCTTTTCCTAAATCATATGAAATTACTGCTCCAAAAGCACTACTTCTTGCTATAACTTGGTTTGATATTGCTTTTTGATTAGTGATGAGAGTTACAGATACAAATTCTTTAGTTAAAACAGACAACAAGCATCCTTGATTATAATCAGTATGCCCCCCTATAATATTTATTCTTGCATGCGCTTTTGATGTAAATATTTTTATATCCGAATGATTCTTATTCATACACCCCCTTAAAAAATCCCTCCCTTAAGTAAAGGATAAACTCAATATAAATTCAAATCAAAAGAAAAAGAGAAAAAGAATTGTATGTTCCTTGTATGGCCCTATTGTTGAGTACTTAGTTCATGTTGAATATACATTGCAAGCTGTGAACAAATAGTAAACAAAATTTCTCTCATCTCTAAAGTAAGATCAGTATTATTATTGATAGAGAGGAAAGCAAGCACTCCTATCTTTTTCCCTTTGGCCAGTAATGGGATATATATGGCCTCCGCATTTGGACCATTATCTGTCCACTTACCAGCAGGTAATCCATTTTCAAATGCCCATAAGGCCACTTCCCATTCTTTTGGTCGATTAAATTTCCAATCCTTGCCTCTTTTAAAATTTTCTAAAGCTCCTGATTTATCTTTCAAAGTGATTGCACATTCACCCTTAAAAATATTGGTTATAGTTGACTCGATTCCCTTTATGCAATCATCTCTATTTTCTGCTTGAACAATTGTTGAAGCTATTTGATACAAAATATTACTATGCTTTTCACGCTTTCTAAGTAACGTCTGACTTCTCTTTATTTTGCTTGTAAAACTTCCTATTAATGTGGCCACAATAAAAACACTCAGACATAATACCTGATCTTCTCGGGATTTGATTATTAAATTAAACAGTGGTGGAATGAAGAAAAAATCCCATAATCCAATTGCTAAAATTGATGCAAATACTGTGGGAAATAATGTAAAAAATTTTCCTATTATTGCAGAATTCAACAAAAATATTATTCCTACAGTTCTATAAGAAATAAAATTATATTTATATGCAAGTAGTGCTGATAACAAAGTGATTGCTATTGTCCAAATAGTAACTAAAATATAAGGATTATAATTTCTTTTTTCCTTAAAAAATTCTCTTATCTCTGCATAATATTTTTGTTCTTTTTTTATTATATTATCTGTTGGCCTTCTTACTATATGAATATCTATAGTTGTATCTAATTGATTCAAGCGTTCAATTATACTGCCACCTTTTAAAATATTTTTTATAAAATGATCCCCTGGTTTTCCAATTACAATTTTTGAGACTTGATATTGGTGACAAATTCTATCAATGCCTTCTACTAAATCTACATCTGCAGTTGTTACTACTTCTGCTCCCAAGCTTCTTGCTAGCTCTAAATTTTTAGTAACAATTATTTTTTCTCTTTCTTCTAAAGCATGGCCTACATCAACATATAAAGCAATCCAAAGTGATCTTTGTTGATCTGCTAATTGTTTTGTAGTTCGAACTAATTTTTCAGAAAATGGTCCATATCCAACTGCTACTAATAACTTATTTTGAGTTTTCCAAATTTCCTCATTACCACTACTATCAATTTGTTTATTTTGCCCTTGCTTTTCTTTTAGTAATTTTAATTCTGTATCTACTTTATCTGCAGAAACTCGAAATAAGATCTCTCTTAAAGCAGTAAGTTTATCCTCTTGAAAAAAATCATTGCAATTATTAGTACTTTCTTTTTTTGATTCTTTTGCTTTTAATTGCAATAATAAATCCTCTGGTGGAATATCGATAATATCAATATAATCTGCACGTTCTATAACAATGTCAGGTACTGTTTCAGTGATAGTTATTCCAGTTATCCGTTCAATATCATCTTTGCGACTCTCTAGATTTTGTATGTTAATAGTACAAAAAACATCTATACCATTAAACAAAATCTCGAAAACATCTTGCCATCTCTTCGGATGCAATCCTCCTGGAATATTAGTGTGGGCCAAATTATCAATTAATACAATTTTAGGATGCAATTTTAAAATGGCACTTAAATCCATCTCCTCTTTAAAACTATCGCCGAAAGTATCGCCTTCACTACTATCCTGAGTATATATTTTCTTTTTTTCAACAACCGGGATACCCTCCAACAATTTACTTGTCTCTTCTTTACCATGAGTATTAACATCACCTATAACAACATTTACTCCCTCAGAAATTAACTTTTTGGCCATTAGTAACATTGCATGAGTCTTTCCTACACCAGCACACATTCCAAAAAAAATTCTTAATTTACCCTCTGAAGTTTTCATCTTTTCCTTTTTTCTTTAATTATCAAAATTACCTATTATCAAAATTATCAATAAATAATTATTTCTCAATTCACCCATCATGACGCGTTTATAATAATAATTGTTACTTAAAAAAACAATTATTGAAACAAATTTTAAAAAAAGCTACAATGGCCTGTAGTACAACTAATTGTTATAAAGCTTGTTGTTTTGTACTATAAGTTTTACTAAAGGTCGTACTACTTCTACTACAACCTTTAGTACATTGTTTAGTACATTATTATTAATGTTTAAGGGGAACAAAAATGTCAGAAAATGAGAATAAACGGCCTAGCTTTCCTAAACGCATAGTTATCACAGGTGGAATGCCATATGGTAATAAAGATTTACATTTTGGTCATATTGGTGGTGTATTTATTCATGCGGATATTTTCGCACGCTTTATGAGAGATAGAATTGGAAGAGAAAATGTAATATTTATCTCTGGTACTGACTGCTATGGCTCTCCCATTGTCGAGCACTACAGACAAGTAAAAAACAAAGGTGAATTTAACGGAACTATTGAAGACTTTGTTCGCTTCAATCATAACAGGCAAATTGATGCCTTAAAAGCATACAGTGTAGATTTAAATTTATTTGCGGCCTCAGGGCTTGACCGCTCGGGAGAAATTCATCATGAGTTGTGTGGCGAATTTTTTAAAAAACTTTATCGTAATGGTCATTTGATCAAACATTCATCCTTACAATTTTACGACACAAAATTTAATGTTTTTTTAAATGGCAGGCAAGTAACTGGACAATGTCCTATCCCTGGCTGCTCCTCCGAAAAAGCATATGCAGATGAATGTTCATTGGGGCATCCTTATGAACCAAAAGATCTTATCAATCCTAAAAGTGCACTTTCAGATGAAAAACCTGAAATGAGAAATGTCACTAACTGGTATATTGATTTAGAAAAATTTAAAGTTGAATTAACTTCATGGGCAAATTCTCTTAGTAGCATTCCCGGCTACAGACCTTTTGCAATTAGTAGTATTAAAGAATTTCTTGAACCACCGGCCATTTATGTTAAACAAGATCATA
The DNA here is from genome assembly GCA_015232015.1 of Oligoflexia bacterium. Lineage (GTDB taxonomy): Bacteria > Bdellovibrionota > Bacteriovoracia > Bacteriovoracales > Bacteriovoracaceae > JADFZW01. The sequence continues at coordinate 5,313 of JADGAM010000001.1, read as the reverse complement.
GCGATCTTTTAAATGAATTAGCAACAGAACTTCCTCCTTATAAGCGCTACGATGAAAAAAATAAGTCCATTAAATTGGTTTTTGATACTCTAGCAAAGAGAGAAAGTGCTTGTGCTATTCTTTCAAAAAAATCTGTTCGTTATCGAACTGGTAAAACACTGGTTCCTTTTAGATTAACAGGAAATGTGGAATGGGGTGTACCTATTCCTAACTTAGAAGACAACAACGATGAAATAGATAATAAAGAAAATAAAGGGAAAAATGAAAACCTTACTTTCTGGGTTTGGCCAGAATCACTTTGGGCGCCAATATCTTTTACCGCCACTTACTTAGAAAAGATTGGCCGCATTGATAAAGACGAATGGAAGAAATGGTGGTGCTCTGATGATTCAAAAGTTTATCAATTCATTGGAGAAGATAATGTATTTTTCTATAGTGTAGCTGAAATGAGTATGTTTATGGGCAACCAAAACAAGACCACAATATCATCAACATCTTCAATGCCAACACCTACTCCAGCAGATGGTGATTTAAAAATGCCTCACTTAATAGTTAATTATCATCTGTTATTTTTTGATAAGAAGGCCAGCAGTAGTGGTAAAATAGTTCCTCCTATGGCCCGTGAACTGTTAGATCACTATACTGCTGATCAATTGCGAACTCACTTCTTCGCCCTCTGGCTTGGAGGAAGAAATGTAGCATTTATGCCAAAACCATTTAATCCCAATGCTAAAGAAAAAGATGCTGATCCCGTTTTAAAAGAAGGAAATTTATTAAGTAACGTTTTAAATAAAGCAGTTCGTACTTGTTTCTATACCACTCAAAAGTATTTTAATGGACAAATTCCAGTTGGAGAAATTAGTGCAAGCATTATTCATAATGCTAAAAAATCAATTCTAGATTATGAAGAGGCAATGTTTAAACACGAATTTCATCAAGCGATGACTATTGTTGATAACTATAGTAGAAGTATTAATAAATTTTGGACTCAAAACTTTTTACCAGGGCAAGCAATTTCTTGTGATAACCAAACTCAAAGACAAGCACTAATCGATGCATTTCATATGGTAAGGGTTGCCATGATTCTTCTTCACCCAATTGCACCCAATGGGACTGAGATGGTTAGAGAATATCTAAATGTGGGAGAAGAATTTTGGAACTGGGAACGTATTTTTGATTCTATATTCACTTTTATGCCTGACCCACAAAATCACCCTCTCAAAGTGCTTGAACCGCGAATAGATTTCTTTCCCAAACATCCCTCCCAATTTTAAATTTATAAATAAAAAATATCTAAGGGCCCGTCAAAAAATAACTGCTCTTTTTTTGCGCCAAGATTTAGGTCAGGTTAAGTTTCGACGACTGAACAAAACCGCAGATGTAGTGTAACTACATCGAGGATTTTGTGAATGAGGAGAAGCTTAAGATGGCCTAAAGATTGGATGCAAAAATGAGCAATTATTTTTTGACGGGCCCTAAACTCTAACGTTGCTATCAAATAAAATAAATAAATCAAATAAAAGCAGATAAAGTATTTAGCAAAAAAATCCGATCAATACTTTACTAAAAAACTATCGCTCACCTTAACAAGAGAAATACTATTATGGCAGCAAAAGTATTAAAAGCAGATTTTCAACATTACGATAATGTTAATTACAATAATTATCTCAAAAAAGAATCACCTACTCTTAAAAAAGCGGAAAGCGTACAAGAGAGACGCATAAAAGTACAAGAAGTAAAAGATAGTTACCTTGCTGACATTGCTTCAATCGAATCACACTCATCCGAAACACTTAAAGAAGTACTTAAAATTATAAGACCATGGGAATGGTTGTGCGATCCAGTTTTCATAGGAATACAAAATATTCCTATAGAAAGACCGGCATTATTTGTTGCAAACCATACTATAATGGCCGTATTCGACACTTTATGTTTATGGAAAAAGTTATTTGAAAATAATAAAATTGCTTTGCGAATTTTAGCAGATCACTATCATTACAAAATTCCATATTGGAAAGATTTTCTTTACCGCTTAGGTGTAGTTGAAGGCACGAGAGCAAATTGTTCATATCTAATGGAACATAAAAAAAATTTATTAGTATTTCCTGGTGGTGCAAGAGAGGCCTTTAAATTAAAGGGTGAAAAATACAATCTTTTTTGGAAACATCGTACAGGTTTTGCAAGAATGGCCATTGAACATCAATATCCCATTATTCCTATCTCCTCTGTCGGTCCAGAAGAGTGTTATGATATTTTAGTTGATAATCATGAGATTTATAATTCTCCTCTAGGAAAATTATTTAAGACCATAGGATATCGGCAAGAAAGTATTTTTCCAATTGTTAAAGGTATTGGCCCAACACTAATTCCTAAACCTCAAAAAATATATTTAAAGTTTGGCAAACCAATTGAGACTAGTTCATTAAATGGTGAGTGTAATAATATTCAAAATTGTATGGGTATTTTTAATGAAACAAAAGATGAAGTACAAAAAGGAATTAATGAGTTACTATTACTTCGTTCAAGTGAACCACCTGATTTAAAAATAACAAAGCGATTAAAGGAAAAATTATTTGATTATTCGCTCGACTATCTTATAAAATTTTTTAGCAAATAATCTCTCTTAAATTGAAAACCAATACAGATTAGTGTCCGTCCGCCAAGGTAGTTACATTGAATCAATAGAATTTACAGTTATACCTGAATTAATATTTTTTGTATTAGACATCTGACAGGAATCTTTATCTACACCATTTTTTTCATTTTCTCTTTCTTCTTTTATTATATCATGTAAATCAAGGCCGACGCCTTTTGTAACTGGAATATCTATAGAATCAATATCTTTTTTCAAGATATATTGTAAGCACTCTCTACTTACAAAATATTTAATTTTTTCATAGAAATCTTCAGGTAATTTTCCATCTTTATCTTTGTAATATTCAGGAATACTTTCACATGCTTCTATATCAATAGGTGCTTGAGCATCTTTTGCTTTTCTAATTACCTTTAATTGTTCTCTAAATTTCTGAGCTATTGATTTACTCTTAAACCGAACTGGATTAATTGCTTCATCCCATGCAGGGGTTACATGATCTTTTAATTTAAAATCTTTTATTTGAGTCCATTTTTTTGTTTTTTCATCACACTTAAAATAATCGGTGATACTATCCCAAAATTTTTTTCCTGAATAATTTGCGGCCAGATCTCCATAGGAAAAAATTCCAGTACCCTTCATTCCATATTTTTCTTCTTCTGTACTAATACCATATTTAAGAGCAGCAATTTCTTTTCCATCTTCATCTTTATCTTGAATTTCCAATCCTTGAGCGAAGAAATGAGTAAGTTTATCAGAACCAATTAAAACTTTTCTTCCATCTGCAATCTCCATTTTTAATACTGATCCCATGTAAAATCTCAGAACTAAAGAATCAAAAAATCCAACTTTTTGATAAACCGACTGAGATAACTTTGTTGTCATTTTAGGAACCCTAACTTTTGCAAATTTACTCTTTCCATTTTTATCAATATCATATTCCAAATGCCCTATAGGAAGAGTAATACACCCTACTTTTCTATCCCC